>QHRD01000062.1 GCA_003220005.1 Verrucomicrobiota bacterium | reverse complement strand
CTCTTTCTCTGCTGTTGCAAGCCTACCGGGGAGATGCCCTGACAAGCTATTCGCTGCGGGGGGGGACGGGGTCAAATCTCAACATTTGGCATTAGGCGAGGCTTTGTTATAAGAAGCGCATGGCCCGGCCTCTGCGAGTCGAGTTTGAGGATGCCATCTATCATGTGTGCAGCGTGGCAACGCGCGGCAGCGGATTTTCTGGGATGATCGGGATCGCAACAGGTTTATAGAATTGCTGTCAGAATCGGCGCGACGCTTTGATGTGGCGATTTTTTGCTTTGTGCTGATGGGCAATCATGTTCACCTGGTTGCGCAGACGCATCGGCCCAATCTGAGCCGTTGGATGCATTGGCTGACGGTGGCCTACACGGTGTTCTTCAGCCGGCGGCATCGGGCCAGTGGTCACCTTTTCCAAGGGCGCTACAAAGGTTTTCTGGTGCAAGAGGGCGATTATTTGCTGGGCTTGGGCCGTTACCTGCACCTCAATCCGGTGCGGGGAGTAAGCTTGGGCAGAGGGACGCCGAGCGAACGGCGGAAGCGCTTGCGCGCGTTTAGATGGAGCAGTTACCTTGGATACGCCGGGTTGAAAAAGCCGTATCCGTTTGTGGAGGAAGAGATGGTATTGGGCGAGTTGGGCGGGGCGCGCAAAGACGAGCGGGTGCGCTACCGGCGCTTTGTGGAGGAAGGGCTGGTGCGGGAGGTGGAGAATCCTTTTGAGGCGGTACGGTGGCAGGCGGTGCTGGGAAATGAAACGTTTGTCCAAAAACTGCGCGATCGGCTGAAGGGTCTCCACAGACATCGAAGAGAAATTCCATCGCTTCGGCGGATTGGACGAGGCGTGAGGACAGAAGAAGTGCTGGAAAAGGTGGCCAAAAAGTTCAGGGTGCAAAGGGAGCGTATGCAGAGAAAAGGCGAACGCGGGTTAAAAGCACGCAATGTGGCCATGTGGATGATTTGGGAGAGCGGCACAAAATCGTTACGGGAGATTGGAGAACTCTTCGGCGGACTGGATTACGCTGCCGTGGCGCAGAGGATTCGCCGGACCCGATTAGCGCATAGTGCGCGCGCAACCTCCCAGTTGCGCAAAGAAATGTTAAATGTTGAGACCTGACCCTATTTCCTCTGCCAAGAACCGAATCTTTCACGAGTGGTATATTCTTCAGACTCGTGTCGCTGGAGAGAGGACTTGGAAAGGTTGGCTCTTCAGTCGTGGCGATAGCGAGTTAACCTAGGCCGTTATGAGCGCGGCAGTTAGCTTTACATCAGCAGCGCGACTTATACATACAATCATAGATGCTATACTGGCTGGTCTAGTTGGTGGGGGGCTTCCTACCGTGCTCGGCTTTGTGTTGTTATTCTTGAATCGATACTATCCCGAAAGGTTTCCACCTAAGCTCAGAGGTAGAATGATCCGTTGGAATGCTATTCTTCTGATCGTGCTAGGGTTGCTCTTGACCGTTTGGGATCTGTTCAGCAGGCCTCACTGAGCCCTGAAGCATGGATCGGCTGGCGGGTGCCCGAATGGGAAATGGGGTCGGAGCCAGAAGGGAAAAAGGGGGTCTGAGCTTACTATCGGCACAACGACTTGGGCTGGTGCCGTATTCGGTCGACGCTCCGCCTGATATTGTTAATGGTATTGTCGGGCTGGCCTGCTTATCGTCGGGTTTTCTCGCGCGGTTTTGGCGAGGGAGAGGCGCGGACGACAGCAGCACCCTTGCCGCCAACTATTTTCCCGGATGCGTCGAAAATGGAATAACCGGTCTGCTTTCCGGATGAGTCGTAGTTGTAAACGATCTTGTGCTGAAGAGTGCCATCTGGCACGCTTTGGGTTTCCTCAAGGATGCGGCCTGCATCGTCGTACTTGTAGCGACTCCTGAGCCGAATTCGGTTGTCAGGTCCTGAAATTTCCGCGCTGGAGAAACGCCCCGCGTCATCCAGTTCATACCGGATCGTCTCGCGAAGTTTGCCGTCTGCATCGGTGGTCGTCGCCACCGCCTTGTGCTGTGGCGGATCGAAATTGTAAACGGTGCGCGAGCCGTCCGGGTGCATCGACATGGTTACCCGCACAGCGTCACTGCCGGAGCTTGATGGCGCTTGGGCAAACCCAATCTCACAGGCGCTAGTAAGGAAGCAGAGAAAGACGACCGCTTGGATGCGGGAAAAACTCATTGCCATTTTCGGACGGCTGGGGACCGCCGCTCCTCGACGCCGGGAAGATTTCATGACCTGCGGAGCTTACGGTCAAGGCGATGCAACGCAAGATGATCTGACGTAACCCTCACCTCTCTCCTCTCCCTTGCCTAAGGGAGAGGCGACCTGTACGCCGGCGGCAAACTTGATCTAAGTGGCGGGGCGAGAAGGCAATCGGCGACCGCCCCCCGGTACAAATAAACTGAAAATTTTTATTGACCGCCTCGGTATGAGGTGGTTAAAAGTGGGGTCAAGTGGAGCAAAATGGACGGTTGCGCCACTCGATAAATGGACGCCGATTCCCCATCCGAACGCTTTTATGCCGGAGAATTCCGGCATTCCATCGATGACAAGAATCGAATCACGATTCCTTCTCGCTGGCGGCGCGATCGTCCTGAGGAATTCATTCTTTTGCCCGAGGCGACTCATCAATTTCTCCTCGTCATGTCGCCAAAGGAATTTGGGAAAACGAGTTCCGCCGCGGAAACAAACCAGAGCGTTTCCGCCCGCGATCGCCGCGTTTTCTTGCGCCAACTGCATTCTCGCGCGCAACACGCAGGCGCGGACCGGCAAGGGCGGCTGGTATTGCCGGAAGACCTTTGCCGAACACTCGGATTGAAAGGTGAAGTTGCTCTGGTGGGCGGGCGCGGCCGCTTTGAGATTTGGAATCTGCAACGCTGGAAACGAGCGCACGAGGAGGAAACGCCCACTTACCAACACGTGGCAGGAGTAATTGGATTGTAAGCATATGCTTCAACTAGACTTTATCACCATGGAGTGGATGCAGCGGGCTCTCTGGCTTGCTGTTGATCAGCGGGCTGCGGAAGAAGAGCCGGAGCGGCAACCAACCGAGGATTTCGCGTACCACCGTCCCGTATTGCAGAGCGAAGTGTTGGGTTTACTAAAGCCCAAACCCGGTTTGCTGATCGTAGACGGAACGTGCGGCGGCGGCGGCCACACTGAAGCGCTGTTGCAAAGCGGCGCCGACGTTCTGGCCTTGGATCAGGATCCTGATGCAGTCGCGCACGTGAGCGACCAACTGTCGCATTTCGGCCGGCGCCTCATCGTGCGGCAGGCGAACTTTCGGCATGCAGACAGCGTTCTCGACGAGCTTGGTCTTGGCAGGATTGGCGGCGCGCTTCTTGACCTTGGTGTGTCATCTCGCCAACTCGAAAATGCTCAGCGCGGTTTTAGTTTCGTGCGAAACGGCCCGCTCGACATGCGCATGGATCCGCGGACGAAATTGACCGCTGCGAAGATTGTAAACGAGTACGGCGAAGAAGAGTTAACGCGCCTGTTTCGTGAACTCGGTGAGGAACCGGCCGCGCGCAGGATCGCGAGCTTGATTGTAAAAATGCGTAGGACTTCGCCCTTTCGTGAAACGCTGCCGCTGGCGCGAGCGATCGAAAAGCTGATCGGGCGTCATGGACGTCATCATCCTGCAACCCAGGCTTTTCAAGCGCTGCGGATGGAAGTGAACGATGAGCTTGCCGCGCTCGAAGGGGCCTTGCGCGTTTTAACCACGCGACTCGCACCTGGTGGCCGCATTGCCGTGATCAGTTTTCATTCGCTGGAGGATCGGATTGTGAAAACCTTTTTTCGCGATCGCAGCCAGGAATGGGTCGACAAGCCGGAGTGGCCCGAGCCGCGGCGCAATCCGGATTACGATCTTGAATTGGTCACGCCGAAACCGGTGGAGCCGAGCGATGACGAACAGCGCGCGAATCCGCGCTCGCGGAGCGCAAAATTGCGCGCAGCCCAGAAGATTTAGATGAAACGCTCACGTCGAAGAAACCACAATGCGGTAAACGCGGCCTCGCTGGCGCGCTGGATTGTGATGACTGCGTTTCTGGCACTGGCCGGGTTGAGCTACGTTTATTTGACGCTGCAACTCTACCATCTGGGCGAGCGCAGGAAAGCGGTCGAGAACGAACTTGGTAGTCTGCGCAATCAAAATGACGTCGCTAGCGCGCAAATCGCGGGTTTGACTTCGCACTCGGCTTTGCAACGCCGATTGAAAGAAGGCTACCTGAAAATGGTCCCCATTTCAGAGGCAAACATCGTGCGGCTGGCTCTTGCCCCTCAATCGTCAGACGAAGACGCGATCCAACCCGTAATTAACTCCTCGGGCGCAAAATGAATCCAAATAGCCGAAGCCGTTGCGTGCTGGTGTGCACTGGTTTCATCGGGCTATTCAGCATCTTTTCGTTTCGTTTGGTTTATCTGCAGGCAATAAAACACGACGAATACGCCGGGCTTGCTGCCGAAAAGCACGTTTACAAACAAATGATTTACGCAGAGCGCGGGATGATTCTCGACGCGAACAACGAAGTTCTGGCGCACAACACTCCAGTGGAGACGATCGTTGCGGACGCCACGCATTTTAACAACCGGGAGGCGACCATTGCGCTGGTCAGCCACGAACTTGGCATCCCGTCCAGGGAGCTGGCGGAAAAATTCGATGGCGAACGTCGCTACATCATTATCAAGCGAGAAGTGCCGGCAGCCACTGCAAACGCGCTGCGCGAAAAACTTCGAGCCGGCAATCTGCGCGGAATTTATTTCGAGCGCGACGCCACGCGCATCTACCCGAATGGATCGATGCTCTGTCATGTCATCGGATTTACCGACTTTGATCACCACGGTATCCAAGGCGTGGAAGCTTCGATGGAGGAGTACCTTCACGGGCAGGACGGTTATCGTTTCATAGAGCGCAATCGGGCCGGCCAGGAGATCGTACCCTACCGGGGACAGGAGCGCGCTCCGCGCGACGGCTATCAGGTCCATCTGACCGTCGATCTTGGCTTGCAGAACATTGTGGAGAATGAAATTGACGCCGCGATGGCGCAATATTCGCCGCAAAAAGCCACGATTATTCTGATGCGGCCGCAGACAGGCGAAATCCTTGCGATGGCCAATCGGCCGCATTTTGATTTAAACCTGCGCTCGGAAGGCAAGCCTGAGCAAATGAAAAACCGGGCCATCATCGACATGATGGAGCCGGGCTCAACCTTCAAGATTGTTGCGGCCGCCGCCGCTCTCAATGAGCACAAGGTGCGGCTTGACTCGTCGATCTTTTGTGAAAATGGCCTCTGGAACTTTGGTGGCGCCCCCCTGCACGATCATCGCGCGTTTTCGAATCTGAGTGTGCGCGAGATTCTCATCAAATCGAGCAATATCGGAGCGGCGAAACTCGCTCTCATGGTAGGCCAAGAAAAGTTTTACGAATACATCCGCCGTTTCGGATTCGGCGAGCGCACGGGAATTGAACTGCCCGGCGAGATCAACGGGCTGATTCGGCCTCCGAAATCCTGGAGCAAAATCTCGATCACCCGTATTCCGATGGGGCACGAGGTCGGGGTGACACCGCTGCAAATGACGGTGGCGATGGCAACGATTGCAAACGGCGGCAAGTTGATCATGCCGCGCATTGTGAAATCGATCACTGCATCAGACGGCAAAAGCATTAGTTCCCTTTCTCCAGTGGTGCTGCGTCAGGTTATTGCTCCTGAAACCGCAAAAGAAATTGGTGATGCGCTTCGAGGCGTTGTGAGCGACAGCGGGACAGCTGCCGCTGCGGCCGTGCCCGGTTTTACTATTGCTGGAAAAACCGGAACCGCGCAGAAAGTTAATCCTCGCGGCGGATATGAAGAGGGAAAGTACGTTGTTTCTTTCGCCGGTTATCTTCCGGCCGAGCATCCCGAGTTTGTTGGTCTCGTGGTGCTCGATGATGCGCACACGAGCAAACCGGAGTTGAATTACGGCGGGCTTGTAGCTGGACCGATCTTTTCCCGCCTTGCGGAGAAGGCCGCCCGCTACCTCGATCTTGAGCCGCATGAGGAGATTCGCAAAGCGCTTCCCGTACAGCGCGTTGAAAAATCGCCGCCGGCGGAGCGAGGCCGCAAAACTGCGGCGGAACGAATCGCCTTAACCAATGCCGAACGCCATTGAATGCCTCGTCACGGCATATTGAAACCTCATGCTGCTCAAGACTCTCCTCTCTGCGACTCCAGTTCGCCGGGTCATCGGGCCACTTGATCGCCCAGTGGAAAACATCGCGTATGACTCGCGGCGAGTGCAAAGGAACAGCTTGTTCGCTGCATTGCGGGGCGAGAAAACCGATGGCCATCAATTCATCGGTCAAGCCATCGACAAAGGCGCTTCGGTGATCGTCGCTGAACGCGAGACCAACGATCCGCGCATCACCTGTCTGGTTGTCGAGAACACACGCATCGCGCTTGCTGACCTTTCCGCGGCTTTTTATGGGCATCCGGCGCGCAAATTAAAACTGGCGGCGGTCACGGGCACGAATGGCAAAACCACGACCACGTTTCTCATCAAACATATCTGTGAACGGGCGGGCTTGCGTTGCGGATTAGTTGGAACGGTGCGCTACGAGATCGGTGAGCGAATTCTGCCGGCTATCCGCACCACGCCGGAATCGCTCGATCTTCAAGAGTTGCTGGCGCAGATCGTGGGCGCGGGCTGCAAGGCCGCGGCGATGGAAGTTTCTTCGCACGCGCTCGCGCAGGATCGCACGCGCGACCTCGAATGGAACGTCGCCGTGTTTACAAATCTCACCCAGGACCATCTCGATTTTCACGGGACAATGGAAAACTACTTCGATGCCAAAGCGAAACTGTTTACAGGACTCGTGAGCCAGAAAAGAAAGCGCAAACCTGTTGCTGTTGTGAATATCGACGACCGCTACGGCCAGCAATTGCTCGATAAAATTGACAAGCGGGTAGCGGTTGTTACTTACGGCATGGGGACGCGCGCGGATTTTCGCGCGTCAAATTACCGTGCCGAGTTCGGTGGAACATCCTATCAACTGGACGCTCAGGGCAAGAGCTACCTCGTGCGGCTCCCACTAATTGGCCGCTTTAACGTGACCAATTCGGTTGCGGCCCTGGCTGCGGCTAATGCGCTGGGAGTCAACTTGCGAAACGCGGTGTTTAGTCTTGCCAAGTCGCCGCAAGTGCCTGGGCGGCTGGAGTTGGTTCCAGCCAAACGACAATTTCAAGTCTTCGTCGATTATGCGCACACTCCCGACGCACTTGGAAACGTTCTCAAAACTGTGCGTGAGCTCGACCCGCAACGATTGATTGCCGTCTTCGGCTGCGGAGGTGATCGCGACCGGCAAAAACGCCCGCTAATGGCGGAGATGGCCGATCGACTTGCTGACTATTCCATCATCACGTCCGATAATCCTCGCAAGGAAGATCCAAATGCGATCATCACGGAGATCGAAAAAGGATTTCGTTCGGATCGCTATGAAAAAATCGTTGATCGCACCCAGGCGATCGATCGCGCTGTTGCGCTCGCCCGGCCGCGCGACATTGTTGTGATCGCGGGCAAGGGACACGAAAATTATCAGGAGTTCGGCGATTACACCATCCCGTTTGACGACATTCAGGTCGCGCGTCGGGCGATTGAGGATCATCCAGTGGAGTTTTGAGTTTTGCGAACATGAATCGGCTTCCACTCTTTCAAATCGCCCAGTTTGCCGGAGCTCCACTCTCATCTGGAGATGGGAGCGTGATCATAGACAAGCTCAGCACCGATTCACGCACGCTTAAGCCTGGCGAATTGTTTGTCGCATTGCGCGGTGAAAATTTCGATGGCCACAATTTTGTCGAGTCCGCTGTAAACGCTGGCGCGGCTGGGGCGATCGTTGATTCCAACTGGGAGGGCAGTGGGCCGAAAAATTTCGCACTCATTCGGACGCACGACACTTTGCAAGCGTACCAGCAACTGGCAGCCAACTATCGGAAATCGCTCACCATAAAAGTGGTCGCGATTACCGGGAGCAACGGCAAAACGAGCACCAAAGACTTTACCGCGTCAGTGCTGGGCCGCCGTTTTCGAGTCACCAAGACTGAAGGAAATTTCAATAATCACGTCGGCCTGCCTCGAACAATCCTGGAGGCAACGTTGCAGGACGGAGTCGCTGTCTGGGAGATTGGCATGAATCATCCTGGTGAAATTGCGGCACTGTCGAAAATCGCCGCGCCAGATGTGGCCATCATCACCAACATCGGCGTTGCGCATATCGAGTTCATGGGTTCGCGCGAGGCGATTGCTGATGAGAAAGGCGCCCTAGTCGAAGCTGTAAGCTACGGGGGCACGGTCATCTTGAATACAGACGATCCCTTCAGCGCGCGCATCGCGGCGCGTGCGCGAGCCAAAGTCATCTGGGCGGGCACAACTGACGGAGCGATCCGCGCGGCTGAGATAAGCCAGAGCGAGGACGGAACGGAGTTCACTATTCTCGAGGGTGCGCATCGCTGCCGCGCACAGTTACCCGTGCCCGGACTGCACATGGTGCAGAATGCGTTGCTCGCAGTCGCTGCTGGTCGTGTCTTCGGTGTCTCGCTCGAAGAGTGTGCTGCCGGTCTCGCTGCCGCGCCGCTCGCCAAAGCGCGTTTGCAAATCAAGAAGATCGGTGGCGTTGAGTTCATTGACGACAGTTACAACGCAAATCCCGATTCCATGAAGGCAGCCTTGAGCACCCTGGCGGAACTGCCCGCCGAAGGGAAACGCATTGCCGTTTTTGGAGAAATGAGGGAACTCGGCGCTGAATCGGAGCGTGGCCATCGCGAAGTAGGAGAAACCGCGGCGACTCTCAAGATCGATCAGGTGATCGCGATCGGAAATATGGCGGCGGAAATTGCGCACGGCGCCAAAGATGCCGGACTCAAAAAGACCGCAATCGTACAATCGACCGCAGAAGCCGCTCAGTTGTTAGGCGAAATTGCTGCGCCAGGCGATCTCGTCCTGATAAAAGGCAGCCGCCTGGCTCGGACCGAGCGCGTGATCGAAGCATTCAGCAATTCGCAATCCGCAACCGTCAATTCCCCATGATGTACTACCTCCATCGCCTGAGCGATCAGTTCATCGGGTTTAATGTTTTCCTTTACGTCACGTTCCGAGCTATCGCCGCGGCGGTCACGGCGTTCCTCGGCACGTTAATTTTTGGAAACTTTATCATCCGAATACTAACGGCGCTGAAGGTGGGGCAACCCGAACGTGGAGCGGCAGAAGTTCGCCGTGGTTGCCTCAAGTGTGCTCTGGGCGCGACTTGATAACCGCTTCGTCTGGTTGGCGCTGTTCAGCATGGTCTATCTCGGAGTGCTCGGTTTCGCGGATGATTATCTCAAGGTCACAAAGAAGAAATCCGACGGGATCAGCGGCCGGATCAAACTCCTTTTTCAAATCTCGCTCGCGGCAATCATCGCTGCTCTTTTCCTTACGAATCCATTGTTGGAAGTACAGGCGCGCTCTTTGTACGTGCCGTTCGTCAAGGCGCCGGTCATTGTGAACATGAGCTGGTTCACTTTCGTATTTTTTGCGCTCGTTATCGTGGGCTCGTCGAATGCTGTGAACCTCACTGATGGATTGGATGGCTTGGCGATCGGTTGCACTATTCCAGCGGCGTTCGCATACGCATTGCTTTCTTACGCAGCCGGCAATTTCCGGGTCGCGGAATACCTGCAGGTGCCTTTTTATCCGTTCGCTGGGGAGCTGACCGTAGTTTGCTCGGCCCTTATCGGCGCGGGCCTCGGTTTTCTCTGGTTTAACTGCTATCCAGCCAAAGTTTTCATGGGCGACACGGGATCGCTGGCCATCGGCGGCATGCTCGGTGTCGTCGCGATCTGCTGCAAACAAGAGCTGCTTTTGGTCGTGGTCGGCGGCGTTTTCGTGATCGAAGCGGTCTCAGTGATTTTGCAGGTGTTGAGTTTCAAACTGACGGGCAAGCGGTTTTTTGTCATGTCGCCGCTGCATCACCACTTCGAATTAACGGGCTGGAAGGAGAGCACCGTGATCGTTCGGTTCTGGATTCTGTCGATCATCTTTGCCCTGCTCGGTTTGGCGACGCTGAAACTGAGATGAAAAACGTGCGCTACAAAAATCAAAATATTGCTGTGCTTGGTGCAGGCTTGAGCGGGAGCGCTGCGGCGCTTTTGCTCAGATCGGAGGGCGCACAGGTTACGGTGCTCGACAGCGCCGAGGAGAAGAACTTACTCAAATCCACTTTGAACAATCTGCGGGCACAGGGCGTCCACGTGATTTGCGGGGCGGCAGCGGATGATGATTCATCCGCGTACGACATGGCCATTTTGAGCCCCGGCATCGATCCGGCTTCCCCGCTGGTGCGCAATTTTCTCTCGCGCGGAATCGAAATAATCAGCGAACTAGAGCTGGGCTGGCGGTTCTGCGAGATTCCGGTGATCGCTGTTACGGGCACGAACGGCAAAACAACCACGACGGAATTGCTGGCTCAAATGTTGAATGCCTGCGGTCAGCGAACGATCGCTTGTGGGAACATTGGCAAGCCACTTTCCGAAGTGGCGCGGGAAAAGCAGCCATTTGATGTGCTCACGGTTGAGGTGAGCTCGTTCCAACTGGAGGCGGTCCGCACTTTTCACCCAGCTATCAGCCTCTGGCTCAACTTCGCTCCCGACCATCTCGACCGTTATCGTTCCGTGAACGATTATCGCACTGCCAAGCTGCGCATTTTCGAAAATCAAACCGACACCGATGTGGCGGTGGTAAACGCCATCGAAAAATTTCCCGCGATTCGCCCGCGCCAGATCACCTTTAGCGCGTACTCCACTCAAGCGGATTTCCAGTTGTCTGATGGTGCGATTGTTTACCAAAACCAGGCTGTGCTGCGTTTGTCGGACACGAAACTACGCGGACTGCATAACATCGAGAACTTGATGGCAACACTCGCCGCTGGGATGGCGCGCGGATTGTCATTCCCACAGATGGCCCCGGCGCTCAGGGACTATGAGCCGCGCCCGCATCGATGTGAATTTGTGCGCGAAGTCGATGGCGTTGACTACGTGAACGATTCCAAGGCAACCAATCTGGATGCCGTGGAAAAGGCCCTGCGTGCGCAGACAAAGCCGGTCGTTCTGATCGCCGGTGGCAAAGACAAAGGGTTCACGTTCGAGCCGCTGCGGTCTCTCGTGAAAGAAAAAGTCCGGTCGACGATTTTGATCGGCGAAATGGCCCAGAGCATCAGCCGTTCCTGGAGCGGCGCGGTCAAGTGCGAAATGGCAACCTCGCTCGCGGACGCAGTCGAGCGCGCACATGGCGGCGCAAGACCGGGGGAAGTGGTGCTATTTTCCCCGGGCACGTCGTCATTCGACATGTTCAAAAGCTACGCCGATCGAGGCGACCAATTTCGCGCGCTCGTGCAGGCCCTGCCCGCAGCAGCTTCGCGCAGGGATGCGGGCGCGGCGTTGCCTCAAACACACTGATGAAAATCTCCCGGCTCTTCAGACATAAAAAACTTGCGGCCGCAACTGCTCGGCGCGCCTCGGCTGCATCTGCGGGAATGGATTTCGGAGACATCCCCGAGCCAAACATGAAACTGTCACGGGCGTTGTTGATCGTGTTGCTGTTGCACGTGGTAGCCGTGTCGGGAATCATCGCGTTCAACGCGATCAAGACGCGAGAGAACTCATTTCCACAGGCAGTTCCAGCGAACACAGATAACAAGCCGCCTGACACGGCGGGAACGCCAATTCAGACGGACGGCGTCAAGCCGCGCGATGCAGTGGCCCGAAAGGAAAGCGCTCCGCTCAATGATGCTAAGCCGTCACATTCGCTGTTAAAGGACGAACACGCGAAGGCGTCCTCCTCCGCCAAGGCTACGGTGGACAAGCCTGCGTCTTCAGGAAAAACTTACATTGTAAAAAAAGGCGATAACCCCGTCACAATCGCGAAGAAACTCAAGGTTTCCTACGGCGATCTGCTAGCGCTGAACCACATTGAAGATCCCCACAAATTGCAGATCGGCCAAAAGCTTTTGATTCCGACGACAAACCAAAAGAAGGCGAAGAAGTGAGAATCCACGCTGCAATCTATAAGCCGTCTCACAATTTCATTCTGAGCGAAGTGATGAATCCAGCCAGTTCTCCGCTAAAAAAAATTAGTGAGATGTGGCTCCAAAAAGGAACTGGCTGATGTTTCGCTCCGCTCAACATGTCAACGCCATGAGATGAGTTCGGCCGATGCATCGTAAAAGCGCCTATATCCTTTTCCTTGCAGTGCTCGCACTGCTCGTCATTGGGATTGTTATGCTTTTTAGCACGAGCGCTTTTGCGCGTGACAGTCACGGGGACGTTTATTTCTTCATTAAACGGCAGGCGGTTTGGGTGGGAATTGGACTTGCAGCCTGCATCTTTGCGGCGCTCCTGGACTACCATTTCTGGCGGCGGACATGGTGGCTTTGGTTTGTGCTCGCGTTGGCGGCGTTGGCGCTTTGCTATGTTCCCCACATCGGTATGCGCCTCAATGGATCGCGCCGGTGGCTCGGCTTGGGGCCAGCTATCTTTCAGCCATCGGAACTGGGAAAGTTGGCCGCGATCTTTTTTCTCGCCTCCTGGTTTGCGCGATATGAAAAGCCGCAGAGCAATGTAGTCTTTGGACTGATTCTTCCACTCGCGATCATCAGCCTGCCGGCTGTGCTTGTGCTGGGCGAAGTCGATCTGGGCACGACTGCTTTGATCGGTACAACGGCGTTCGTCGTGATGTTCGTTGCTGGCGCCAATCCACTATGGCTCGGTGCTGTGGCGTTCGCCGGCCTAAGCGCTCTTCTCATTGTCGCGACGCAAATCTCCGAGCGAATGGGGCGGCTGTCTGCTTTTCTTCACCCGGAGCATTTCAAAGAGGACGCTGGATCGCAGCAGATGCAGGCGTTGATTGCATGGGGAAGCGGCGGAATGGAAGGGCTTGGCTTGGGCAACGGGCGCCAGAAGATGCTTTATCTGCCCTACGCGCATACCGATTTTATTTTTCCAATCATCGGTGAAGAGCTGGGGCTGCGGTTCAGCCTTCTCGTGGTTTTCTTATTCGCGCTAATAATTGTTTGCGGCATCATGATTGCGCTGCATGCCAAGGATCGTTTCGGGCTACTCCTCGGGTGCGGCGTTGTTTCGCTCCTCGCGCTCCAGGCCGCGGTCAACATCGGCGTGACCACGTCGCTGCTGCCGAATAAAGGGTTGCCGCTGCCTTTTATCAGCTACGGAGGTTCGAATCTCGTCGCGTGCATGTTCGGCATCGGTTTGTTGCTGAACATCTATCGGCAGGGCATTCTAGAACCGCCGCATAAGAAACACGCCACCATGCACTCGAGAATAACACTACGGATCTAGATGCGACTGTTGAATTCCATCAGCTTTGTGCCGCAACCGAAAATCAAGAACCAACTTTCATGAATGCAGTGATCGCATGCGGAGGAACTGGCGGGCATCTTTTCCCCGGCATCGCCGTGGCGGAAGTGCTGCGCGACCGCGGTCACGAAGTGATGTTATTAATTTCCGAGAAGGAGATTGACGCTCTGGCACTTTCGGGGCGCACAAATTTTCAAGTTGAAAAACTACCCAGCATTGGGCTGCCTTCGGCATTTTCTCCGGCGTTCTTTGGATTCATTCGCCGCTTTTACGAGAGCTTGTCACTTTGCCGGTCTCTTTACGGTAAATTCAAACCTCAGGTTGTTCTCGGTATGGGCGGATTCACTTCCACGGCCCCAGTGTTGGCCGGACGGATACGCGGCATTGCCACTTTCATTCACGAATCAAACGCCATTCCCGGAAAGGCGAACCGATTGACGGCACGGATAGTGAATGCGGTCATGCTCGGCTTCAAGGAATGCGCGCCCTTTTTTCCAAAAACGCACACGGAAGTCACCGGCACGCCGGTCCGCACCGAACTCGTGCGTTTGGATCGCAAGGTTGCGCGCCAAAAACTTGGACTACACGAAGATCTTCCAACATTGCTTGTGATGGGAGGAAGCCAGGGTGCGAGCGGAATTAACCAGGCGTTGATCAAATCTCTGCCATTTTTGCAAGGTGCGCCGCTTCAGGTAATCCATCTGTCCGGTGCGCGGGATGAACGGCTGGTTGCAGATAACTATCGCCGCGAAAATGTCCCGGCTTACATCGCCCCTTTTCATCATCGGATGGAAGAAGTCTACAGTGCAGCCGATCTGGTTGTCGCGCGGGCCGGCGCGGCCAGCTTGGCTGAGTTCGCCGCTTTTTCATTGCCTGGCATACTGATTCCATTTCCTTACGCCACCGACGATCATCAAACGCGTAACGCCGAAATTTATGCTCGCGTTCGCGCGGCGATTCTCCTCAAGGAGTCAGAGGTCTCCGGTGAATTGCTCGCACGGAAAATCCGCGAGTTGATCCAGGATCCGCAGCTGATTCAGGAAATGGCTGCGAATTGTTCGCGTCTCGCGCCGAAAGACGCGGCCGGCCGCGTGGCTACCACCATGGAAAAATACACGACTCATGAACCTCGCTTCTAAAGAGTGCAGCGTCCCTGCCGATCGCGCTCCAGCGTTTGATCTGGAGCGATTCATCACTCGGGAGCGCCACCCGGTTCACCTTGTTGGTGTAGCTGGCAGCGGCATGAGCGGTCTCGCGGGGCTTTTGATTGAGCTCGGGCATGCGGTGAGCGGTTCAGACAAGGTTACCACGACGGAGACCGAGCGATTGCAGCGGCTCGGTCTGCGCTTTTACGAAGGGCATCGCGCCGAGCAAGCGGGCGCTGCCGAGCTTGTTGTCTTTTCATCTGCAATTAAAAGCGACAATCCGATTCTCGTGGCCGGACGCGATTCGGGTAAGCCGATCGTGCGTCGCGCGGAAGCCCTGTCTGCAATCATGCGAGCCAAGCGCGGGATTGTTATCGCTGGAATGCATGGCAAAACGACAACCTCGGCAATGACCGCACACGTATTGCGCGAAGGCGGACTCCACCCTTCCCATTATGTCGGCGCCGAAATTCCGATCCTCGGAACCAACGCGCACTGGGACCAGCGCGGTGAATATTTTGTTGCCGAGGGAGACGAAAGCGACGGCACACTGCGCTGCTTTCACCCCGAGCACTCCCTCATTCTGAATGTCGAGGAAGAACATCTCGATTTTTATGCCGACCTAGCTGCGATCGAGAAGGTTTTTGCGCAACTCATCGATCAAACAAGTGGCATAGTATTCTACAACACTGATGATCCCAACGCTGCTCGGTTGTGTGCGAAACGCAAAAGCGCCATTTCGTACGGATTTTCTGAGAATGCCCGTTATCGGGGCGTCGGCGTCGATCTGCGGAACTTTGCCTCGGTGTTCTGCGTTTATCGGAACGGCGAAAAACTTGGGGAAGCGACTCTAAATGTCCCCGGAGAACACAGCGTGCACAATGCTCTTGGAGTAATCGCGCTCGCTTCGGAGCTTGGAATTCCATTTGACAAAATTGCGGCTTCCCTTCGTAAATTTGAGCACGCGCGACGTCGCTTCGAGATCAAGTATGAGAGTGAGCGTTTTCTGCTAGTTGACGATTACGCGCATCACCCCACCGAAATTCGCGCGACATTGAAAACTGCGCGAGCCACTGGTCGCAAACGGGTCCTGGCCATGTTTCAACCTCATCGCTATTCCCGCACCAATGCGCTGCGGGGCGAGTTTGGCCGCGCGTTTGATGATGCCGATCGCGTGGTCGTAACGGATGTTTATCCCGCAAGCGAACCGCCGATTCCTGGGATCAGCGGGCAGACGATTGTCGGTGAACTGGTGAAACACGGTCATCGCGCAGCGAGTTATCAGCCGCGGTTCGAATGCGTGCATTGCGATATCGGTAACGCGCTTGATGTCGGCGATCTCGTGTTGAGTCTCGGTGCGGGCAATATTCACGAGCAATTGTCCATTCTGGCTGCGGATCTGGTGATTGCCGAAAAGTTGAAAGCGATCGTCGGCGAAGAAGGGGACGTTCGCCTTTACGAGCCGCTCTCGAAACACACCACACTTCGCGTAGGCGGCCCTGCGCAATTTTGGGTCGAACCGCGAGACGAAAAGGCCTTTTCTGATTTGGTTCGGTTTTGCCGGAATGAACACCTGCCGCTTTTCGTAATGGGTCGGGGATCGAATCTTCTTGTGCGCGACGGTGGCATCCACGGTGTAGTGGTTCATCCGTGCGGCGGCGAATTCTATAAAATCGAGGTCAACGGCTCCGAAATCACCGCGGGCGCAGGCGTGAAGTTGAGGGAAGTTGCCTACGCGGCGCGCGCGGCAAATCTCGGCGGACTCGAGTGGATGGAAGGGATCCCGGGTGTGGTCGGTGGCGGGTTGCGCATGAACGCCGGCGCGATGGGCGCTGAAACTCTCGAGAAGGTGGCGCGGATTCGCTATCTCGACGGCGAGGGCAATCCTCACGTGAAAAATCGAGATGAGCTGGAGGTTTTTTACCGGCGATTTCCATTGCTGGAAAATAATTTCGCGATTTCAGCGACGTTTCGCGCGCAGCCAGCCGAGCGCGCGGAGATCGATGGTCGCTTGCGAGAATCGCAGGAGAAACGGCGCACCACTCAGCCAATCGCCAAGAGCGCAGGGTGCATTTTTAAGAACCCCAACAGCATTCCAGCGGGGCGACTGGTGGATGAATTGGGCCTGAAGAATTCGCACGTCGGAGATGCGCGCGTATCGGAGGCGCACGGCAATTTCATAGTGAACGATAGCGGTGCGACTGCCGCAGAAATGCTTCAATTGATCGGGAAGATCCAAGACGCCGCACGGACAAAGCGCGGGATCGAGTTGGAGACCGAAGTACAAATTGTGGGAGAACCGGGATGATATGAAAGGACTACCAAAAAAAATTGCAGTTCTCATGGGTGGCCCCGGCTCCGAACGCGAGGTTTCGCTTGCGACCGGCCGAGGGGTATCGAAAGCGCTTCGCTCGTTAGGCGCCGAGGTTGTGGAAGTCGATGTGCGAGACAAAGACTCCGAATTACCGGGCGATGTCGATCTCGCGTTCCTGACCATTCACGGAACCTTCGGCGAAGACGGGCAGATCCAGAGAATTCTGGAGAGCCGCGGGATCGCCTATACGGGCGAGGGAGTAAAAGGAAGCGAGACCGCTTTCGACAAAATTCGAACAAAAGAAAAATTTCAGGAACACGGGGTGACGACTCCTCCCTGGGAAATAATACATCCTGGCCAGCGCCCAACGTTTCCGTTGCCGATCGTCGTCAAGGCCCCGCGGCAGGGATCAACCGTGGGCGTCGTGATCGTGAAGAGTGAAGACGAAATCGGCTCCGCGATCAGCGAAGCCGGAAAGTATGGCCGTGAATTGTTAATAGAAAAATTTGTGTCCGGCCGGGAATTGACGATAGGTATCCTCGGTGACCAAGCCTTGCCCATTCTCGAAATAATTCCCAAGGGCGGCTTCTACGATTTCAACAACAAGTATCCGTTTCTCAATCCGCAGGCTGGCGGTGGGGCAGAGCACGTCTGCCCGGCGAAGATCGACGCCGAGAAAACGAAGGAGATTCAGGACCTGGCGCTTCGCGCATTTCGCGCAGTGGGCTTGCAGGTATACGCGCGTGTGGATGCGATTTTGTCTGAGAACGAGCAGCCGTTCATCTTGGAGATAAACAATATTCCCGGAATGACTGAGGCCAGTCTGTTGCCCGAGGCCGCGGCAGCAGCCGGGATTAGCTACGTCGATCTTTGTGCCCGCATTATCGCGCTTTCTCGCGCCCGAACGGAAGGGAACCGAAGATGAGTTTTCGCCAGAAAAGCTCCCGGTCGCGTAATCGGCGAGTGTCCAATGTGCGCCAGCGGCGTCAGCAGCACCTGCTCGATGTGAAGGTCCGTTCCCGCAGAGTGACGCGGCATCGCATTCGAAGAGCCATGGGCGTGTTCTCCAGAGTGATTTTGATCGTCGTATTGCTCGCGGCGCTCTGCGCATGTGTGCGCGAAGCGGCGAGACGCCTCTTCTTCGAAAATCCAGATTATCAACTCAAGACAATTGAATTGCAGACTGACGGCACCTTGCAGCGTGAGCAGATTTTGAAAGAAGCCGATCTGCGTGAAGGGCAAAATATTTTCAAGATAAACCTGGCGCGCGTTCACGATCGGATACAGCAGCTTCCTCAGACTGACGAAGTCCAAGTGATCCGGAAATTGCCGGGCGAGATCGATATTCGTGTGGTGGAACGAAAGCCGGTCGCCTGGATTACGAGCGAAAAAGAAATTTCGGATCCGTTTGGATCAGATGAAGCTTTTTTAGTGGACGCGCGGGGCGTTTTGATGAAACAAAAGAAGCTGTTGCCCGAATATTTGGGATTGCCAATCATTTTGGGATGCTCGAGCGAGGCGCTCGAGGTGGGAAAAGTCGTCGAATCGTTCGAGGCAAAAACAGCGCTGGAGCTGCTGCGTCTCAGCGCGCGGAGCTCTTTGCAAATGCGCTTTCAGATTCGAGAGATCGATGTTTCGAAAGGTTATTGCCTGCTGGTAGCAGACAAGAATAACGCGCGCGTGACGTTTGGGTTCTATGATCTGGAAACCCAATTGCGGCGGCTGGAACATTTTCTTACCTATTGTGATGACTCAAAGCAGGAACTCGCGACTGTTAACCTGCTAGTGCAACGGAACATTCCCGTGACGTTCGCCGAGCGAGCGGCAACGGTTATTAACGATACAATCGAGCCCGCAATAGAGCCGCGCATCATGAAGGCAATTCCTGTGCACGCACCGTCGATGCCAAAGACGCGCGCCGATTCGACGTCCCCCAAGGCAATTCCCACCCACCGAAAGAAAACGGATTAACAACGATGGCGAGTAACAATTTGATGGTCGGTCTTGAGATTGGCACCTCCAAAATCTGCGTGGTCGTCGGCGAGGGCCGCACCGATGGCACTCTCAAAATTCTCGGCGTCGGCCAGACGCCGTCACGCGGGGTGCGCAAGGGAGAGATTGTTGATTTTGAAACCGCGATGAAATGCGTGCACGAAGCAGTGGTCGATGCCGAACAGAAAAGCGACGTAATGATCCGCAGCGTTTACGTCTCTGTCGCGGGGTCGCATCTGCAAAGTTTTAATAATCGCGGATGTGTGATGCTGCCCGAAGATCGCGATGAAATTGACGAGCAGGATGTCGAGGACGTCAAAATTAACGCACGTGAAGTGAGCATTCCGGCGCAGAACGCGTTCTTGCATTCCATCATTCAACATTATCACGTGGGCGGACAGGACGGCGTGCTGAACCCGATTGGAATGCTGGGTCAAAAATTGGAGGCCGATTTTCATATCATCCACGGCGTGCGCACGCGCATTCAAAATGCCATCCGCTGCGTGAAAGAGCTGCCACTGGACGTGGAGGACGTTGTTTTTGGCGGACTCGCTTCTGCGCAGGTGGTGCTCACCCAGCATCAAAAAGATCTTGGCGCGCTAGTGATCGATATCGGCGGCGGGACGACGGATTACGTGCTGTACGCCGACGGTGCGGTGAAACAAAGCGGTTGCCTGGCCGTCGGCGGCGACCACATCACAAACGATATCTCCATGGGGCTGCGCATCCCGATGGCGCGCGCGGAGAAATTAAAAATTGAAGAGGGCAGTTGTACCCTCGGCAATTGTTTGCCTGGCGAAATGATTTTGTTAAAGGACGATTCAGGGTTCGCCGGAAAAGAGATCGACCGGGAAACCCTGAACACGATCATTCACCTGCGCATGCGCGAAGGACTTGAGCTACTCAAACGCAGGCTGGAAGAGCAGCCGTATCTCAGCTATCTCGGCGCCGGGATTTTCATTACCGGCGGTTGTAGCCTTCTTAATGGCATCGACCATCTGGCAGAAGAAATTTTCGAAATACCTGCGCACCTGGCTCACGCACAGACCACTTGGGGCGTAACGTCCGCAGTGGAAGATCCTCAGTTCTCGACGGCGATCGGTCTGGTCAAGTTCGCACAAGTCATGGGTACGGATCGACCGCGCCGCCGCTTCGGCGGAATCATCGGCAAATTTTTCAGCGGAATGCGATGACAACGAATCCAAACTTAGATAGGGCGCGACCGCCGGGCGCGCCGCAAACGCTCGATGTCGGACGGCCCGGCGGTCCGTCCCTACCATATGATTCAACTCAGTAAAAATTACAGTCTGCCAGATCGCCTGGCGGAATTTATCCCGGTAAAAGTTGTGAGCGTCGGTGGCGCCGGTCTAAACGCGCTCGATCGAATTGTGCTCGATGGCTTGGAGAAGGCCGGCGTAGTTGCGGTCAATACCGATGTGCAATCGCTTACGAGTTCCGTCGCGCCGCGACCCGGAGCTTGGCTACCAAGCCGCTGTAGAATCGACCGAAGAAATTCGCGAAGCGCTTTCGGATGCAAATGTGATTTTCGTTTGTGCAGGACTCGGTGGCGGCACCGGTTCGGGCGCGGCGCCCTATGTCGCGCAACTGGCGCGCGAAGCCGGCGCGCTGGTGATCGCCTTCGTCACTCTTCCATTCACATTTGAGGGCAAACGGCGCAATGCGCAGGCGCGAGAGGCGCTCACGCGGCTCAACGCGGTCGCCCACTCAGTGATTTGCTTCGAGAACGATCGAATGGGCGACCTGACCGCGCCACACGCCGGAATTCATCAAGCCTTCGCAACGGCCGATATCACGATTAGCCAGAGCGTTCGCTCGATTGTAAATTTGATCCAGCGGCCGGGACTCATTCACATTGGCTTCGATGATTTGCTCGCCGCGTTACGCGCGCACAATGGCCGTTGCTTGTTTGGTTACGGCGAAGCCGATTCGGACAATCGCGCGCACGACGCTCTCACGCAGGCGCTCAAAAATCCGCTGATGGATCGTGGCCGCATGCTGGCTGATGCGACGCACGTGCTTGTGCAGGTGGCCGGTGGGCCCGGGCTCACGCTGTCTGAAGTCGAAATCCTCATGCAGGAACTCGGCCGTCACGTCAGCGAGCAAACACAAATTCTATTCGGTGCCGCTGTGGACGGACGACTGGGCGACCGATTGAGCGTGACCATTATCAGTTCGCTCGCCGCGGAGGATGATTTGAATTCGCAATCGCCTCCTTCTGCTTTGAGCAGTGCATCCGCACATCCGCACGCGCAGGAAGAGTACCACCATCCGGCGCCGCAGATTCATATCGAGCCAGAAGCAGTGGCGATGGAACCCGCGCTTCCTGAGAAAAGTATTTCGTTTGAAGAACCGGTCGCGGCCGATCCGATACCGGCACCCCCATTCGTGCCAAGTGAACCGGCGCCGCTCATGACCCGGCCGCAGAAAAAGACAAACCCGCATAAGGAAGAAAAAACGCCAGCCGAAAAGTCTGCGCAGGCGAAACAGGAAGTTTTGCAATTCGAGCCGGTCACCCGCGGACGATTTGAAAAAAGTGAGCCAACGATTGTCGAAGGCGAAGATCTCGACGTCCCGACCTATTTGCGGAAGAATATCAAAGTGAAATGAGCTGCTGTAGACGCAGCCGCGCCCGGTTGGCGCTCGCCGCGCTCTGGCACCGTGCGATAGAGTGGTTTGCCCAATCTCCGCTCGACAACTACTTCTTCATCAATTCCAGCACCGCCGTGGTCATGCCGACAATGCCGGTCCGAATGGTCGGCTCGGGAACGGGGGCGAACTTGCTGGAGTGCAGACTCGGCAGTGATACGCCGGTTTTCTTCGATTCCGCCACTTTTGCCGGATCGACTGCGCCCACGGTAAACATGAGCGCCGGGATCGAGTGATCGGGCAAACTGTATTCGGAAAAATCTTCAGCGCCCATGCTTGGATCTTTCTGCACGACATTGTCGTTGCCTAATGCCGTTTTCAGCGCGGCGGTCACGCGTTTGGTCAGATCCGGATTGTTGTATGTCGCAGGGTCGAATTCCCCCTGAAGCACATTCACCTCGGGCAATTTGTCTGTCGGAAGACCGAAGGCGGTTGCGCAATCTTTGGCGATCCGCGCGATCGCGGCCAGTACCTTTTCGCGCACTTCCTTTTTGTAGGTGCGCACCGTTAACTGCATCTTCACTTCGTCGGGGATGATGTTGTGCTTGGCGCCTCCGTGAATCGAGCCCACCGTGACTACGACCGGATCGACGGGGTTATTCTCGCGCGAGGCGATCGTTTGCCAGGCATTGATGATCTGGGCAGATAGGACAATTGGGTCCTTTGTCGTCTCTGGATGCGCGCCGTGTCCGCCGATGCCGTGCACAGTTACGTCAACTGAATCGACATTGGCAAAAGCGTACCCCTCAGTGATGCCGATCTTGCCAGTCGCGATTTCAGAGTCGTCGTGCAACGCCAACGCGTAATCGGGCTTTGGCCAGCGCGTGTAGAGGCCGTCTTTCAACATCGCACGCGCGCCCCCGATGGCCTCCTCTGCCGGCTGGCCGATGAAAATGATGGTGCCATGCCATCGGTCCTTGAGCTTCGCGAGCGCGCGTGCCGTGCCGATGAGCGTGGACATGTGAATGTCGTGTCCGCACGCGTGCGCGACTGATACTTCTTTGCCCTCGTTATTTTTGGTCGTCACAGTGCTCGCGTAAGGCAAACCGGTCTCTTCGTGCACCGGCAACGCATCCAAATCGCTGCGAACCAGCACGGTCGGGCCGGCGCCATTCTTCATCACGCCGACAACACCGAAACAGGTCAGGCCCGTCTTGTCGTATTTGCCGACATGCTCGGTTACGTCGCACCCGGCGGTTTTCAATTCCTTAGCAACGATTCCAGCCGAACGCTCCTCGTGCCCCGAGAGTTCGGGATGGGTGTGGAAATCTTTGTAAATCGTAAGCAGCGACGGCAATTCCGCATCGGCAAGGGACTGCGGCTTTTGCTGCGCACAAAGAAGCAA
>QHRD01000065.1 GCA_003220005.1 Verrucomicrobiota bacterium | reverse complement strand
TGGACCTTCAAGAGACTTTGGGCCCACCGAATTCTTTCAGGTGGTCGCCCCAGAAGAGGACTTGAAGTCGCTCCAAGCATTCGTGCAAGAACATGAGGCTGTACAGGCGGTTTTTATTAAACCGCCTTCGACGGTACCCAACATAAACCAAATGACAGCATCCCCCTCCGCGCCCGCAACACAGACCGCAAACTTTCAGCCGAAACAGGGTTATCTGTCCCCAGCTCCAGAAGGAATCGATGCAATGTCTGCTTGGCAACACCCTGGGGGCAGAGGCGACGGCGTAAACATTATTGACCTTGAGTGGGGTTGGCTCTTCACACATGAAGATCTCATTCACAATTGCCGCGGTCTGCTTAGAGGTACAAATCATCCTCAGAAAGATCATGGCACCGCCGTCCTTGGAGAGATGGGCGGAAACGACAATGGCTTCGGTATCACAGGGATTTGCCCTGCTGCGACCATTGCGGCCGTATCATTCAACAACGTTCCCAACAATATTCCATCCGCCAAGGCTATTGCTTATGCCACGTCGATTGCACAACCCGGAGACATACTACTTCTCGAAATTCATCGACCGGGACCGCGATTTGACTTTCAGGAACGCGACGATCAGAAGGGTTACATTGCGATCGAATGGTGGCCAGATGACTTCCTCGCCATTCGGGCTGCGGTTGCTCAAGGCTTGATTGTTGTAGAAGCTGCTGGAAATGGTGCTGAGAATCTTGACGATCCCCTGTACGACACACCGGATGGATTCCCGCAAGACTGGACGAATCCCTTTAATCGGGCGAACCGAGATTCCGGAGCGATCATCGTTGGAGCCGGCGCTCCTCCCAGTGGCAACTTCGGACCGGACCGTTCCCGGCTGGATTTTTCTAATTTTGGCCGGTGCGTTGATGCTTAAGGCTGGGGCAGAGAAGTGGTAACTACAGGCTACGGCGACTTGCAGGGGGGCTCGAATCCCGATCGCTTCTACAGCGCTGAATTCTCCGGGACGTCAAGTGCGTCGCCGATCGTAGTAGGCGCTCTAGCCTGTTTGCAAGGATACATGCGGGCATCGGGCAAATTATTGACGCCGAACACTGCTCGACGAATCCTGCGCGTTACAGGATCGCCGCAACCGCTGCCAGCACGGAACCAATCTATCGAGCGGATCGGTAACAGACCCGATCTGAAGCAAGCCATAGAATTTGTTGCGAGTGGTTTGCTTGGCGGTTCTGAGCCGGCAATTTAGCTGCTTGATAATATGAGGTCGGTGTTCTACCGAAGAAAAATGTGCGCAATCATGCGGTGAAGGGTGTCCGACAATAGAAGGGCAACCTCCTACGGAACCTGAAGCATTTCCGTTGCGTCTTGAAATTACTTTTGGGCATTTCGCAGCGCTTAATCCAACGAACTTTCCGATTTCAAAGCCTGTTGAGATACGGTGCCGTCAGCTCGGCGGTTCCCCAGCTGGTTTTACGTAAGCGGCGCGAATTTCGGGGAGATTCCGAAGTAATCCGACTAACGAGCGCGCACGCCCTTCGGGTACGTCCGCGTGAAAAAACTCGGAAAGACATTCGTCATCGACTGCTATCGGCTCAAATTTTACCCCGTACTTTTGATTGAGATCGTCCAGAAGCACCGAGTATGGCTTTGCTGTGTGATTCGGACTCGATAATTGGATTGTTACGTCTACAGGCATTTTTTGCGGGAAATCCTATATTCCAACTTTACATATAGTTTCTTCAGAGTGTCAAACCTCACGGGGATCGGCCCCGAGCCTGTGTCGGCGTTTGTGAAATCCATGGATAGGTTACTCCAGGTCAGAGGCAACGCACGAATCTCGCAGGCAACTACATTAACCGATACGAAAACGAACATCTCGGATGGTTTTACTGCCGAAACGTTGTTTGAGTTTCCGCAGGATGTCGATCTTCGAAACTTGCTCCAGCTCGTAGTGCAATGCCGGTTGGAGCACGCGGACGTACAGAATCCCCTCGCGCAACGCGACTGGGGCTGAGTGCGCGGCAATGAAGTCGCCGACGATTTTCGACCAGGCGCCGACTACTTCTGTTTCATGCAGGCGCTCGCGAAGTCCCAGGCGCTGCATCATCTTCGGCACGAGCTCCGCAGGCGACTGCCAGCGGTCGGCCAGCATTTTTCTTTCAGGCAAGCCGCGCCATTCGGCGATCACAGCGGCACGGAGGGATGGTTTCATCAAAAGCATTTAGCCACAGATGAACACAGATGAAACACAGATTTTTAAGGACAGGCGCTTGTGCTAAACGCCCGGCGTCCGACACAGCCGCCGCTACCCGTTTTAACGCTTCAACGATTTTGAGGTAGGCGAAAGCGTCAATATTTCCGCCGCATGTGGCTTGGCAGAATATTCAGCTCAGTGCGGTACTTCGCCACAGTGCGCCGCGCGATCGGGATGCCGCGCTCAACGAGAATCTCGACGATCTCGTGATCGCTTAACGGCGCGGCGGGCTTCTTTTACGCTGGTGTTGCTCAGCGATTCGCCGGTCGCGGTTTGGTAGCCGGACGTGAAAAAGTATTTCATCTCGAACACGCCCTGCGGCGTGGCCATGTATTTGCCGGACACAGCGCGGCTAACTGTGGTCTCGTGCAGGCCGACGGCATCGGCAATTTCTCCCATCGTCATCGGTTTTAGATGGGACGGGCCATGTTCAAGAAAATCGCGCTGCCGCGCAACGATCTGCCGCGCGATGTTCAGAATTGTCTGCTGGCGTTGATGAATCGAGCGGATCAGGAATTTTCCGCTCCTGATTTTGTCGCGGATGTAATCTTTGACCTCGCCGGTCTGGGTGTTGCCGGAGGCGATGATGTCCTTGTAAAGGTTGCTGATCCGCAGATGCGGAATCTGCTCGTTATTTGAGCTGATCTGGTATTCGCCATCGACCTTTTCCACCACCACATCAGGCAGCACATAGTTTTGCGGCGCAGCGGCGAACACTTGACCCGGACGCGGATTCAGCCGTGCGATGTTGTCAGCGGCCTTTTGCACCTCCTCGACGCTGATCCCCATCCGCCGTGCGATCTCGGGAAAGCGTCGTCTGCCCAAATCTTCCATGTGCTCGGAGACAATCTTGAACTCGATGGTGTGTTCCTTTCCGTTTCGGTGGAGTTGAATGAGCAAACACTCGCGCAAATCACGCGCACCGACTCCTGCCGGGTAAAAACTCTGGATCAGCGGCAGCATCTTCTCGAAATCTCCTTTTGGAATTCCCGAGTTCAGCGCCATGTCCTCCGGCGTGCTTTGGAGAAATCCGTTGTCATCGATATTGCCAATGATTAGCTCGGCGGCTTTGCGATCGTTGGTGCTGAGCACGCTCTGATTCAGTTGCGCGATCAAATTTTGTTGAAGCGTTTCCTGCACGGGAATGGAATCGAAAAAGAACTGGCGCTTATCCTGCGCTTCCTTTGAATCTCGAAAGCCGTCGCGGTAACTGGCCGACTGCGCCATGTAATCACGCCATTCCTCATCCAGACTGGCCAGTTTCTCGAATTCGTCCTTGAAATTGTCGTCTGAGGAAGGTTCGGCCTCGCTGCGTTCATCGGTGCCGGGCTCATCCGGTAACTCCTCGAGTACCGGATTCGTCTCCATTTCTTGTTGAACGAGGTTCCGCAGCTCGAGCAGGCAAGATTCTGTGTCTGATGCATTCCCTGTCCGGCCATATGCCGAGTTTACCGGCATGGCAGACGCCGGGCAAGCAATGGCTTCGCCGCGTTAAAGCGTTAAACCGTGGAAGCGTAAAAACTAGGGGGAGCCGCCGCGCTCAGAGCTGCGCGTTACATCTCCGTTCATAATCATCCAATCAATGGTCCCATCGAACGCCATGATTTCTTCGAATGTGTTGCGTGGTTGCTTGCACGGAAGAGCGATGAGATCAGCGCGAAACCCCGGCCGAATGCCCCCGAGCGTATTTTCCTGGTGCAACGCTCTCGCAGGATTGACTGTTATCAGTTTTAGAATCTCACGTGGCGAAATCCCACGCTCGCAGCGTTGAAATGCACGCATCTCGGCAAACAAACTCACGTTTTCGTTGCTCGCGAGACTATCCGTGCCCAGGCAAATGTTGAATCCAAGCGCGTGCAATTTTTCGAACCGAAATCGGCTATGCTTGAAATAATCGTGACTTCGCGGCGAATGCACGACGTGAAATCGTCGCTCCGACCTTTCGAGCAGATCGAAGTCGCTCTCGGTCAATTCGTTCAGGTGCGAGACGATCCAGTGCGGTAGGGCGCGACCGCCGGGCGCGCCAAGGAATAGCTCCAACGGCGTCTGGCGCCCACAATCGCTCATGTCGCGCCCGATGCTCTTGAGAAACTCGTACAGCGGCCCGGACGCATCACGAAACATCTCCATCTCCTCGAGCGACTCAGCCAAATGAGTGGTCAACAGAATATTTTCGCGCCGCGCGATTTCCTCGCAGCGGCGATACAGGTCCTTCGACGCTGTGAACAGCGCGTGAGGCGCCAATCCCCAGTTGTGCGCCGACTTCAGCGATTCGATTGCAAGATCGACAATTTCGCTTGCGCGGTCTGGCGCGCGCACATCGATCAGTTCCGCAAACCACCAGGTGCGAATCGGCGCGTTGATCTTGGGAACCAACTCCGGAAACGCGGTAAGATTCGCGATGGTCGTTGTGCCGAATCTTTTGGCTTCCGCGAAACCTTCGTTGATCGAGGTGAGATAATCTTTTGGCAAAAGCTTTGCCTTTTCCGCATTGATAGCGCGAATCCAATCGGCAAAGGATTTTTGCGGCGGGATTTCGCCACGCAAACAGGTGTAATCGAGGTGGCAATGCGCATTGATCAACCCCGGCAGCAGCACTTGCTCGCCAAGATCGACAATTTCACCGGCGTTACGCGTTCTGATCTCGTCAAACTTCCCAACGTCGGCAATTTGATTTCCGGAAATAGCGACCGCGCCATTCTCGATCGGCGCGCCATCCATCGTCACGACGGTGCGCGCGCGAATGATCATTCGCCTTTCATTACTTTCCGGCATTCGGCGATCAACAGATTACACGCTTCCTGGCAAAGCAACGGAACTGTAGCCGCTTCGCTATGCGAAGCGCGCGCGTCGCCCGCAGGGCGACGGCTACAAACCCGTGCTTGATCACACGCAGGATCAAATTTCTCTTTCGGTAACTTTGTCGATGCAATCGCTCCTTCGGCATCGCGTTTCCACAAGATGGTCCGCAGACAGCCGCCGTTGGATCGGCAGAATTCCGCCACAAGATCATCGAGCTGCGAATCAGAAATTTTTGCCGCCACACGATACATCCCTGACTGTCGATCCAACGTTTCCCGCAGTGGCGTCGTTTGGAGTTGGTCGCTTTTCCAAGCAGCGAACATCGCGAGGCGTCCGGGATAAAAAGATTCCAGTGCGCGTCTCAGGTCTTCGAGCGTCTCGAGCTCCAGTCGCCAGCCGTGACGCAGGTTCGGCGCGGTTTTAAGGGGCCGATAGTTTCCCGCGTCGTCGCGTTTTGCAATCTCAATCGCGTCTTCTGCGCTTCGAAATATCTTCAATTGATCCGTCGCCTCGTCATCGCGATGCGATAGGACAAAGCGCTCGGTCATTGTTTTTTTGGTCAGAACTTGACCGAAATAGAACGGAGCAGTCAGCACACGTTCAAGCAACTTCTCGATCGACTCCGGCATGGCTCTCAAGCGGTACGTGACGGCTTCCCGGCCGCAGGATTTCGACGGTCGCCCAGACCGTCGTTCCTTGTATTCGCGCGCGAAGCGCGCTTTGGAGTGCGGCGGCTTGACGCCGCTTTCTGCACGTGACGTGTTCCTAGTGGAGGCAATGTGCAATCAGGCCGCCGGCGCGTTCCAGAAACTGCCGATCTTCATCGCCGAAGGCATTCAATTTATCGCTCTCGACATCGAGCATACCAAGAATGTGACGGTGCTCATTACGCATCGGCACAATGATCTCGGCGCGAGTGGTATGAAAGGTGGGCAGATATCGCGGGTCTTTGTGCACGTCGCCCACGATGATCGGTTTACCCGAATCCAGCGCTGCGCCGCATAATCCCTGGGTGATTGGGAAACGTGCATATGCCGGCGGCTCGCTGCCGGTTTCGGCCTGGATCACGAACTCGTCCTTAATGATCTTGTAAACTGCGACCCACCTGTAATCCCGCGCGGCGCGAATCATCTCCACGAGTTGGTTCATTCGTTTTCGAGTGCACCCTCCGGCGAGCGCGAACGCCCCGATCTCCTGCAGCTTTTTGCACGTGGTCTCCTTCATTTCGCGGGGAAGCAATCTGGCCCAAAAGAAA
>QHRD01000064.1:9569-21540 GCA_003220005.1 Verrucomicrobiota bacterium | reverse complement strand
AGTAGCCGTTGATCCAATCCGGTCCGATGAAAATCTGCAAATTCCCCAACAAATGTCCGATCACGAAAAGGATCAGAATGACGCCGGTGATCGCGACGATCATTTTTTTCCCAACAGAGGAGCGATAAAAAGCCGATAAAACATTCACCGTGTGAGGCCGCGCCATCCGAGCGGCGCGCGTCTCAGGTTATGAACACTGCTTGGAGCGTCAAGCGTGGCGCACGCATCCGCGTCGCTGGCTCGGGCACCACGCTGGCGGATAGGCCCTGGAAGAAAGTCATCTTTCGCTTCGCCGTTGTTGAGCATATAATTGGCGGCCTCATGGCGGACAGGGAACAATCAGAAACGATTTCTGAGCAATTTCTTGCGTTTGAAGACGAACATTCAACACGCGTCGGCGAATCTGCCGTCACGGCTGGGCGCAGGGTTGGTTTCTGGTCGCATTTTCTCAGCCATGAGTGGGCGTCTGCGGCACTGTATCTCCTTCTCGATGTAGTGACCTGGCTCGCGATTTACCGACTGGTAGGTTGGTTTCGGTACGATGCATTTTACGCCACGCCGTTTCAATTTTTCATCATTAATTTGATTCAACTTGGAGTGATTGTGGCGGCGCTTTACTTCATCGGCGGTTACGATCGCACGGTGGGAAAACTCACTCTCGGTTACGCGGCCGAACATATTCTTACAATCATCGCCGCGGGCGTAGTCAGTGCGATGCTGATCTATTCTGCGGCCACGTTCGATCAGACGATGAAGCCGAGCCGGGGCGTGCTGCTGCTGAGCTTCGCAATTTTTCTCCCCGTGTCGCTGGCTTACCGTCGGTGGATCCGGCAATATGTGGTGACAAGCAGCGCCGGCCGCTCGTTCCTGGTCATCGGCGGCGGCGCGAGGGCTGCGCGTTTTTACGAGGCTTACAAGAACTCACCGAACGAAGAGCCGCTTGAGTTCGTAGATGCGAATGAAAAGCGCGTAGGCCGGCCAATTGCCGGTAAAGGCTCGCCGATTGTGCAGGGGAACCTCGCCGCCAAGTTAGACAACCCACGTTACAGCGGCATCATTCACGCGCGTTTACACGCTGGAATCATTTTACGAGACGCACTGGCGTTATCTTCCGCTGGGAATTGTCGATCCGTTCTGGCCGCTCCAGACTGGCTTCCAACTGGCTCGCATTTCTCCCTATCATTACCTGAAACGGCTGTTCGATATCGTTGCCTCCGCCACAGCACTGGTCCTTTGCGCTCCGCTCTTCGTGCTTATTCCGGTGTTCATATGGATAGAGGACGGCAAACCGATTTTCTTTCGGCAGGAACGGGTTAGTCGTGACAGCAAACGGTTCATTCTTTTCAAATTCCGGACCATGCGCTGGCGCTCCGACGAGGCCAACGAAGACATTTATACGCGCAAAGATGACCGTCGCGTGACTTCGGTGGGGCGTAGGCTGCGAAAACTCCGACTCGATGAGCTGCCCCAACTTTGGAATGCACTCAAAGGCGACATCAGCCTGATTGGGCCGCGTCCCGAGTGGAGCAAGTGCGCTGAACGCTATGAGCAAACGATCCCGTTTTATCATTTTCGGCATTTGGTCAAACCTGGTATCACCGGTTGGGCGCAAGTGAATTATCCCTACGGCGAGAGCGACGAGGACGCAGTGGAGAAGCTCAAGTACGACCTCTATTACATCCGGCATTACTCTCTAAAACTGGATGCGATGATCGTATTGAAAACTGTGTATACGATGTTTTTTGGCAAAGGGCGCTGATAAAGGTCACCAGAAACCAGCTGGTTTTTTTGTGATCTCTCATATCTGTCGCACCGCATCCCGTTGGATTTTTCTTGGCGCCCTTATGTACGCCCCGTGGGCGTACGGCGCGACAACATCGCTGAGCATCCAAATAACCAACTGGATCCTGCTGGCTGCTTTTGTCCTTTGGGCCGTTGAGTTGCTTGTTAGTAAACGAACGCCGCGATTTCCGCGGCTTCTATTTTTTTTAACGGTGGCTTTAGTTTGTGTCGGCGGCTGGATGGTTTTTAATGCTAAGGCAATCTACGACTCGGATTTTTTCGTTTTCGTCCCGCTACGCAACTTCGCGCCGCCTCTGGCTGGTTCCGTTGATTATACGATCAGCGCGGCATGGATTGTTCGAGGCGCCTTGCTGCTGGGAACGATCCTGTTCGTCGCCGATCTTTCTCAGAGTAATCGGTGGTTGCTTCGGTTGTGGTATGCGATTGGTCTGGTCGCCGGCTCGATAGCATTTCTCGGTTTGCTCCAGAAAGCCACTGGCGCGCAGATGATTTTCTGGCAGCCGCCGCCGGCGCGGTATGACCTGCGAATCAGCACCTTTTTTGCGACATATTATTACCACGGTAATGCCGGCGCATTTTTGAATCTGGCGTGGCCATTGAGTGCCGGGCTCGTCATCCGGTCTTTTAGCAAGCGACATCATCCCGCCATGCGCGCGGTTTGGATTAGTCTTTTTATCGTCACGATTGCCGGGGTACTGGCGAATACCTCGCGCATGGCTCAGCTAGTCGCGGTCGTATTGCTGCTTGCGATCTGCCTGCAATTCGGACCGGCACTTTTGCGAAAACTGTCCGGCGCGGAGAAAAGCGTCGCCCTGGCGGGCACACTTGCCATTCTTTTGGCGCTGATCGCGCTTGCTCAGGCGACTCATTTGGAGCAACCGCTGACCCGCTGGCAGGCTGAGAGCCAACGGATTGCCACCGATGCGCGCTGGCAGGCTTGGCATGTCGCGTTAGCCGCGCTGCCCGACGCGGGGCTTTTCGGATTGGGGCCAGGAACCTTTCGCGTTGTATTTCCAAGCTACAACGTCGGATCGGTCAACCAGGTTCCAGGGACCTGGAGATTCTTGCATGAGGATTACTTACAGACTCTGATCGAATGGGGCTGGATAGGAAGCGCCCTATGGGCATTACTCTTTTTCGGAGCAATAGCGGTCGCGATTCGTAGCTACAACAAGTATGCGAGGCGAGAATGGACGCCGCGCAGGCGCGTGATGCAGCCTTTGGTTATCATAGCACTTGTGGGAGTGGCGCTGCACGCCCTGGTCGATTTCCCGCTTCAAATCGAATCGCTCCAGCTGTACGTAGCAACGTATCTGGGTATTAGCTGGGGAAGCGCCCTGTGGCACCACAAATCAGAAGTCCGGAGTCGGATGTCAGACAGGTCGTACACGTCAGATGTAAGCATTACGCTCCGTTAACTTCGTGATCAGCTTTTGATCGTGATCGGTATCGGTAGCTGCGAGAATACGCTCCTTCTTCTGTACCGTAACCGTGCGAAGCATAATAGTAATAATAGCCAACCCCGTGGCTGCTCCGCAGTCTATTCAGGACCAGACCGGCGGGTCGAATTCCCGACTTCGCCAGCATGGTAATTGCACACCGCAACGCTGGCCGCGGTGTTTTTGCCGCCCGAACAACGATGCACACAGTCTGGACGTGTGGGGTCATGAGCAGAGTATCACTGACTGCCAGGAGAGGTGCGCTATCGATCACCACGCTGCCGCTGTCACCGTCAGGCTCCGTTAGATTCGTGATCCGCAATCACTCGGACAAGTTGACGGAGCTGTGGCTCAATTGTCGTCCGCTTTTAGTGTTGGCGCGGATTGGTTTTGTGATTTCCGCGTAAAGCGTCTGCTGCTCATCGTCGCCGAGTCTCATTTTGCCATGACAGTCCAGTTTTGTCCATTCCACCAAACCAAATAATGAGTTGACCTTCCGCCAGTCAGTATTTTCGCTCCCCATGCAAGCGAAGCCGGCGCATCAGTAACATGAGCAACGGTCCCAGTAACCGGAGACGCAGGCAGATTGGCAAACGTTACGCCAGCGTAGAAGGTAGCGGTCGCTGCGATCTTGCCCAGCGTGCTACCGTTGTAACTCGTGTAAACACCAACAGTGCCAGCAGAGTCACGACCGAGTGCCGTGTCCAAGTTACCCGTGTAGTAACGCGAGCCAGAACTCCATGTTATGCGCGGATTTGTGTTGTCAGTCGGCGCGCCAGCCAGCTTAATTTCTCCGAACTGGCTACCCGCTTCGAACGCCGCGACCTCGCTGCCGTTACCAAAGATCACTTTGTCGAACGCGTTGAACTGCGCGAACTGACAGACCGCATCGCCGCCACCATCACTCAGATTTCCATTTGAATCGATGGTGATGTAATGATTTCCGAATCCGCCACCGTCCGTTTGATGCTGGAAAAATAAGTAATGCAATGGTTTTCCAGTGCCGTCATCAGTATTCGTGGATGCCTCACCTATTTGCCAATCGACTGTGTGATCTGTTACATCAAACGCATGTCCGCTGAAGCTTATCCAAGGCGCATACTGATCGGTGTTAGTCCCAGTTGTTGTAACTGGATCGGTAAGCTGTAAACCAATAGCTACTGTCGCGCTGGCCGGTGACAATGTAGCTGTAGCTGGAATGGTGCCGTTGTAAGTCAAGCTCGGTATTCCACCAAACGCACCGCTGTTATTGTATTGAATTTGCGTGTTGCTGCCGCCCGGTCCCTGCGCGACGCCGGGTGAGGCGAGAAGCGCCAAGGCGGTTATGGCGAGTAGAATTGCGTTCTTCCACGAACGCTTTGCTGATTCAGAATTTGTTTTCATTTGATTTTCCCGTTTCTAATTAGTTATGTTTTTTCGTTCCCACGTTTTTACTAACTCCGTCGAACAAATGTCAAGCGAAACACCATCGGGGAGCGTGAGGTTTGCCGATAGGGGAGGATTCTTTCAGTGCATATTTAACAAGGAAAATTCTTTGCCAAAGTGTTTCGAAGCAAAAAAAAATTGCCCGTGCAAGTGAAACGAGTATTTTCGTGGCACTTCGGGGCATTGGAAACTTAGGATGTTTCCAGAAGTTAAGACAAAAAAATTAAGACAGATGCGGGTGTAGCTCAGTGGTAGAGCACCTCCTTGCCAAGGGGACCGATTGACTGCGCCCATTTTTGCTTACCTGCTCTCACCTGCTCATTCATAGGTAAAATGCACGGGCGGGCTCCATCTCAATTGTTCTCAAATGGTGCTCAAAAAATCTCGTCGGTGGACAAAATAGTGGATAAAGAAGCGGAAGGCGGCGAGGCGCTAGAGCGGCGACATCGCACATCCACCAAAAATTCAGACCACACCGTGGGCGCGATGCCCGCAAGTTCAGGTGCCCCTCTACGTCAGCACTCCCGCTCCTTGCGCAACGCGACGCAGCGAACGTCTGGAGGGATGGCGAGCTGAGCGTTGCAATCGCTAAACTCCAGTCGAAGGATTCGTTTCAAGGCGGGACAATACTTGCACACACTGCGCATGAAGACCCGTATTGCTTTTTTCCACTGCGGCGCCTGATCTGCTGAAGAAGCGGTTATTGTACCGACAAGGCTGTAACGTCCAGTGTCAAGGAAATGCCTCAGAGCTTCCAATACTGCTGGGAAGTTTGTGTCATCAATAGCGAGAATGCCGCCAACTCGCAGAATCCGGTCGGTATAGAAAATGTCCACAAACACAGCCTCAAAAGAATGACCGCCGTCTATAAACGCAAAATCAATTTTAATGCCTTCGCGTTCCAATTTGGGGAGCACGGTGCAAGAAGGCGATTCATAAAACTCCACCAGATCTTCAAATCCTGCATTGTTCAAATTATTCAGTCCGATGCTTCTGAACGAATCCGACTGGAAGGGATCAATAACAATATGCTTGGTGCCCTTAACAGAACGAATCGCCTCGCAAATGAAGAGAGCAGAAATACCATACGCCAAGCCGATTTCTAAGCTGACTTTTGGGTTGGCTTCAAATATCAGCTGCCGCAGAAATTCTCCCTCCCGCTGAGGGATATGCACCAAACCAAGATCGAATGATTCCCCTGAATGGGATCTTACCTTTCCGGACTGTAAAATCTCTTGCAACACTGGATTCATGAAGTCCGTTTCCCAATGATTGTTCTTTATTTTAGTCCCCTCTCATCCCAGATGGCCCCGGCTTCTTTTGCTAATTGAAGGCGGGGCAATACTTGCTGAAGATAATTCCCGAAATGACTGCTTCGAGAGCAAGCAATAACCAATGTGGTACCTGCTATTTCTCTAACTTCTGGAAGAGGGTTGAAAAGGGCCATTTCTGTTATGTACTAGGCAGTACGCGGCGGAACCTGAGGCAACCTGCGAGTTTGGCAACGGCGGCTTCCGCCATGCGCACATAGTCCGCTCTGAGCCGGATAAGAACGGCATGGGCTTCCGCAGCCGTGAAAACCACGGCAACTTTTCGTGGGCGCCTGACGTGTGGGTGTTTGCTGGGGAAGCACCTTGTGGCGTCACAAGTCAGAAGTCAGAACTGGCCGCTTCCCTAGGATCCGTTGTCTTCGTGGTCGGGCTTCGAGCGGCGACTATAGCCGTAGCTGCGGTGATAGCTTCGCGAATACGATCCTTCACCTTCGCCGTAACCATGTGAGGCGTAATAGTAGTAATAGCCTACTCCGCGGCTTCTACGGAGTCGATTGAGGACCAGTCCGGCAGGGCGAATCCCTGACTTTGCCAACAAGGACATTGCGCGACGAACTGCCAGATGCGGTGTCTTTCCCGCTCGAATAACAATACACACTGTCTGGACGTGTGGGGTCATGAGCAGAGTGTCGCTGACTGCCAGAATTGGTGCGCTATCGATTACCACGCGATCAAAGACTTTTGCGGCCTCAGTGACGAGCTGCCCGAAGAATGGCCCGGCAAGAATCTCAGCCGGATTTGGCGCACGCCGTCCGCCCGCGAGAACGGAAAGCTGCCCTCCCGTGGCAGTGAGAATTTCCCCTGTCAGCTCAATGTCTTCGTCGACAAGCTGAATTTCTCCGGCGGGGATCTGGCGCGCTGCCGATGCTACATCCGCTTCACCCACGAGGCAATCCGTCACTCCCGGTTGGCTGTCTTCGGCCGAATTATTTCCCGCATTCGGGAAGCGGAAAATCTTGTGCCTGTTTGGCCGGCGCAGGTCGCCGTCGATGAGAAGCACGCGATAGCCCTGCTGAGCCAGCGCCAGCGAATAATTGGCGCTGGTGGAACTCTTTCCTTCGCCGGGCAGAGCACTGGTAAAAAGTGAAACCTTGCGTTCGATTTCCGGGCCTAACAGAGAAAGTGCTGCGCGCAGATTACGAAATGCTTCAGCCGCCGGGCTTTCAGGCGTCTCCACAACCACGCGGTAGTTCGAATTTCCCAAAGCCTTACCTCGCCGTTTTAGCCTGGAAACACGGCCTTCCTCGGTGGTTTCGGGAACAGCTGCAAAAACAGGCAATCCAAGTGTACTTTCTGCCTGGTCCACGGTTTTGACGGATCGATCCAGTGCGTCCGCGCCAAAAACGAAGGCCAGCCCAACAGCCAGACCCGCAAGCATTCCCCAAATGATTGTTTTTGTCGGACGCGGGCTCGCAGGCGAACCGGGAAGCGGGGAATGTTCGATGACGCTGACTGCATTCGTCTTAACGTCTTTTGTTAAATTTGTCTCTTTTATCTGGCGAAGGACGCTTTCGTATAGTGCGCGATCGGTTTCAGCTTGCCGAGCCAATTCCTGATAGCCGATCGCTGTGCGGTTGAGATTGACCGCGACGCCCTGCTGGTCTTGCAACGCTCGCTGCAAGCTGGCCTGGGTCGCTTTAACTTGTTCGAGGGCGTTGCGCAGAATCGGAGGTTGTTCCACCACCGCTTGGCGAAGTTTTTCTTTGGCCTCGGCCAGCGATGCCTTGGCCGCAATCATTTTGGGATGCTTGTCCTTGTATCGCAGCGCGTAGGTGGTGATGGCCGCTTCCATCTGAGTAACACTGCGCCGTGCTTCAGTCACCCGTCCGGCCGCAGAGATACTTGGAATCGCGAGCAGCGCGTCAACGTTGTTGCCAGCTTGCTCAACTTGCTGAAGTTCACCTTCAAGCCTGATCTGATCGGCCTTCGCTGCCGTCAATTTGCTGTTGATATCTTGTAGGTTGTCCTCTACCAGGCCGCCGCGAGATCCGCCAGCGCCAGCGCCAGATCCCTCCTGTGAGCCCGTCGCGGCTGTGCCGCCACCAAGTTGCAACGCATCTGGATTCTTCGCCTTGTATTCGGCGACGGCCGCCTCGCTTCTTTGCAGGTTCGCCTTCAACCGCTGTTCTTCTTCGAGCAAATAACGCAGTGCGTTCTCGCTGAACGAAGCGCGCTGCTCTATTGAGGTGCGGATGTACTCGCGACCGATTGCTTCGGCCAGGCGCTGTGCCATGGCTGGATCGCGGTGCGTCACGTACACATCGATCAGGCGCGTCCCGCGCCGGATTATGGGTCTGACCATCCCGACCATCGCTCGCCCCAAACCCTCTTCGAGTGGCGTAAATATTGCGACATCAGTCTCACTCTTGGTCTTGCTTGCAGTCTCCGAGGAATCGGTGCGCTGCGCCGGGCTCGAAGTTTTATTGGTCGCGACGCTCTGACCCAGAAGAGCCCGTCCACCGTCTTCGGCCAAGCCTTCCGAACGCACGACTCGGGAAAGAAGAGTTTGATTAGTCAGATTTTGTTCGATGGTTCGCAGTGCTTCCTGGCTGGCCAGAAATGCGGAGCGCATGCGAGCGGAAGCGTCCGCGATGATACTCGGCTCTTGGAAATCCACTTCCAGGACTGTGTGTGCCTGGTAAAGTTTCGGCGTCCGCGCGAGGTAACCCAGCGCTAGAAAAAGGCCGGCCAGAACGCAGATGGCAACGATCCAAATACGTTCGACGAAAGAATGCCAGTAGCGCCGAAAATCAAACGTCTGTAGTCCATCGGCGTACGGCGCGGCTAAAGAAACAGCTGGTTTCTCGGAATTTGTCGGAACATTCGTTCCTCTCACAGAGTAGGCAGGATCAATCACGGCAAATATTGGCTCGAAGCTTACACTCAAGCAGCGCGCTCGGAAAGGCGAAGGCGCAAAATTTTTGAGCTAAAAAATACTTTCGCCGACTGTAATAGCATCGCCCGGCTCGACGAGAAACCCTCCACCGGTCCCCTTCGTAAACCGCTTCGCATTCACTTTAAAAATTTGATCGCCACTCGCGTTACGTCGCCGCACCGTGATTCTCTCCGGCGCGGCGATGCGGGTATATCCGCCGGCCATCGCGACCGCCTCCAGAAGATCGACACCGCCCGGACTGCTATCGGGCATTTCATAACTGCCCGGGTGATTTACCTGGCCCAATACCGAAAAACGTCGCTTTGCATAGCTTAGGAGCACGACATTGATTTTTGGGTTGACCTGATAATCGCGGCCGTACAACTCTGTGAGTTTTGAAGCCGCCTGCGTCAGGGTTAATCCCGCCAAATGGATCGAGCCAAGTAATGGCACGCTCAAATTGCCCTCGGGGTTCAATCGTCCGTTTGTGCGTAAATCTTCTTCGCCGAAAATCTCGACGCCCACTTGGTCGCTCGGACTCAGAATGTAACCAACCGGCGCACTCGCTCCGCCACTGAAGGCAGAAGATGAAGCCGGGGTAGACATCGATGTGCCCGCCCGAGACGCCCCGCCGGTCGTCGGCGCGATTTGAGCTGACAGAAAGCCTGGCAGCAGTGCGAACGCAATTAAGACCGCCAGGCGATGTCCCCGCATCCCAGTTGGCAAGCGACTGAATCCCTCTTTAAAACCTGACCGTCGCCCGAACGCCCACCTGGTTATCATCCCAACTGAAGAAATCGACATCACTAATGTCCTCGCGGTGCAGGTAATAGACGCCAGCGCTCAACCATATGGTAATCAACACGTCAACCGACGGTTCGACAAACCAGTAATCATCATTCCGCGGCGCGCTGACGTCGCGGTCAGTCGCGATGTAGTCTGAATTTTCATAGCCGGCGCCCAAGCCGAAATAAACGCGCCGAAATAAACGCTGCTGACACCGTCCCACAATGTATGTGGCACCGAAATCCTGGTTAGCAAAGTACCCGGAATTGTAAATCCGCCGGCCAGCCGCGAACGTGAAGGTGGTACCACTGAATGGAGTATAAATCGACCCGATTTCAAATACTGGCGAGGTGTACGTGCCGCGATTGCCATCGAACTGGCGGAACTCAACCCCGGCCGAAGCATACAAGAAAAACTTGCTTGTTACCTCATAATTGAGGCGCAGGTTCGCCTGTTCGAAAGTTTGGTTGGTACTCGGGTCGTCCACCCAATCGTACCCGAAGGTGCCGCCAATGCCGACCGACACCTTTGGCAGCCAATTGTAGTAAATATATAACCCGCCAGAGATCATATAGGAACTGATGTTATCGGGATAGAAGTAAATCGAGGAATCAAACTCACCTTGTAGAAATGTTTTCCCAGTCAACTGGTAATCTGCCCGCAAACGCGTGTTAAAAACGTTGACCCGCGTGGGCCCGCTCGCATCGGTGTTTGCCCACAGCCCTGTCGTATCGAAGAAGCTGTTGAGGTTTGCCGAGTCCAGTATCGCAATATCCTCGGCCAGGCTCAGCGTCCATCGGCCGGAACTGTACCCACCCTCAAGGTGAATCAGCTGGTTGAATGCGTCTTGATCTGAGTGATCGACGAATAGAATAGCGCTGGGCATGTAATCCAACCGGAGATAGCTCTTGTTGCGTCCCTCGATGTCGCCGACTCCAATGGTAATAAAGGGTTCAATCGCGATATAATAATCTGAGACTCGATTGGTATGGCTGATAAAGATGTTGTCATCCCACACACCTCGCACTGTCAGCCCCAGTTTGTAGTAAAAGGGACGCGATTCACCTGACTCAATCGGTTCGCCCCTTGGAAAGACGTCCCTGCCGTATACCACGCCGTTCGGACCCGTCGCTACCGGCGCCGGGACAACGGTTGTGTAGCCTCCAGTGTAGTTCATTGAAGAGGACAACGGCTCGCGTGAAGATGGAAACGCCTCCTCGGAAGAAGGCAACGGCGGTTCTGATGAGGGCGGTGGCTCCGCTGGAACGGACGGTGACGATTGAGTCACAGCGGGCAATGGCTCTGCTGACGTAGACGGCGGTGGTTCCACCGGCGAGGCCGGCGGCTCAGCCAACGAAGGTAGGATGTCCGGCTCAATTGACTCCTGCGCTTGCGCGGCGAAAACACCCCCAAAGAAAATGCACGCAACGAACATGACGATGGCACGAGCGATAAGCCAGGCACCGGCGGTGCGAAGCGGAAGTACAACAAAACGGTGAACGGTCAAGGCATAACCTAGGCACATTTGCGGCGAGAGTAGAGTGCTGCCGGAAAGCCGTCAATCAAAAAAATATTAAAATCGCTTAAACGAACAGGCACATTTCCAAGCTGTTGCGTCGTTGTCGATGTCCGGCAGGGCGGGTTCCACGACGAATTTGCTTTGGGATTGTTCGCGTAAGATTTTAACAGATAGATGAAGCAACGATTGAATCCCAGTAACATATCCGAAGCCGAAAAGACGCTGACGATTCACGAGATTTATCACTCAATCCAGGGCGAGAGCACCCGGGTGGGGTCACCGTGTGTGTTCGTGCGGCTGACGTTTTGCGATCTTCGCTGCAACTATTGCGATACAGAGTACGCTTTCTACGAAGGAAAAAAACAAACTCTAAAAGAAATTGTTGAAGCAGTGGCTGCGTTTCGCTGTCCACTGGTCGAAATTACCGGTGGTGAACCTTTGTTGCAGAAGAACGTGCTGCCGTTGATGTCGATTTTGTGTGAAGCAGGGCACACAGTTCTGCTTGAAACCAGCGGCGCGCATGATATCTCGAAAGTCGATCCACGCGTCCACCGGATCATGGATTTGAAAACGCCGGGCAGCGGCGAAGCGGACAAGAATCTATGGTCGAACATCGATCATGTTACGCTGCGCGATGAGGTGAAATTCGTAATGGGATCTCGCGAAGATTACGAATGGTCACGCGAGAAGGTGCAGCGTTACGATCTCCCCTCCCGCTGTCATGCCGTGCTGTTTTCCCCGATTTTCGGAAGAATCGATCCGCGCGAAATCGTTGAATGGATTCTGACCGATA
>QHRD01000064.1:0-9397 GCA_003220005.1 Verrucomicrobiota bacterium | reverse complement strand
CTGCAGCCCAGCAAGCACAGAGCGTAACTCAACCGAATCAAAATAGCTCATTCGCTGAAATGGGAAGGCTCGCCAAAGCGCTGGTGGGCGATTGGAACACAACGGAAACGATGGAGCCCGGGAAATTGTTTCCCAATGGCGGGTCTCGTAACGGTATCGTCCATGTCAGACTAGCCGCTGGCGGAACAACATTAATTTACGAAGTCCATTCTGACGGTTCTGCTGGAAAACTCGATGGGATGCTCGTCATCTGGTGGGACAAAGACGCAAGTGTGTATCGTGTCTTTGTCTGTTTCAATAATCCCGATCATCCCTGCGAGGTGCGTGGCATTGCGCATTGGCAAGGAGACTTGTTTGTGAATGATTACCAAGAGACGGTTAAGGGGGAGAGGACGTCATGGCGCGATACCTTCACCTTTGCTTCTACGTCTCACACTTTGGTTGCGGCGATGAGAGGAGTGAGCGGAACGATGCAGACATTCATTACGACAAGGGCCACCCGGCGCTAGCTGTCGTAGCGCTAGCGTTGGCCTTTCATCTCTTGCTCAAACTCCTTATCATCCTGAGTCTCGAAGACGACGAAGGATCTCGCAAAGGGTGACAGGCACACAAGATAGTTCGGATGATCTCGTGAGTCTGCGAGAGGTCACTCACTTCGTTCGGGATGACATGAGCGTTAGAGCGGGTAGTTTTGGCATCATGCGCGCAAGGTTGACGAAAGAGTTCACTTTCGAAGCGGCGCAGACTTTGCCCAATGTGCCGGAAGGACACAAATGCCGCGGGTTACATGGGCACAGTTTCAAGGTCGAAATTTCGATCGCAGGCGACGTGGATCCGCACGTAGGTTGGGTTTACGACCACGCGGAGATCAGCGCCGCGATGAAACCCCTGCTGAAAATCCTCGACCACAAGTATCTTAACGACATCGAAGGACTGGAGAACCCCACAATTGAAAACATGGCGGAATGGTTCTGGAAGAAATTGGAATCTCAATGTCCCGGCCTCTGCGAGATCGTCGTACACGAAACACCGACCGCGCGCTGCGTTTATCGCGGCGAATAACTACTAGGAGCGACGGCCTGGGCAGCCGTCGACTCGAATATGACGGTTGGGAAACCGCCATTCCTTGCAGCTACAACTCGATAGCGTAGCGCTTCATCTTGTTGTAGAGCGTCGGTCGCTGGATGCCAAGAAGCTCGGCCGCCTTTTTCTTGTTGCCGCGGCACTCTGCAAGCGCTTGGAGAATAGCGGTTCGCTCGAGGTCATCAAGAGCTTGTACGCCGCTGCGCGGTAACGCGCTGAGCTCGGCCTGTTGCAACTCGGGAGGCAACTGTATTTCTGCCGGGAGTTCTTTCACGCCGATCGTGCCTTGTCGCGCCAGCACCACCGCGTATTCAATTGCGTTTTGCAATTCTCGAACGTTCCCCGGCCACGAGTAATCAAGTAGCTTCTGAAACGCATCCGGGGAAACCTCTGGTTCAGGTTTGCCCAGCTGTTGAGAAAATTGTCTTACGAACTGCCCGATCAGCGGCGGAATGTCTTCTTTGCGTTTCCGCAGCGGAGGGACTTCGATTTGGAACGTGTTGAGCCGATAATACAAATCAGAGCGCAGCCGGTTTTCCGCGAGCGCCTGGGCAATGGGCCGATTGGTCGAAGCGATCGCGCGAAAGTCTGCTTTCATTGTTTGCGTGCTGCCGAGCGGCCGATACTCGCGCTCCTGGAGCACGCGCAAAAAGCGCGTCTGCAAATCTGCCGGCATATCGGATATTTCGTCTAGAAAAAGCGTGCCACCGTTTGCCGCTCCGATCATTCCCGGAAAATCCTGCATCGCACCGGTAAACGCTCCTTTCACATAGCCGAAAAGTTCTCCCTCGATCATCGTCTGGGGGAAGGCCGCGCAATTCAATTTCACCACCGGCTCCCCCGCTCGCCGGCTCCGGGCATGAATTGCGTTGGCGATGACTTCCTTGCCCACGCCGCTTTCGCCCAGGATCAGAACGCTGGCATCCGAGGGCGCCATAGCATCAATCAATTCCTCGATCTCCTGCATCGGTTTGCTCTTGAAAATCGGCGTGGGCCGCGCCTCCGCGATCTCGAGGCGCTTTTCGAGTTGCTCTGTTTTCTCCCGGAGTTCTTTCGCTTCTCGTAAGAGGAATTGTGTTTCCAATGCCTTCTCCACCAGGCTGAGCAGTTCCTCGGGCGCGTACGGCTTGCTAATGAAATGGTAGGCGCCGCGTTTGATCGATTCGATGGCGTTGTGCAACGAGTCATGCGCTGTCAGGATAATTACCTGCACTTTGGGCAACTCGCTCCTGATGCGCTCAAGCATTTCTAATCCATCGGCGTCGGGCAGTCGGAGATCGAGCAATACGAGCGATGGGGATTTTGATTTCAGCACCTTGAGTCCTTGCGTGGCGGTGGGAGCGGTCTCCACTTGGTAACCATGCCGTTTCAGCAGCGCCTCGAGCGTCATCAACACTGGCCGCTCGTCATCGATGATCAGGACACGGTGGTTTTCTGTTTTCATTCAATTAGCGCTGTTCGTACTACGCACGAAGAGTGGACTCCAGTCGCTCAAAATGATGAGAAATGATCGACGTTTCGAGCTTAATCGGAGGCCTCGCTCGCCGCTGGAAGCGTAAGCGTCGTGATGAGCGTTGAAACATTCGGATGGTATTGAGCATGCAGTCTACCGCCGTGGGCTTCTACGATAGCGCGGACGCGATTCAGACCAAGGCCATAATGGCGTTGAGTGACTTTCCGAATCGGTTCGCGCCCCCAATCTTGCGTAGCTAACTCAAAACGATCCTTTGGTTCATGGAGCGTGAAAAGGAACCGGTTGCTTTCGATTTTGGTCTTCGCCAGAAGCTCGCCTTCGCCACGATCATGCCGGAAAGCATTAGCAAAAAGCTCGGTGAATACTTCCTGCAAAAGTTGCGGATCAACGCTTAACATCGCATTGCCAGGCTGAATCTCCCAGTTAATTTCGGAGTTTTTCTTTGGGAAATCGTCGTCAATTTTCCTGCGCAAGTCTTCCATGAGATCGGTAGCCCGGTAAGAAATCAGGGTTGGTCTCACCTCCCCGATGTCTTTGGAAAGCCGTTGTAAGGTCGAAGCCAGACGCGAGACCATTTCACGGAGACGTTTGACCTCACCTTGAAGTTCTTCGTTCTTCTCCAGCTCAGCGATGTAAGCGGATTGGAGTTCGATCGCGTTTAAATCGTTGCGGAGATCGTGACTGAGTTGCCGGACAAAACGGATTGCATCATCCCATGGGACGCTTAGAGAATCTTTTGCATCCTGTGGAGCCTTCTCTGCCATAAGGGATAGCCTACCGCTATTGTTCGAGTGAAAACTGGTCTTCCGGTGGTTCCTCGCCAGCTGCGACTCTGATATGCAGATCGTTGCTCGCTAAATGCCGCAGCACATGAAACACGTCTTCCGGGTCTGCGTCGATCGAGTGCGCTATTTCTTCAGCGGTTTGACCCCGTCTGGCGATCAATTTTTGGATTACCTGTTTTTGAAGCAGCAACAGTCTTGTCGCAGCTTTTTTCCCAGCCTCGACGCCGGGTTGATCGTAGGCGTTAACGTTAACCAGCGACCCATAAAAGCCCACTGCACGTTCATACAGCGCAATCAATGCTCCGAGGTTAAACGCGTTCACCTCGGAAATGCTAATCGTGATTGATTCGCGCCCGCTCTCGTAGAGCGCGCTTCGCGTGCCACGCAAAAACCCCTGAAGATAATCGCCGCTTGTGACGTCCTCCTCGACTTCGAATCGCTTGCCACCTCGATCTTTGTGCACTTCGATAAAGGTTAGGAAAAAATTTAATACGCCGTCGCGCAACTGTTGAACATACGCGTGCTGATCGGTCGAGCCCTTATTGCCATAAACAGCAATGCCCTGGTGCACAATTTTGCCGTCGAGGTCTTTTTCTTTGCCCAACGATTCCATCACAAGTTGTTGCAGATACCTGGCAAACAAGGCCAGCCGGTCTTTGTACGGAATGATCACCATATCTTTGTCGCCTTTGCCGTTACCGGCGTGGAACCACATGAGCGCCAGAAGCAGTGCCGCGTTTTGTCCGACATCAGACGCGCGAGTCAGCTGGTCCATCGCTGCCGCGCCCGCGAGAAAATCATCAATGTCGAAGCCTTCCAACGCCATCGGGAGAAGCCCAACCGCGCTCATTATCGAAGTGCGCCCGCCAACCCAATCGTACATCGGGAATCGAGCAAGCCACCCGTTCTTTTCGGCATACCTATCAAGATCGCTGCCGATTCCTGTTACGGCGACAGCGTGCCTGACGAATTGAAGTCCATCGGCGTCGAACGCGGCTTCCGCTTCCAGCATCCCATTGCGTGTTTCCTTTGTCCCGCCTGATTTGGAAACCACGACGACGATCGTTTGGGAGAGTGAATCAGCCATCCTGTCGAAAAAGCGATCGAACCCGTCGGGATCCGTATTATCGAAGAAAAGGATGTCCATGGGATCGTGCGATGACCCTAGCGCGTCCGCCACGAATTGCGGCCCCAGCGCCGAGCCGCCGATCCCGATCAGCAGCATGTGCCTGAAGCGTTTTCCATTTTTAGCCGTGATTTTTCCGGCATGGACGTCTTCGGCAAATTTTTTTACGCGGTTGATGGTGTCTTCAATTTCCTTCCGAATCTCCGCAGTCGGCGCAAGCCCGGGATTGCGGAGCCAATAATGGCCAACCATCCGCTTTTCGGTGGGATTAGCGATTGCCCCCGCTTCCAGTTCCCGCATTGCGGTAAATGCTTTTTCGATCTTGGGCTGCATTTTCTCGAAGAAATCCTCCGGAAATTTCATCCGGCTGATGTCGATCGAGAAATCAAGATCGCGATAGTACAGAAAATATCGTTGGAAACGCTGCCAGAGCGACGAAGAAGCCACGATTGCAGCTAATCGCAATCACTGCGGGGGTCAATGACCCTCACATATGCTCGATTACATTATCGCCAAACTGCGAGCATTTGATTTCGGTGGCGCCTTCCATCAAGCGCGCGAAATCGTACGTGACCCGTTTGCTCGCGATCGCGCCGCTTAATCCTTTCAGAATCAGGTCGGCCGCTTCCGTCCAGCCCATGTAACGGAACATCATTTCGCCCGACAGAATCACCGAGCCGGGATTGACCTTGTCTTGATTCGCATATTTCGGCGCGGTGCCATGAGTCGCTTCGAAAACTGCGTGGCCGGTGATGTAATTGATGTTTCCTCCCGGCGCGATGCCAATTCCGCCCACTTGCGCGGCGAGCGCATCGCTCAAGTAATCGCCATTTAAGTTGAGCGTCGCAATGACGTCGAAATCTTCCGGACGTGTGAGCACTTGCTGAAGTGTAATGTCGGCAATTGCGTCTTTGATCACAATTCCGGCCCCGGGTTTCCCCATGGGAATTTTGCACCACGGACCGCCGTCGAATTCTTCCGCGCCAAAATATTTCTTTGCAACTCCGAAGCCCCAATCGCGAAACGCGCCTTCGGTAAATTTCATAATGTTACCCTTGTGCACCAGCGTCACGCTCTTGCGCTGGTTCTGGATCGCGTAGGAAATCGCGCTGTGAATCAGGCGCACACTTCCCGAGCGGCTGACGGGTTTGATACCAATTCCCACGCAAACCTCGTCGATTTCCGGCGCGCCGACCCTTTTCCAAAAGTCCGCTGCTTTTTCCTTTGTGCCGAAACGAATTTTGTCGAATTCCTTCGGGAATTCTTTTTGCAGAAAATCGAGGATCTTCTGCGCTTCAGGCGTGCCGGCTGCGTACTCGATCCCGGCATAGATGTCTTCCGTGTTCTCGCGAAAGATCACCATGTTCACTTTCTCGGGATGCTTGACGGGTGAGGGGACGCCTTTGAAGTACTGCACGGGCCGCAAACAAACGAAAAGATCCAACAGCTGCCGCAACGCAACGTTGAGCGAGCGAATTCCGCCGCCTACTGGTGTTGTTAGCGGTCCTTTAATTCCAACCAGATACTCACGGAACGCTTCGACCGTATCGTCTGGGAGCCATTCATCGAATTTGTCTTTCGCTGTCTGGCCGGCGAACACCTCAAACCACGCGATTCTCTTTTTGCCGGCGTACGCTTTTTCAATCGCAGTGTCGAACACACGGACGCTTGCCGCCCAAATATCCGGCCCGGTTCCGTCTCCGCGGATGAACGGAATGATCGGTTGATCCGGCACATTCAGTCTGTCGGTTCTGGTGATTTTCTCTCCGGCGGGTGGAGCAACATTTTTGTACGGCATAAGGCGCAACTGTAGCGGCAGGCGTGTCGCCTGCAATCTTCGAGAGATTGTTAGGACTTAGCGGCCCGACCCGTCCATAGATGTGGCCGAGCAGGGCTTGGTCTCGCAAGAATCTGTCTCACGAAACGGCGATTCGCGGGAAAGTTGTTAAGGCGATCTTTGCTCTCTGGTCCCGCTTCTAACCGCCGCCTGTCGTCGGCGGTTGTTCCGGCGAAACCGGTGGAGGAACTTGCGGAGTCAGCGGAGTGATTATGTACGGCTGCACCCACTGATTTGTCGGCGGACACTCTGGAGCCGCAATTTCCTTGCCCTTATATTCTTTAAAATCTTTTCCGTCTTTTCCGTAGCCCCGGACTCGCCGCACCCCTGCCGTCGCAGCTGCGATCCTGTTTGCAAGATCTGGGCGGGCTCGTATCGCTCCTGCTTCAAGCATGCGAACCTGGCTCGGAGGGTAACTAGCAAGGAGCGAATTGTACGCTTGCATAAATTGGTCGGGCGTGGCGGTGGCGATGCTGGCTGCTCCCGCTGCTCGGACCGCGCGATCCAAATCGCCATTCGGGGCGGCAACTTGACGTTGACCTTGAATGGTCTCCTCAATCAGCGCCTGACTGGGCAACTGGCGAAAGTCCCTAACAAGAGGAGAAGAGAGCTGCTGTTGAAGATCAACCTCAACCGGGTTCTCCAGCCTCTGGGCGATCGGATCGTAAACAACCATTTGACCTGCCTGCACGAATAAAGTCTGGCCCATGGCGCCGTAACTGAGGCAGGCACTTCCTTCAAGCACGGTAAATTCCACGATTCCGCTGGGATCCACGTTTCCCACCACGGTCGTGCCTGTGATAGCTGCCGTTACAGGGCCCATCTTGATTTGTGTTCGTCCGCCCCCGGCTTTCTTGGGCTGGTAAATCAAAAATTGTCCGCTGCCCATCTCGATTGTTCGCGACCCTTGTCCCACGCTAAAAATCGTTTTCTCGCCGAGGCGTGTGATCGTTTTATCCTTAAACGTCAACTCGCTCCGAGACTGGGACCCGGTTTGAACCGCCGAGCCTTGCTGAACCTTTTCGTTTACGGCCGCGGGACGGGCCGCGGAATTTGACGGCACCACTTTAACGTCCTGAACGACTTGCGTAACCTGCGCCTCTTCGAGCTCAGCGGCGGCGACCCCGCTCGGTAGCCAACTCGCCAGGGCAACTGCGACTGGCGCGACGAGGGAGATAAAGCGGCATTGGATGTTCATGGCGGCATTTATAGTGTGTACTAGGGCTCTTGTGAAGTCTTTTCTTTAGCCTTTTTGCAGCGGCCAAATCCGACGCGGGAACGCGCCGGTTGCCAGCATTCCCGACCATCGTGCGCGACGGCCTTGCACCGCTTTCCGGGTACGCTTGCGTTCTCGAATCGGCGGTCGATCTTCCGGGCAAGCGCGATGAAAGATTTTCGCCAAATGAAGCAACGCGGTGAGAAGATTACCGCACTGACCGCCTATGATTATCCCACGGCGCGTTTGCTCGATGAAACCGGCATCGACATCATCCTGGTGGGCGACTCGTTAGGCATGGTGGTGCTTGGTTATCAGGACACCACCCGTGTCACGCTGGAAGAGATGTTGCATCATACACGCGCAGTGGCCCGCGGGGTAAAACAGGCATTGCTCGTGGCCGATATGCCGATTCATACCTACGACACTCCGGAGCAGGCCGTGGCGACTGCCAAAAAATTTGTCGATGCAGGCGGAAGGCGGTGTGAGTCACGCTGGACAGATCGAAGGCATCATCGAAGCAGGCATCCCGTTTATGGGGCACATCGGCATGTTGCCACAAAGCGTGCGCAAGGAAGGTGGCTATAAAATTAAGGGCCGAACCCAGTCGGAAGTCGAAGCTCTGCTGGCTGACGCGCGCGCAGTCGAAAAGGCCGGAGCATTTTCCCTGGTGCTGGAGATTGTGCTCGCCGACGTTGCGAAGCAAATCACAAACGCGATCGGGATCCCGACCATCGGTATTGGCTCAGGCGAGCATTGCGACGGACAAATTCTGGTCACGCACGATTTGATCGGCCTGTTTCCATGGTTTACACCGAAGTTTGTTTCTCCGGAGGCGCGCGTGGGGGAGGAAATCCGCCGCGCGGCCAGAGCGTTTATCGACCGAACGAAGAGTAGCAGAAGCATTTGATGTTTTAATTTACATTAGACCCACTGTTTCGTTAACACCTGGCTTCAGCCAGGTGCAGCGGGGAAGCTGATACGTTCAGCCTTTTTAACGGCTTGCACAGTGAGCTCACGCCGTTGAAACGGCTCGATCTTCCCGGATGAAGAACACCGGACTGAAGTCCGGTATTACTGACAGGGGTTAAGCCAAGATCAGCATCGCTCGCGTGTTGAAATATGATATGTTGCAACTCGCATGAGGGTCTCTGATTTCGAGGATCTTGATCAGTTCGAGACCGAGGGTCTGCTCGCGGGCAGCAAAGAACGCAGCTGGCTCTGGTTCGGATTGATTGTTTCGCTGGCAATACACTTTGGGCTCTGCGCTTATTTTTATCGGACGCGTTTTCAGTCTGCGGATATGGTGTTCACCCCAAGCGAGCACACGCCTACGTTCAAGGTCAGGAGCATTACTGACTCGAACCTTGAGAAGAGCAGCGTCGATCAAACAAATGCGGCGGCGAAACCGAACCCTGACAACAGCGATGTGCAATTGCCGGACGAGAAAAAATCATTCGATAAGTTATTGCAAGACGTTCAGGCAAGCGCGGCGCTCCCGGACGACATGCGAGATGTTTTGCCCGATCAACCGAAAGTGGAACAACCGGAAGTCAATTCCGTGCTCAATGAAATCGAGCGCTCGACGGCCCAGACTCTCGCAAACGATCCAAACGCGCTGAACGAACAATCTTTGCTAAACAACAGCTCGACATCAGGGCGTCCGCAGCCCGCTTTGAGCGGAACGGAGCTTGCCACCAGCACCGCGATCAAGCGGCCAAACACGTTCACGAGTAAATTGCCAGGCGATAGCGCCGGCCCAAGTAAGGGGCACGCCCCCGGATTCAGCGATTTAGACCAGTTGCTCGCGCAAAGAGGTCCGCTCGGATCAGGCACAAAATTGCGCCTGCCGGACGATCAGCTTTTCGAGTATGAC
>QHRD01000225.1 GCA_003220005.1 Verrucomicrobiota bacterium | reverse complement strand
ATTTTAAAACATGGTTTCGGCGAAATGGTAGGGCGCGACCGCCGGGCGCGCCGGGAAAAAATGGGCGCGTCATCCTTTGGCCGGATACGTTTAACAATTTCTTTCATCCGGAAACAGCAAAGGCGGCAGTGGCGGTGCTTGAGGACGCTGGGTTTCATGTCGTCGTTCCGGATGTCGATCTTTGCTGCGGCCGGCCTCTTTATGATTACGGGATGCTCGACACCGCGAAGCGCTGGCTCTCACAAATTCTCACTGCGTTGCGCAATGAAATCGAAGCGGGCACGCCGGTAATCGGACTCGAACCGAGTTGCGCAGCGGTTTCCCGTGACGAGCTCACTGAAATATTCCCGCAGAACGAGCAGGCCATCCGTTTGTCGCAGCAAACATTTACGTTCGCGGAGTTCTTCAAGAAATTCGCGCCCAAGTACGAGCCGCCCAAGTTGGCGCGTCAAGCGCTCCTGCACGGTCATTGTCATCACAAGGCGATTATGAAATTGGATTGCGACACGGAGCTGCTCGAAAGACTCGGTCTCGACTTTGAGGTTCTTGATTCCGGCTGCTGCGGCATGGCTGGCGCATTCGGTTTCGAGAAAAATCATTACGACGTTTCCGTTGCTTGCGGCGAGCGCGTGCTGCTTCCCGAGGTCCGACGCGCAGCGAAGGACACGCTCATCATCGCGGACGGTTTCAGTTGTCGCGAACAGATCCGGCAACTAACCGATCGCCAGGCGTTGCATACTGCACAGGTTTTGCAAATGGCCGTCAACGAGGGTCCGCGCGGACCTTCGGGGAATTTGCCGGAACAAAAATATGTCGCTTATGAATCACGTGTCTGAAGTTGTCGTGATCACGGGCGCGTCAGCGGGAGTCGGGCGCGCAACCACGCGCAAGTTTGCGCGGCATGGCGCGCGGATCGCCTTGCTGGCGCGTGGAACCGATGGCTTGGAAGCAGCGCAACGCGAGGTCGAAAAACTTGGCGGCACGGCCATTGTCGTTCCTGTTGATGTTGCAAACGCCGAACAAGTCGAAGCGGCGGCTGCACGGGTCGAGGTCGACCTGGGCAAGATCGACATCTGGATCAACAACGCGATGGCGTCGGTCTTTTCGCCCATCAAGGAAATGACGCCCGAGGAATTTCGACGCGTGACTGAAGTAACGTACCTTGGCTGCGTTTACGGAACACTCGCCGCGCTGAAACGTATGTTGCCACGCGGCCGGGGCACGATTGTGCAAGTTGGCAGCGCGCTGGCGTATCGCGGTATTCCGTTACAAGCAGCTTATTGCGCGGCCAAGCACGCGATCCAAGGCTTCTGCGACTCGTTGTGGTGCGAGCTAATTCACGACAAAAGCGCGGTGCGCTTGACGATGGTGCAAATGCCCGCGCTCAACACGCCGCAATTTGGCTGGGTGAAAAGCCGTTTGCCACGCAAAGCGCAGCCGGTGCCGCCGATTTTCCAGCCTGAGGTCGCTGCAGAGGCGATTTACTTCGCCGCGCACAATCCGCGGCGAGAATTCTATGTCGGAATGCCGTCAGTGAAAGCGATCGTCGCGGACAAAATTGCGCCGGGCTTGCTCGATCACTTTCTGGCCCGCACTGGTTACGAGTCGCAGCAATACGACGGCAAGGAAGATCCAAATCGTCCGGACAATTTATGGCGGCCGGTGCGCGGCGATCATGGCGCGCACGGCGCATTCGACGCGCGCGCAATTAGCTGTAGTCCGCAATTATGGGCAAGCGAGCACCGCACCTGGCTTATGGCCGGTATGGTAGTACTTGCGATTTCCGGACTCGTCGCGCTTTTCAAAAATAAGTGATAGATATGTCGTTCCGTCTTCGCTTTTTTTGCCTGATCACTTCACCACGTAAAAGGCGCCGAGGATCATGCCGAAGATGATGTGCGCGAGCAGGACCGAGATCGGCGTTTGAATGCCGTAGTGCAATCCCAGGAAACCGGGCGGCTCCAATTGCCGTTCGATGGTCGGACCATATTGCTCGTTAGCGACCCGCGGATGTAACGCGGGCAGGACCGGCAGTGCAACTGCGAGAACAAAAATCGCCTGCACCGCTCCAAACAATCCGCCTAACCACCAGGTCGATCTTCCCAGCGATTCAAAAGCAGCCACGTAGATTAGAGAAAAAATCCAGCCGTTCAGGAAGTGAAAAAAAATCCCGATCAATTTTGCATGATCGCGGTTGGGTGTGAACACGGTGCCGAGCATATAAGGCAGGTTGATCCGGGTAATGCCAACTCCCTGACTGCTGGCGAGGATTGAAGTGAGCACAACCGTGCTGATGAATCCCCACAGTAACCAGCTGCCCCAGTTCATGATTATCGGGTTAACTTAGATCTACGCTCTTCGCTGTCACGCAATGCGAGCGCGGCACTGATTAGTCCTAAATGTGTGAAGGCTTGCGGAAAGTTTCCCAGCGCGTCGCCCGTCTCGGGATGGATTTCCTCAGCGAAGAGATCGACATCGTTGGCACACTCAAGCACCGCCGCAAAGACGCGATGGGCTTCTTCCAGATTTCCGCTGCGCGCCAGGAAATTTGCTTCCCAAAAACTACAAATCCCAAACACTCCTTCGCCTTTCTCCTTGCTGCGCTCGTCGCGGTACATCAACCCCACCCTAGGACACAATCTCTCGCGCAACCGTTCGTGTGTTTGCTGCATTCTGTACGACGTCGCATCCTCGAAGGCGTAAATTGCAAGCAGCAGTGTGTTCGCGTCAAGACTTTCGCCGCCGAGAACCTGTGTGTAAGCTTGCAATTTCTCATTCCAGCCGCGCGTTTCGATGTCGCTGCGAATCCGCTCCCGTATTAGCGTCAGCTTCTCCACTGGAAGTGATTTGATCCGGCCGCGTTTATGCAAATCGATCAAGCGATCCAGCGCAACCCAGCATAATAAGCGCGAATGCGTGTAATGCTGCCTCGGCGTGCGCGGTTCCCACATGCCATTGTCCGGCTCGCACCAATTGCGGCAGACATACTCGCCGTAGCCGCGAAGCATATTCTGCGTGTCCCGGTCAATCTCGCTTAGTCCCAATAGAAATCGTGAGACTGCTTCAATTACTTCGCCGTAAACATCAAGTTGAAGCTGATCCGACGCGGCGTTGCCAAGCCGAACCGGACGCGATCCAGCGTAGCCTGATAGATGCGACAAAATTTTCTCCGGCGCGGTTATTTCGCCATAGACATTATAAAGCGTGTCCAGGCGCGGTCGGGTCAGGCGAGTCGCGTGCAATAACCAGCTCACGAATGCTTCCGCATCGTCATCGTATCCAAGCCCAAAGAGCGCGCGTACCGCAAGTGCCTCATCACGTAGCCAGCAGTACCGGTAATCCCAATTCAGATCCCTGCCGATCCGCTCCGGCAGCGAAGTAGTCGGCGCGGCAACCAGTGCGCCAGAGGGAGCAAACGACAAAAGCGCCAGCACGAGCGCGCTTCGAATCACCTGCTTGCGATAAGGCCCATCATATTTGGCGCGCTCCGCCCAGCGCCGCCACCAATCGATCGTGAGCTTTAGTTTTTCACGGACGAAATTGCCCAGCGGCGGCAGAACGGCCGGGCCTTCCTCGGAGAACGTGAGCGAGAATGCGACGATGTCGCCACGTTTTAGTGTCAGCTTACCAGATAAACCGGCGCCATTGTTTCGCACCAATTCAATATCGCTGCGCAAGTTGAGCAGGTTTGTTCCTACATTGATGCGCCACCCGAGCTTCCCTGTATCCTTAATTGACGGAATTGCGCGTCCGTAATCTGGACGCGGATCAAAATGGACAACGACGTGCATCTCGCCGTTCTCACAAGTGACCTGACGGATCACTTCGTGTTCCGGCCAAAGCCGTCGCTTTTTTTCTTCCTCCGATGTAACGGGCATGAAATCGGTCAGCACAACTTTTGCCGAATCGATCGAAAACGTTGTCTCGAGAACGTTCGTATCGTCGATGTAACGTCGGCTCGTCTGCGAGTCGCTTTCGGGACAAATGCTCCACCGGCCGCCGATCATTGGATCAACAATTGCACCGAAAATAGAAGCGCTGTCGAATCGCGGCCAACAAAGCCAGTCGAGCGAACCGCGGTTTGATATAAGAGCGGCGGAGCGAGCATTCCCGATGATCGCGTAATCCTGAATTTTCGAAACCTCAGCGCGCATACTCAGGCGGCAAACAGAGTCGTGGAGGTCATTCAGATTTAATAAAGCTGATATCCCCACTGCGTTCGACACGTGCTACTTTTATTTTTGACAGGTCTTCGGTTTTTGCCTGCAATCGCATGTCTTCTTTCAGGTCGTGTTCAGAGATTTGGTTCCAAATCATATTTTTGCAGTGCATCGTGCCATTCTGCACAAGGACATCTGACTTTCCCTTTACCAATATTCCAAACGCGTGCGAAAAATATGCGGTCAGGCCAAAGAGCCGATGAATTATGACGAGAATGAATCCACCGCCGAGTGTCGGAAAAAACGGCGCTGATCCATTAATTGCGCGTGCCAGCATCGAACCGATAACGACGACTAGAACAGCATCGAATGCTGTCTTTTCCGCAAGGGAACGTTTACTGCTCAGCCGGACCAATATCAAAGTAGTAACAAAAACGATTAAACCACGTGTTGAGACCTGCAGAAATGTTAGTTCTTTTGGTTCCATCCCTAAACCAAGTAACGCTTCAGCGAATTGTGAGAGTGCATTCATAGTTAAAAACTGTATCGCCGGAGGAAACTTACACGCGCGTATGGACGTTGACGAGTCAGGAACGAACTAAGCAAATCCGATGAACCTGCGAGATTCGTTACTATATGGGAGGTAACATATGGCGCGAGGAAGCAAAAAGAAATATACGAAGAAGCAGAAACGCAAGGCATCGAAGATTGAAAGAGGCTACAAAAAACGTGGCGTCAGCAGCAAAGAAGCAGAGCGCCGCGCATGGGCGACTGTGAACAAGTCCGACAAAGGCGGCCGAAAGAAAGGCGGAGGCGGTCGCGGGAAAAAGCGAAATAAATCGAGTTCCCGCAAGGGTGGCAAAAAAGGTGGCCGCAAGTAAAGCGGCTGCCGGGTTCCTTACACAAAAAACATCGCGCCGGCAGCAATAAACATAATCACAGCTGTAAGCCCGACCAAGATGCGCTCCATCCAGGGGCTCGGCTGACGCTTCATCAGGATACGATTGCTCGAAATTATCAAAATGGCCACTAAGAGAAAGGGGGCCAGAACACCGTTGATCACGCTCGCCAAAAAGAGCGCCTCGATTGGATTGATTTTCACGAAGACCATCGCGATACCGAGCAGCGTGGAAACACCGATGAGCGCATAAAAGTAGCGCGCCGATCTGATCGGCATATCAAGGCCTTCTTTCCATGCAAACGTTTCGGCAAATGCATATGCGCTTGACCCGGCAAGAATCGGAATCGCCAAAAAGCCGGCACCGATAAGCCCTATGGTGTAAAGGATTGCTGCAAATGAGCCAGCGAGGGGTTCCAAGGCTTGTGCAACTTGGCGCGAGCTCTCAATGTTCGTTACGTGGTGTGGGTGGAGCGTGAGCGCCGCCGTGAGGAGGATAAAGTACATGATCAGGTTGGAGAAGAACGCCCCGACTCCGACGTCGATTCCGCGATGCTTGATCTCCTGTTTGCTTGCACCTTCGCGTGAGACTAACAAGCGCCTTCCCTGTGCCTTTTCCTCCTCTACCTCTTGGGAAGTTTGCCAGAAAAATAGGTAGGGACTAATAGTCGTTCCCAGGACGGCTACCAGACTCTGCCACGCTTTTTTCCCATGTGGCCAGGACGGAATGAATGTGTCGTGTAGAATGCTTCCCCAGTGTGGCTTGACAATAAACGCTGTAATGACGTAAGCGAAAAGCGCCAGCGTCAGCCATTTCAGAACAAAGGCGATTTGGTTATAGCGGAACTTGACTATGGCAAACGCGATGCCTGCTCCGAAAATGATGGTTAGCAGATGAGAATTGATTCCAGTGAGCATTTGGCCCGCGTCGGACATGCCCGCGAGATCCGCTCCAATCGTAATGATATTAGCGCCTAGCAGACCTGCTGCAGCAATTACTAAGAGCCAGCGAGGGCATAGCTGACGCAGCGCGCCCGCCAGCCCACGCCCGGTGACCATCCCGATACGAGCGCACATGAATTGGACGAACCCCATCAATGGCATTGTCACAAAAGCTGTCCAAAGAAGAGACGTGCCCAGCTGCGCGCCAACGATCGAGTAGGTTGCGATGCCGGATGGGTCGTTGTCAGAGGCGCCCGTAGTGAGCCCTGGGCCAAGGAGCGAGAAAAAGCGCTTTAGGGGACTGGTTCTCGCGCGGGACATCGGTTAGCTCGCTTTCTCCCGTTACTCCCTATTTTTCTTCTACTCCTGCCCGAGATCAGCCGTTCACGATAGTGCCTCCGTTTGGATGCAAAATCTGGCCTGTCATGTACGAGGAATCGTCCGATGCAAGGAACACGAAACTCGGTGCGATCTCCTCTGGTTGTCCGGGCCGACGGAGTGGAACGTCCGAGCCGAATGTCTCGACATCTTTGGAGGGATATGTCGATGGAATGAGAGGCGTCCAGATCGGACCCGGCGCCACGCCGTTTACCCGAATGCCTTTGTCAGCTAAGGCCTGTGAGAGGGAACGTGTGAAAGTTGTAATTGCGCCCTTGGTCGAAGAGTAGTCCAGCAACTCCGGATTGCCCTTGTAAGCAGTGACCGAGGTTGTGTTGATAATCGCAGCGCCTTTCTTCAAATGTTTCATCGCTGCTTTTGTCATGAAAAAGAACGAAAAAATGTTCGTGCGAAACGTTCGTTCGAGTTCTTTTTCAGTGATTTTTTCGATTGACTCTCGCAGGTGCTGCTCGGCCGCATTATTTACCAAGATGTCGATTTTGCCGAACTCCTTCATGGTTAACTCGACAGCTCTTTGACAGAATTTTTCCTGGCCGACATCGCCTGAGATCAACAGACATTCGCGTCCTTCCTTTTCCACTAAACGCTTGGTCTCGTTCGCGTCCTTCTCCTCTTCCAAATATACGACCGAAACGTCTGCATCTTCTTTTGCAAAGGCAATCGCAACGGCGCGGCCAATCCCGCTGTCACCGCCAGTGATGATGGCCGCCTTATCTCGCAATTTTCCACTACCGCGATGTTTTTCGTCCGCGGCCTTCGGCCGCGGCTTCATTTTGTGCTCCCGACCAGGTTGTCGCTCCTGACGTTGAGGTGGTTGAAGTTTTTTTTCTTTTGCCATTAACGAATTTCCCCGCGTGATTGTCTTCCGGGGTTGCTCCGGTAAAAGAGCGCCATCCGAAAGATGTATTAAGCTTACGATGCCATATTAGCGGCGGCGTTTGCGCGTGCGGGCGGCTTTCTTCGCGGCTGCCGAGCGTGACCGAGAAGAGCGTCGCGCGGCCGCTCGTTTTGCATGTCGTGACAACGCTTTCTTTGATGCCGACCTGCGGCTCTCATGTTTAAGGGCACCTTTGGTTGCGCGAGACCGCATCCGGGAAGGTTTCTTGCGGCCGCCTTTTCGGCCTTTCGCAAGGTCGCGCTTTGCCTGCCGCTTCGTACGTTCTCGGCCGCGCTTCGGCGGTGGCAGCCCTATTCCAGCCCGCCGTGCCTTTGACAGACCAATGGCGATCGCCTGCTCGGGTGAACGCACACCATGTTTGCCCTCACGAATACGTTCCATTTCTTCGCGCACGAATTCACCGGCCTGAGTAGAAGGAGATTTGCCTTCACGTTCATCTTCGCGCGCGCGTTCGATTGCTTCTTCTTTTGGCATACGAGAACGTTTCGCTCCTGATCGCGTGTCTGGTTGTAATGAAAACCGTCTAGGACCTCCGCACCTGCTTTAGCTAGCAATAGTCGACCGCGCATCGAATAATTCTTAGCGCAAGAAAAGGATTGCCATTCCGCGCCGAGCGACAATAGCCTCAGTCTCATGCGCACAATCCTAATAATTATTCTCATTCTTCTGTTAATAGGCGCTTTGCCAACCTGGCCTTACAGCTCCGCCTGGGGCTACTACCCGAGCGGTGGGCTAGGTCTTATTCTTCTAGTCGTGCTGATCCTTTGGCTACTGGGGCGAATCTGAAGCCCGGCGCCAGCTCTGGAGACCGATCCTACCTCGATCGGGTTTTATTTGGTGGTTTCGCGCAGATCTTTGATCCGATCGTGCGCCCTTCTAATCTCCATGTATTGACGAGTAATAATTTGGAACAATGGGCCTGAGAGGTCATCATCCACCACCTTTTTATATTCTGCCACGGCCGAGTCTTCGCCTCGCTCGCATTCCGCGAGGATAGCGTGGTCATCGCCGTTGGTAACCGCTGCCTTCAATCCGATCCAAGCGCGATGCAGAGCGCCTGCGGTGCTGCTATCCGCCTTGGCGTCTAACTTGCCTTGGCCCATGGCCTCGCCCAAGAGCTCGCTCGCGAATCGTTCACGCTGCTGGGAATAAGTGTTGAATAGTGATTTTAACTCCGGGTTCTTCACGCCTTGAGCAGCTTGTTTAAAGCCTTCCTGGCCATCTCTCAGAGTCTCAACCAAATCTTTGATTACTGCATTATGATCCTTCATGTAAGAATAGTCGCACGCCGTCGCGTTACCGCGTGTATCGCATTCAGGCCACCGTGAGAGGACAACCGGCCCCTGACATCCGTTTCCTTAGGGACACAGAACGATCGGCGCCTAGGCCCTGCGCACGAGGTTAACGATCAATACAATCACCGCAATAACAAGCAGCAGGTGAATGAAGGCACCAGCCACGTGTCCGATAAGACCTAGAAGCCACAAAATGAGAAGAATTACAAATATAGTCCAAAGCATTATTGTTTCCTCCGATTGTTTTTTAGGTACGCCCGATTTACGACCCCTGAACCTGTCTATAATACGCACCTGCCGCTAATGGTGCGCGTGCATGCGAGTTACTCTGTGGCCTAATCAGTTGTTCGCTGTAGCCCGCCAGGTTTTCACTGGGCGCGGCATCGGAAACTCTAGTATAGCATAGAAGCTTGCGCGCGCGGCAGCTCGCAGTTTCGAAGTCAATAAGTAAAGGAGGTGAACTATGTTAGGTTGGGCTGTAACATTGTTAATAATCGCCATAATAGCAGTAGTCCTGGGATTTGGCGGGATCGCCGCAGCGTCGGCGGGAATCGCCAAGTTCCTATTCTTTCTG
>QHRD01000063.1:6964-8626 GCA_003220005.1 Verrucomicrobiota bacterium | reverse complement strand
CCTTCCCGAGGTGTCCCACCCAGTAGAGATCGGCCAGCAAATAAAGCGTCTGCACGACCATGCTCATGGCCAGAAACGCCGACATGTGCAGCAAATGCCTTGTGACTGAACCCGTCGTCAGATCTTTCATAAATTAGCTGCGTATTAAACCGACGGCGACCCGCTTTCGCCAGGCTTCTCTATGCAAGATGAGAATGATCAACCAAATGACGAACGCGAATACACCACATGGAAGAGTAACAAGCATTAACCAACCTAAAACCCCGAGAGTATAAAGAAGGTGTCCATAGTCCTGTCCGTTGACGATACAGGGGTGCACCGAGCCTTCATCTACTTTGCATCCGTTTGCGTTGGCGATTAAACCACATGCCACTACCGATCCCATGGGCGCCAGCGCAACGAGAATGAACAGCGCTAGAACGGTCCAGTAAGGAATCCACGGGAATCGCTTCCGAACCGGCAGAGGGGGCGGGTTCATTCAGGTTGTTTAAAGTTTAACAATGTCGAACGTCCAACGTCCAACGGCCAATCCTGAATAAGAGATGGCGGTTCTCTCCTTCATTCGGCGGTCGACGTGCCCGGGAATTCGGAAACACCGAACGCCCAACTTCGAACAAAATGCGCGCGTGGGACCAAATGCGCTCGTTTTTATGCCGCAGCCGCTCGAAAGATTCTGGCGAAAAGAAGATGCGTGGGCAGGTAAATAGCGAGCGGGAATAGCAGCATTAAAAGAATGACAAACAGTGGCGCGGGCAAAATCGTCTGCGGTTTTTGGCCGAAACCGTAAACCCAGTTCACGTTCTCCTGTGGGTTGCTCACCAGATATGAGATTGGCAGGACCACCAGCGCCACAACTGTCTGCCAGACAAAAGCGCGCTGATCGTACCCGAGCCGGTGAACCGTCCAGAGAAGTAGTAGCGGCAGGACGATGTGGAAACATGATAGCCCGCGGATGAGCAACGGTATCTTGGGATCGAACATGTAAGCGCTCAAACCAATTAATGATTTGCCGGTCAAAAGCCGCGAAAAGAAATCGGCATTCCAAAGCGCTTCAAAAAACACAACTGAAATAGCCATCGTGCTGACGAGCAGCGCGTTTTCCAGCCAAAGCGCCGGTACGAGTGCGAACAAAGCGATATCCGAGAACCAAAGGAAATTGGCCGGGCCGTACTGTCGCCAATAGATCGGCAAGAGCGCGCAAACGAAAACTGTGTATGTGATTTTCAAGCCGATAGGAATCACGGCTCAATATTAGTCAGGCTGCAACAGATGCGAAGCAAGAGGCCAGGCTTCCCAACCAGAAAGGCAGGAAGTCTCGTAGAGCAAAAAACCCGGTGCCGCTCTCGCGGTACACAAAAACGCGCCGAGATTGCTCCCGGCGCGCTTAATCTGACTGCAAAGGCGCAATCAGGCCTGCGTCTTCTTTTCGCCTTTCTTGCACTCGGTCTTGAACTTCGCGTACTGCTCCGGAGTCAGGATTCCTTTTGCCGCTTCCATGTATTTGGTCTCACTCGCTTCGTTGCAACCTGCCTTCTGATGATCCGCCATGGCTGCGTCCATCTTTGTCTTCTGATCAGGTGTCAGGTTGAGGCTCGCCAATGAAACCGTACACGCCATCTTCGCTTCGTTTCCGACTTGCTTTGTGCAGTTGCCGTGTTCGCC
>QHRD01000063.1:1682-6952 GCA_003220005.1 Verrucomicrobiota bacterium | reverse complement strand
TGAGTTTGGTCATAGTGGGAACGTTAGACATCGCTACTTGGTTTTCATTCAAAATCTCGAAGGCGACAGCTGTAGCGGCGGTGTATGACTGCTATGTGTCTAGCGCCAACTGCGCTCTGCTCAGCTCAGCCTGGAGCAACGCCCCAGGAATTGTAGGCCAAGAAGACATTAGCGCTGGAAGCGCGCTTCATGAACGCCATGAGTCGCGCCTTTGGCGCTCACGCTCATTTCAATCCACTTTCCTGGGGCGATCCCACAGGCTTGCGGTTGAATCGGCGCTTTCAGCGGTAAACACAGACTACCGCCGCCGATCTTGCACGGCATGATCTACGTCCGCAGATTACACTTATTCCGAACTTGCTTTTGCAGCGCCCGAGCGAATAGAAGAGCCACAGCGTAATCTTAGCACGATGAGCTACCAACCGCCGACAGTGAACTTGCCAATTCCCGCTGAGAGAATCGACGGACAGACCATGACGTTCAGGCCGGCGAGAGACGGAATAGATTCGGAAGTAGCGGGTGTCATCCAAGTGGTCGAACGGGCGAACGGAGTTAGCGTCAACGCTTCATACGTCCTCGGACAGGATCCACCGCAGTCCCATGTTTACTGGTTCGATCAACCTGAGATCGACGCGCTCGCCAGGTCACTGATGAAAGAAAAACGGCGCATCCTGATAGTTGATGACGACCGGGAGAGCACGCATCTGGTAAAAATCCTTGTCGAAAAAGCCGGCCACTATCTCGTGCAGGAGGTGAACGAAGCCGCCAAGGCTCATCAAAGTGCCCGGAATTTTCGGCCGGACGTGATCTTGCTGGACATCATGATGCCGGAGATGGACGGGGCCGACGTAGCGACACAAATCGAGGCCGACCCCGAATTGCACACCACGCCAATTATCTTTCTTACAGCGTTAGTCACAATGCCCGAGGCAAAGCATGGTCTTCGCATCGAGGGGCATCGCTCTCTGGCCAAGCCGATCAATATTCCCGAGTTGATCACCCAGATTGAGGAAAGTCTGCCGCGCGCGACCTGAGCGGTTCTTTACGTCGGCGATACGCAACAGTCACTCGTCGCTTAGCCTCTCGATCTCACTTACCACCCGATCGAGCTCCTCGATGAGATCGGCATGATCACCATGCTGCCGAAACGTACTGACAAGCGCGCGGTAATACCAGATCGTTCCATCCTTTTTACCCGCAAAGCGCTCGAACACTTCCAGACCGTTTCGTCGCAATTCAGCCAGGATCGCGCGCGTGTTGTGCAATTTGTCCGATGCTGACACCAATCGTGTGGGAGAATCGGAGTCCTTGAGATGCTCGATGTAACTTCGTTTTCGTTCCAACCACGGCGGCTTTGGCGTTTCATAAGTGTCGGTGCAACCATCAACAATCCCGGCCACGTCATCGCCGAATCTTTCCCGGATATCGCGTAACCGTTCCGCGCCGCCGCAATCTTCCACCGTATCGTGAAGGAGCGCGGCGATCGCTTCCGTTTCGTTCGCGCCGTACTCAAGCGCGATGGCAGTGACGCCAAGAATGTGCGCGATGAACGGAATCCCCGTTTTCTTGCGCGTCTGGTTCCCATGCGCCCGAGTCGCATAAATCAGCGCTTCCTCAAATTTCTCCGACAACTTCATTCAATCGAATGTCCAACAGATTACGCCGAAACTGTAGGGCGTTTATATGAAACGCCAATCGGTGCGGATGCCCTACAGACCCGTCTTGACGCGCGCGGCCAAACTCTGATTCAATAGCGTTCATCGCGATCAGATGGCCGGAGGACGAATCACCAGCGAGGAAAGATCAGCGATTAGCACGTACGTCGGTGTCGGTATCGCCATCGTGCTCATCGCCGTCGGCGTCTATGTCTTTTTTCTCACACAGAAAGAAAAGAGGGAGACCACAGGCTTCGACCCGAACCGGCCGGTCCCAAGCGATGCGGTGTTGAAAAACCGATTAAAGGCCGAGGAATACTACGTGGTGCGGCAAGGGGGCACCGAAACGCCGTTTCAAAATGAGTACTGGAACAGCGACCGTACCGGCATCTACGTCGATGTCATTACCGGCGAACCACTCTTTACGTCGCTCGACAAATTCGACGGGCAAATCGGCCTGCCCACGTTCAGCAAACCGATCTCGAAAGATCTCCTTGTCGAGAGACCGGACAATACGAACAACATGCAGCGGACGGAAGTGCGCGCCAAGCGAAGCAACGCCCATCTTGGCCATGTCTTTCCCGACCCGAAATCCCCCACCGGACAAATGTACGCCGTTAACTCCGCTGCCTTCCATTTCATTCCAAAGGAACAAATGAAAGCTAGAGGTTACGAAGCGTACCTGTCGCTATTGGACAAAAAATAAACGCCCGCCGCGCCGTAATCCGTCGCTGATCGCTGCGTTCTCCGCGTCCTCTGCGGTTTTCCTGACAACGATCAACTCTCAACTATCCACCAGCGCATCTTTGGGTTTTCTTCCCGCGTGCCGGAAGCCAACATTTCGCCCTCGACTAAACGCATCCGCGGTGTACTCGCGCCCGTCGTAACCCCGTTCAAAGCCGATCTTTCGCCTGACCGCGCACGATTCATCAGCCATTGCCAATGGTTAGTTTCGCAGAATTGCGGACTGGCCGTGTTCGGCACGAACAGCGAGGCGAACTCGATGTCAGCCGAAGAGCGGATGGCGTTGCTTGATGCGCTGGTGGCAGCCGGCATTGATCCGTCGCGCATGATGCCGGGCACCGGTTGCTGCTCGATCACTGAGACCGTCGCGCTCACGGCGCATGCGGTAGAACACGGTTGCGCCGGTGTGCTGATGCTGCCGGCGTTTTATTACAAAAACGTCGGCGATGAAGGTCTCTATCGTTACTTCAGCGAAGTGGTGCAACGCGCCGGCGACACGCATCTGAAAATTTACCTCTACCACATTCCACCGGTGGCGATCGTCGGGATCACACCAGGATTGGTCGAACGCCTCTTGAAAGCGTATCCAAACACGGTCGCCGGGATAAAAGACAGCTCCGGCGATTGGAACAACAGCAAAACGTTTCTCGACGCTTTCGCCAGGGACGGATTCGACGTATTTGTGGGCAGCGAATCCTTTCTGCTCGCCAATCTACGCAACGGAGGTGCGGGCACCATTTCCGCGACGGCCAACGTGAACCCGGCGGCGATTCACAAGCTGTACGCGCAATGCGCCAGAAGTCAGACATCCGCCATCGGACATCAGACATCGGATGCTACGGAGCTCGAAGGTCTCCAGGCGCGTTTAGATGTCGTGCGTGACGTGTTCAGCAGCAAAAAATTTCCATCGATGATCGCGGCGCTGAAACAGGCGATTGCGATCTATCGCACCGATCCTGAGTGGACCAGGGTCCGGCCGCCGCTGGTCGAGCTCACGACAGAACAGGCAAAATTACTCGCCGCCGATTTGAAAGCGATCAGCTTCGCGATGCCGAGCTTGGGAAATACAGAAAGCTAATCAGCAAAGCAGGAAACGGGATCGATATTGCGAGTCGTCCTCTGAATTCTTTGGCAACTCGGCAGTGGTTATTGGGTTCAATCGGCCAAACAACAGAGGAGATATCCGATCATGAGAAGAAAACTTATTGTGATAGTATTGGCGGTAATCGCATTCGGCTTTGGATCGGCTGTCCGATCGAATGCGGGCACCGAAGTGGTTGAGCCTTACCGTGCGCCTGCGCCGAGTTACAACTATGCACCACCACCGCCTCCGCCGCCGCGACCAATCTACTTCGCCCCTCCAGTGGTTGGCTTCGTCGTGGGTCCGAGATATGGCTATTACGGTCGGGGCTACGTGTATTACGGTGCCCATCGGTTCTACGGCCGACACGCTTACTGGCGTCAACACCGTCACTGGCACTGATTCGCGGCCCTTTTTTCAAGCGCCGTAGCGGCGGTCTATGACCGCCGATCCTCCGCTAATGGCTCGCCATGATGAATGGCGGCTGCATTTCGAAATCAAGGTGCGGCGGACGCAGGCGCTCCTTGTTAGCGTCCTTATCCACGTTAACTGTTTCCTTGGTGCTAATGGACACGAGGCCGGGAAGTAGAAGAGTCCAGTTGATTCTCAACGGCAAAGTGGCCGGTAATGATGCTCTCCGGATCGCGGTTGCGCAGCAACGAGCAGGCGGACATCGCATCGAAGTGCGAGTGACTCGGGAAAAAGGAGACGTGCGGCGGTTTGTAGCGGGAGCAGACGAAGTAGATTTACTGATCGCTGCCGGTGGAGACGGTACATTGAACGAGGTGGTTCACGGTTTAATGGGTCTCCCTGCTGCGGCGCGGCCGGTTCTGGGAGTAGTGCCACTTGGAACTGCAAATGATTTCGCCACCGGATGTGGCATTCCGCGTGATCCAGGGGAGGCGCTGGCGCTCTGTATGCAGGGTGAGGGGACACCAATCGACGTCGGTAAGGCCAATGAACACTGGTTCCTGAACGCAGCCAGCGTGGGCTTCGGCGCCGAGATCACAGCGACCACTTCACCGGAACTCAAACGTCTCCTTGGCCCGGCCGCGTACACCGTTATGGGTGCAATTTTGGCGATGAACCTTCATCAATATCACGGAAGACTCACCTTGCCGGATCACGAAATCACAGGCAGCGGCCCGGTAGCGATCGTCGGGAATGGGCGCCAGACGGGCGGCGGTATGCAGGTCACGCCGCGCGCACGTATTGACGACGGTTTGCTCGATGTGCTTGTCGTTCGTCACATCCCGCCGATGGCGTTGCTCACCGCCGCGCGAGAGTTGAAGGAGCTTTCACCAGATGGGGAGTATATTTCCTACTGGCAAACCCCGTGGGCAGAGGTCTATCCCGAAGAAGCGATTCCGGTCAATCTGGATGGCGAGCCGGTACAGTTTTCGAGCGTTCGATATGAAGTGCAGCCGAGAGCGATTCGCCTGATTGTTCCGCCGAGTTGTCCATTACTATCGGCAACCGTGAAGTAAAAGTACGACGAAGCCATATACCTTTTCAATTCCGGCCCTCCGATGAGTGGAACCCGATGCCACTTTGATCTTCGCACCGATCCCGACGCAATCCCCAGTCAGCCCCGAAAGCTTTGGAGCTGTCTCAGAGGATCAGCGCCCCCGTCTGCTTCCGCACGTCATAACTTTCTCTCGCTCTCGTTCTACCTCTGGTGTAAGCGGTTCCCCGTTCACCATGTCTCCTTTGCTCATCAAGATTAGCAAAGATTTGAAACTCCTTCGCTGCCCACGCTCACTCGCTCCTACCCTCGTCACTTTTACGTT
>QHRD01000063.1:0-1660 GCA_003220005.1 Verrucomicrobiota bacterium | reverse complement strand
TTGGCACGCCGTAGCCTTGGCGAAGGCGGGTCGCTGAACCCCTCAGCTCCATTCGCATGTCGCCTCTGTTAATTAAAATCAGCAAAGATTTCGCCACTATTTGGACGACGGTTGATCCTATCGGTAACGTGGCAATTTTTGCCGGGTTGACGGCATCGCTTACCCGCGCGGACCGGCGTCGCACCGCCCTGCGTGCCACGGTCTATGCCGCGGTCATTCTTGTCGTCGCAGTGGTGGCGGGTCAGATCATTCTCGATGCCATCGGCATTCACCTGCACTCGCTCAAAGTTGCAGGTGGGATCATCCTTTTCCTCTTCGCTTTGAAAATGCTCTTCGGAGGGCTGGATGCGAAAGCGGGAGCGCCCGAGCCGGGGCGGGACCTGGCCGTGTTTCCGCTCGCTGTCCCTTCCATCGCCGGTCCCGGAGCGATGATGGCGGTGATCCTGCTCACCGACAACGATGTTTACACTGTAGCCGAGCAAGCCCAAACCGGCGTGGTCCTGCTGGTCGTGCTGTTGCTCACCTATATTCTGCTGCTTTTTTCCGACGCCATCCTGCGGATCATCGGCCGCTCGGGAGCCGCCGTTCTTGTTCGTGTGATGGGGATCATCCTTGCCTCACTCGCGGTGGAAATCGTGCTGAGCACATTGGGAGTGGCAAAGTGGGCGCCCGTTCCGCGGTAGCGTTTGGTTAATGCTCTTGTTGCTAATCCCGCGAATAAGTCTTTTATGCTCTCACGCTAAGAACCTAATCTTATGAAACACATCCAAACTTTCTTACTGCTAACGGCAGCAGTGTGCCTCGTTGCGGCTTCAACTTATGCGCAGGCAACCAAAAGCTCACCTGCGGTCGGCGCGTCGGCCTCACCGTCAACTCCACCCACCATCGCGTCAGCCATCGATCGCGAGATCACCATCGTCGAGAAAGAACTGATCGACACAGCCGAAGCGATGCCCGAGGGCAAGTTCGATTTTTCTCCGGAAAAGCTTAACGTTTCCGGCAGTGACTACAAAGGTGTGCGCACCTTCGGCCAGCAACTAAAACACGTTGCCGCCTCGAATTACTTGATCTGGTCGCCGATCACCGGCGAGAAACCACCCGACACGGTTAACGACGGCAAAGGCCCGGACAATATGACAGCCAAGGCGGACATCATTAAGTACCTGAAGGATTCCTTCGCGTTTGGCCATAAAGCGGTAGCAACTCTAAACGCGTCGAACCTCGTCCAACCGATTACCTCGAGTAGTGGCAGGCCGACCACGCGCCTGTTCCTGGCCACCTTTGCCCCAGCTCACGCGTTCGATCACTACGGCCAGATCGTCGAATATCTCCGGATGAACGGTATCATCCCGCCCGCGAGCCGCGGCCAGTGATGATTGGGGGAGCCGTGTTTCGTTAGATTCCGTTTTGCCTTGTTCGTGTCCCATTCAAATTTGAGCGCCATCGCGCCGCGCGCGCGGAAGTCATCAGCGTGACAATCTTTGACGGGTCGCTGAGCGAGTTTCAACCGGAGCGATACGGCCTAACGAGAATTCAAATATCAAATGTCGTGCTCGCGAAAAATTTCGGAGTTTAGATGCGACTCCACTTCCCCATTCTCTCTGCCCGAAACAATTGCCATGGAGTTACTGGCTCAGTTTTCGCTGTCTCGCGAACGCGA
>QHRD01000061.1 GCA_003220005.1 Verrucomicrobiota bacterium | reverse complement strand
AAATGCAGCGTTCATGCCCTGGCCGTAGAACGGCACGACTGCATGCGCGGCGTCGCCGAGGAGACAAACTTTGTCCCGATAAAACCACGGCGCGCAGCGAATGGTTACCAGTGAACCGGTCGGATTTTCGCGAAAATCTTCGAGCAACGTTGGCATCAGCGGCACTGCGTCTGGAAATTCTTCATCGAAAAATTGGCGCACATCGTCGTCGCAGTTGGTCGTGGCGAAACTGCGCGGGCCTTCGAATTGCCAGAAGAGTGTGCAGGTGAACGAGCCGTCCGGGTTCGGCAGCGCGATCATCATGAAGCTTTTCCGTGGCCAGATGTGGAGCGCGTTCTGCGCCATGCGCCATGCACCATCCGGCCCGGGCGGAATGGTCAGTTCCTTGTAGCCGTGCGCGAGATAGCTTTCGTCGTACTGAAAATTGGCGATCTTCTGCTGCATTGATTTGCGTACGGCGGAGAACGCGCCATCGACCCCGATCAGTGCGTCGCCGTGTCCGGTCACGTTAACGTTTTCCGTTTCCAACTGAGCAGTTGCCGCCTCTGGATCAACATCAGTGCATTTATGATTGAAGTGGACGCGCACGTTCGGATACCGCTGGGCAGCTTCGATCACAGTTGCGTTGAGCGCTGCGCGTCCGATTGAGTTGATGCAGTTTTTCGGATCGACATCATACGGACTGAAATGCAGGACGCCAGACTTATCGTGAATCATCCGGCCACGCATCGGGATCGCATGTTGCAATGCTTCATGAGCGATACCGATCTGTTCGAGCGCATGAATGCCCCGTGTCGAAATCGCCAGATTGATCGATCGCCCGCCGACGATGTTGCCCTCGCGCGGGTCAGCGCGCCGCTCGTAAAGATCAACATCGTACCCGCGCCGGCCCAGATAGGCCGCGAGCAATCCGCCCGCGAGTCCGCTGCCGATGAGAACAACCTTTGCCACTGAGTAAGAATCTACGAATCAGGAAACCAGGAAAGCAGGAAAACGGAAGTCGCCGCTTGGATTCATTTCGCTAGTCGAATCGGACTCGATTTGATAAATCGTGTCGAAATGAAGTTTTTCTTGCGTGATGTGTTTGTCGCGATAGCCGGTGTCTTGGTGCTCATTCAGCCGTTACCAGCGCAGGAATCCCAGCCCGAAAAGCCAAAGCAATTCATCTATGCGTTGCGTCTCGTGCCGCGGTTGTATGCAGACGCGAATTGGACGCCTCAAGACAAGAAGGTGCTGCGGCACCACTGTGCTCGATTCCAAGACGCGACCAAAGCTGGTCAGTTGATCCTTGCCGGGCGCACATCCGAATCCGGAGATAAGACATTCGGTATTGCGATATTCCAAGCGGAAGATGAAGCCGCGGCCCGGAAGTTCATGGAAGAAGATCCTGCGGTCGCTGGCGGCTTGATGACGGCGGAGCTGCACCCGTTCACCGTCGCCCTCGAGCGCAAGAATCCCTGAATCCGTGAGTGATCTCCAAACCGGTGGCTAGTCTTTGTGCCGAATTGAGCCGGCACCGCTGATGTGTTTTTCGATCGTCGGCGGATTGCCGGAGTAGGTTACTTTTCCCGCGCCGGCGATCGCCACCTTTAGCTTCTCAGCAACCGCGACCTCGGCATCACCTGCGCCTTGGATGGAGATTTCCGCGGTCTTGGTTTGGAGAGCAGCTGCCTTTAAATCGCTTGCGCCGGTCAGATCAGCGAGGAGCTGGTCTATATCCCCATCGAGCGTGACACGCGATGCGCCTGTGCCTTCCAAAGCAAAGTTGGATCCGGTGAGCTGGCTTGCGACAAGCTTTATGGCTCCTGTGATTTTGGCCGCTTCCCGGGCAGGGCTTGCGACGGACACAGTTATTCCGTGCGTTGGGCGAATTTGTTCGCGGGTGCGCAACCGAAGTGTGTTCCCAGAAATCTCACTCTCAATGTAGGGAAAAAGATTTTCGTCTGTCTTGATGCGCAGGGTAGGGGGTCCGTTTTGCCAATTGATTACAAATGCGCCGCTGGCGTCGATGCTGGCAAACGCGCCAATTTGGCGTTCGTCGATTTTGATATGGCCGTTGCCTCTAATTCCAGGCAGCCAGCACCCGGCGACGAGAGCGAAACATCCGGCAAGAAATGCAATCGTGATCTTCTTCATGTGAAATAGGGCTCTGTTATTACGATGCGGCGGTCGATCGTTTGTGATTCAGAAAAACAAGTGATGCAGGCAATCCTGCTGTAACCCCAATGTTTCTGGCCTTGCCTCACACGAGGGCACGCAGACACGATTGTCACGTTCATTTCACAATCTTTAGTTTCACTACGTCCACTAAAACGTCATCGACATAAAATTCTACGCGGTAATCGCCGGGTGCCCAGCCGCCTTCGGGTCGTGTCAGTGTGAACGCGCCGTGTGCGGTTGGACTTTCAGCGGTAGCGGAGACTTCGTCCACCTTGTAACCCCGGGGAAAATCTTCGCCGATGTTCTCTGCGATCCAAGCAGCCTTGATCCTTGCGCCTTTTCGTAACCGCTGTCCCTGCCAACGCGCGTAAATCTCCGGAGTGTTTGATGAAAGAGTCGTCACCGGATTTCCGAATTGCTCCTTTGCAATGCTCACGGAGAGCTGCTTGGGAAGTGCATCGAATTTCACTTCGGGGCGAGCAGTGATTTTCGGCGCTTCCGCCAGTTCGAGCGAAATGCGTTGGAGCAAATCACCATCGGCAGCCCGCATCGCCGTCACATCTTTTACGATGCCAACGCCTGTTGCGAACCAGCGATCGATCGTCATCCGGCTCGGTGATGTCTGCTCCCCATAAATGCGGAATGCATGAAATTTGCCAGCCGGTACGCCGATATCTTCCTCGCCAACGACCTCGTAATGCTGATGAACCGATACCTCGCCTGCCTGTCCGTTGAAATCCCAGCGAACGCCCGTCTTAAGCGGAGCGGCGATCATCGTTTGTGGTGGAGCAAGTTTGACCAATTGTCCATCCAGATTGACCCGTGCCCAGCACGTAATTGCGTGTTCGTCGACGGTCATAAGGTCCGTGTTGGTGATCACGCCGTCTCTGTGCATTTCGAACTTGAGAAGTTCTTTCCCGTCGACGTTCTCCGTCCCATTGATCCGATACAAAACAGGCAAACGAATCTTGCCATTGGCGTCCAGTTTGGCGTCGGGGATACTAACACCCTTGCCAATGTCCTCTGTCATATTGTATCGCCAGCTGGTTCCATCTGCAGCCGGAATCAAGGGAGCGGCCAGTATTTTTGCCGTCGCTATGAACAGGAACATCGACAACGTGGTCAGATGCGGCGCGCCCAGCGGTCGCGCCCTACCAAAGCTGTGGAATCTGCGTAATCTGCGGCCACACATGTCTCGGAAATATTGCACATCGCTCTCGATGCTCGCTCTCGTTTTTTCGCTGCACGCGACGGGCTTTCCTGCCGATCCACCAAAATCCGAGCGGCATGTAGTGGTTGTCGTCTGGGACGGGATGCGACCGGATTTTATGAACGAACACAACACGCCGGCGCTTTGGAATCTCGCGCGAGAAGGAGTCACTTTTCAAAATCATCATCCTGTTTATCCGAGCGCGACAATGGTAAACGGTACGGCGCTCGTCACCGGTGTTTATCCCAGCAGGAACGGGATCATTGCAAACCATGTGTATCGCTCCGACATCGACCCTCACCACGCCATCGATGTAGAGACGCCAGCAGCGGTCAAGAAGGGAGATGAATTGTCGAGCGGCAAATACATTTGTGTTCCAACCATCGCCGAACTGGTGCAACGCGCAGGCGCGCGCACGGTAATTGCGACCGCTAAAACCGTCGGGCTTTTATTGGATCGGCATCCCAATCATGGACGCGCGACAAAGAGCGTGACTTTCTTCGCAGGCAAGTCATTGCCGGCGGAGATTCTCCCTTCGATGACAGAAGTTTTTGGTCCGTTTCCGTCGTCTCATTTGGAACAGGATGCCTGGACAAGAAAAGCGTTAACCGATTTCCTTTGGAAAGACGGACTCCCAGCGTTTTCGATTCTTTGGCTCGGCGAGCCGGACCTTACGCAACATGAAACCGCGCCGGGCGCACCAGAGGCGGTTGCCGCAATCAAGTCGGCTGATGAAAATCTCGCGGCCGTTCTAACCGCTTTAGATCAGCGAAATGCGCGCGGAACAACAGATGTTTTTGCCGTTTCCGATCATGGTTTCTCCACAATCGAACGCTCAATCGATTTACGGAAAATTTTGAATGACGCCGGTTTCACCGCGAAGACCGAGTTCGTAAGCGGGCCGAAACCCGGGGAGATCATGCTGGCCGGCAACGGCGGAAGCGTCCTTTTCTATGTCGTCGGACATGACAAAATACTCACGCGTCGTTTGGTCGAGTTTTTGCAGCAATCAGATTTTGCCGGAGTGATTTTCACGAAGGATCCGATGCAAGGGACGTTTGGTCTCGCGCAAGCAAATATGAACTTGTCCGGAGGCAAAGACGTACCGGACGTGGTAATGGCCTTTCGCTGGAACGATTCGAAAAATCAATTCGGCATCCCGGGAATGATCGACGCCGATTGGCAAAGAGCAGCAAGGAAGGGGACACACGCCACGCTTAGCCCCTTTGACATGCACAACATAATGATCGCCGCGGGGCCGGATTTTCGCCGTGGCGAAACAGACGATTTGCCGAGCGGCAATATCGATGTCGCGCCTACAATTCTGCAGATTCTTGGAATCAAACTGCCGGAACCAATGAGCGGCAGAATATTGTTTGAAGCGATTGCGAATCTCAAAACGCCGCCGGCCAAGCCGGAAACAAAAACAATTGAAGCTGCAAATCATTTTCCATCCGGCACGTGGCGGCAATCGCTCCGCATCTCACACGTCGGCTCGACCATTTATCTCGATGAAGGCGCCGGTGCGTTTGCGCCGAGGTAAACGCCGCGGCTTCCAATTCGCCATTTCGGGCCGAATGCTGCCAAATTCAGGACAATCAATACCAGCGCGAAAAGGTACAACCCCATCAGCAATCCAATCGCTGCGTGCATCGCCAAGATACAAACCAACCAAACGCGGCGAGTCCTTCTCATCCAAATGAAAACTGGGTAACTCACCTCGAGCAGGCAGATCGAAATTCCAAGCACAGGCAAAGCATATTTGAATCGAACAAGAATATCTGGAGAGACAAGGTTAAAAGGCGGCCGGATCAGCGAGCGCCACAGATTGGAGCCGTTCCACCAGCCGTTGCCGAGACATTTTGCCAGGCCGCCGATGAAGTAAACAAAGCAAAGATGCACTTGCAGGACCCGCCGCCAAAACCCTAATAGCTGCGGATTCTTCGGTTTTGTTTTAATCACCCACTGATCAAAGGAGTAGTGGTCTGGCAGTGGAGACAACATCAGGTAGAAGAGCGCCGTCGTCATAAAGTTGTCGGCGCCGTAGGCGAGTAACCCTCCGCTTTCAGTGGCACAAAGATGAAGAAACCAGGCAAGAATCGCGGCTGGCCTGCAGAAGAGCCCTAGCAACAAAAAGCAACCTGCGCAGAGTAAGCAGGCCCATGCAACACTTAGCACAGCTTCTTCGCTCATGTTGACGCTGCGACCAAGAGCGACCAACCAGCTAAGTTTCGGAATCAATGGACTGTCGAAAGAGGTAATTGCTTCTCCCACTTCGCGACCGACAAGTCCTTTACCTCTGCTGGCGAACAGATAATGCCAGTCGCTCCTCAGAAAGAAGGCATAGACAACTGTTTGCAACCCCAAACCGATCCGCAAGACTGAAAGCCAGCGGTCGTTTTCAGAGGGAAACAGAAAATCAAGGAAAGAGCGAAGCGCAACGAGCGAGGCGGTTTCGACCTTAGCTTTTAGCTCATTGCCCTTCACCATGACGATCACGCAGGCTAAAATCGAAACTGAAAATTGGTTGAAATGTTTCTGCTTTGCCCTGCTCAAACTCGGCTATGTCAGGTGGAGACGCCAAACGGAGAACGCGAGCATTTTGACTAACACCTCCCGGATCGGCTCGTAACGTTGCTCGGCTAATCTGTCCAGCAAACTCTCCAACCGCAGTCCAGTGGCTTTGCTTCGCAGATGTGGCGACTCGTGTTCTACGCGGCCATCATTGTAAAACAGTTCCAAGGTCAACCTGTGATAGCCTGGAACATTCGGAGCAAAAAAAGTGTAGCCCGCTTGGATACCTGCGGCATGCAGATAAGTCGCGATGCATCGCCGGACCGGACTCGAAGCAGCGGCCTTTTTCCCCAGCAGCCAGGCGGCAGCGACTTCAGCCTTGCGTGCGTACGGTTCGAGCGCCGCCGGCAACACGGTGGCGCTTTCGGCGATAAGCGAGAACAGCCCGGCTAAGCAAACTGCGGTTATGAGAAGAAAATGTATTCCGAAGCACGCGGCGTAAATGCGCTTGGGAAACATTTGTCCAAATGGTAGGGACCGATCGCCGCGTCGTCCATTCTTTTGCTGCGCCTGCCCTAATTGGATGCCAATTCACGTGGCGTAGCAGAGGAATGCATATAGAAGCCAACGAAGAAACGAAGGCCTTAATCTGGAAAGTGCCTTCGTTGCCCTGGTTTTCTTCTGTAGAATTCGGGTGGTGCGCGACGATCGCAGAAAATTTTTCCAGAAGGCAGAACTTTTGGCAGTCAAGATTCCTGCGTCCAACGCTAAGGTCGAAGCCCAAGCCCCGGGACGCATTCGTACATAAGACCACTCGCCCCGAAACCATTTCGGGGTTCGCATTATTATTAGTCAGCGACCAGCAGGCCTACAGCGTAGTTGCGATTACTTTCAAGTTCTCCGTCGTCGCCTTGCTTTCGCTGGTCCCGGGCAGAGCGAGTTCGACGAACCAATTGTGGCCCGGCTGGGCGGCCTGCGTAAAGGATGTGGCTTTATCAGTTTGGATACTCTTCAAGGATGGGGCCAGGGAGTTTTGGTTCGGAGTGGATGCTTGCATTGCTAGGGCGCTAATCCCGACAACTGCTGCTGTTGCCAGCGCTGCTGCGACGAAACGTTTGGTGATTTTAGCTTGGAGTTTGTTCATAACCCCGCCCTTACAGAATTTGTGAATAACTGTCAAGCTCAAACGAAAACCAAGAACCGCTGTGGGTGGGGTTTATCACTGCGTCGTTCAGGTCGGTACGAATGTGAAACACCGTCATCAATCATAACGTCTGGCACACATGCTGTACAAACTCCGTCAGGCATACATATTGGTGTTCCCGGAAAAATATGCAGGTCTGTGCCTGCAGTTTCGCGATCCTTCTGACTGGGCGTATTCAGCAGCGCGCGAATGTTATCTCGGCGCCAGGGAAACAATGATCGCTTCAAAGCGCGGGTTGCCCCGCAATGGATCCCACAACGGATTCAGACGAAGATCGCCGTAAGTAACATGGCTCCCTGGCCGCTTCATTGCCTCAGCCAATTGCTCTATTGCGCGATCCTTCTCGCCCGTCCACGCATAAATAACCGCGAGGTATTGAACTAATATTGCGCCATCGATGGCGTTTTTGCTCACGGGCATCAACTCGACCGCGCGCTGGCCTTCGCGGATTGCGTCTTGTTTGTTTCCCATAGCAGCGTCCACGACGCCGATCGCGCAAAGAGCCACTGCGTAACGGGGTTGATCGCGCACGGTCTGCTCAAGTTCTTTTCGAGCGCTGGCAAATGCGGCACGCGCGGCCGGTTCGTCCCCGCGAAGCCGGGCGGCAAGACCGCGGCACCAGCCGTCAGGGAATGGGATGTTTTCGTCGTAGCACCCCCCTGCCGGCATAGCTGTCAGCGCACGTTCGGCGGCAACTGGATCCCGCTCGCTTAGGGCAAGCTCGAGCCATTGGAAAAAGATAAAAGGCGCCGTCTTTGGATCTTGGATGAGAGCGGTCTCAATTGTGGTGTGTAGCGGGTTTGGATCGGAACGCCATTGAAGCTCAACCCGGGCGCGCCAAACTTTGATCGCAATATCTTTTGGCGCTATAGCGGACACCTTATCAAGAGTCGCAACCGTCTCTTTGTACCGGCGCAACGCTTGGTAAGTAAGGGAGATTTGCTGGAGTATGGAAAGGTCGTGCGGGTCCAATTCCAGCGCCTGCTTCATTTGATCGAGGGATTCCTCCCAATGCCCCTGCCGTCGATCGATGTAGCCAGCCAACAGAGGAATTCGCGCTTCATTAGGCAACGTACGCCGGGCGGTAGCCAGTTCGTCGCGGGCACCGTCGTAGTTCTGGTAGGCCCAATACAGATGCTGGGCGAGGGCAAGATGAGTCTCCCCAGAGGCCGGGCGCAGTTGGCGAATCGATTGGATGGCCGCTTCGGACAATTGAAGGCGCGCATCGGTGTGATCGAAACCGAGGAAATAAATGCGATCATTCGCTCCCGCGAGCTGTCCGTAGGCATCAAAGAACAAGGGATCGCGCGCAACAGCCTGATCGAGGAGTCGAACCGCTTCGAGTAAATCGTCTTTTACTCGCCTGCTAAACGGAATGCTACTGATCAGGTCTTTGGCCCGCAAATATGCGTCGTACGCGATAAGATCTGTCGTCGGTGGCTCGTCGATTGCCGCTTTTTCGGTGGATGAAACTTTTGCTCCGAGGTGATCTGCGACTTTTTGTGCGATCTGACTTTGAAGGGCGAACACATTATTCAGATCCCGATCGTATTCCTCCGACCAAAGGTGAGAATCGTTGCGCGTATCAATTAATTGAATGTTTAAATGGATCCTGCCCGCGCTCCGGCTCACGCTTCCCTTAAGCACGTAAGCCACATTCAATGCGCGACCGATTTCCTGGGTATCGCGTACGCCGCGATATTTTGCCACGCTGTTGTGGCTGATCACCTTTAGATCTGCCAGTTTCGCCAGCTTGGTGGAAACGCCATCGTAAATGCCACCGGCGAAAAACGCGTTTTCTTTCTCTGGACTAAGACTTTCAAAGGGCAATACCGCAATGCCCGCCGCCCGGTCACTGTTCTCTGCAGCAACTTCGCCCTTCCAAATCAGCACGCCTATCGTCGTCCCCAGCGTCAGCAAAAGCGCGGCCATTCCCGCAACAACTGGATTGCGTCGCGACCAGCGCCACAGACGCACTGGCGGCGAAACTGGGCGCGCGACAATGGAGTGTCCGCCGAGCCAGCGTTCAAGATCTTCGGCCAGCTCACCAGCTGAGTGATAACGGGCGCCTGGTTCAATCTCCAAACATTTGGCGCAGATTGTTTCCAGATCGCGATCCAGCGCGGGCGCCAGGGTGCGCAATTTCGGCGCGGGCTTTTCACTCGCCTGCTGGATGACCTTCAGCGCGTGCTCTCCTGTGAATGGCGGTCGGCCAGTTAAAAGGTGAAACAAAACCGCACCCAGACTATACACGTCAGCCACTGGCGTAAGTTTGCCCGCTGATCCGTTCACTTGTTCAGGCGCAATGTACCCTGGCGTCCCGAAAATGCTGGGTGTGCGGGTCAGATCGCCGAACGGTTCCAGCCATTTTGCCAGTCCGAAATCGCTGACAAGCGGTTCACTGTTGCCGTCCAACAAAATGTTCCCCGGTTTAAGATCGCGATGGAGGATCCCCTGGTCATGCGCATATTCCACCGCACGCGCCACCTTAGCCATCAACGTAACAGCGCGACGCGGCTCGCGACGCAACGCAGGCGCCGCTTCGAGCAAACTGCCGCCGCCAGCAAACTTCATGCTGAAGAAAGGCAGCCCCTCTTCGCTCTGGCTTACTTCGTAAATCGGGAGAATATTGGGGT
>QHRD01000224.1 GCA_003220005.1 Verrucomicrobiota bacterium | reverse complement strand
AACGCCGGCTAATCCAGCCACCAGCCAAAACAGCCCCCACACGTTGAGGTCCGTGAATTCGGATGCAAAACCCGAGAGAATCGGGCCGAGGCGATGGATGTTTGCGCGCAGATTTACCAAATTTATTTCCATGAAATCGGACGACGAAACCGCGTGTATCTGGCTGAGATAAATGCGCCAAGCCAGGACGATGCATAACCCAGGGAGCAACGCGGATAAATATTTCGGCGATCTTTTACTCCGCCAGATAACAAACACGCCGCAGATCGCAGCGATGAGCCATAAAATCACACCTTCACGTTTCACCCACGGAAGAAAAGCAAGACAGACCGCATAAGTTCGAAAGAAATCATTGTTGTCGCTGTTTCGATTCGCGCACAGCAAATATCCGATCGCTGCCAGATAAAAAACGCTCAGCGGAAAATCCGCGTAGCCAAAAATCACGCTACCTACTTCAACCGTGATCTGCGGAACGAAAAAGAGTACGATGCCAGCAACGAACGCCGCCCAGATTTTGCCGGTCAGACGCGCATTGATCGCGACTAACAATACCGCTCCGGAAGCGTAATAGATTGGAAAAATGATTTTGGCCCAGAACTGACTGGCTTCGCCGAGCCAGAAGTAGAGCCACAGTTCGGTGAATGGAATTGCAAGTGGATAGTCGGGATGACTGAAGGCGCGTCCGGCATCCTGAAAATAGGCGGCCGGCATAACGCCTCCGTTGGCAAAGGCGTAACGCGCTTTGATTTCCCAATTCAAAAGTCCATCCCATCCAAGCGTGTGAGCGAAGGCCAGATAACCGACTGCCAGAATTTCCACGGCGAGAATGCAAGCCAACGCAAGTTCGATTCGATTTGCTTCACGCAATTCGTGAAAGCGAAACGCTCCCTTTGTTTTCCAAGCGACCAGTGGAAGAGCGACGCAAACGAAACAAACAATGAAAAATAGCGCCGGCCCGCTCAGGACGAATCCGAGCAGCCAAATCGATAACGAGACGATTCCCGTTCCACCGAGCCATGAGAGCGCGAGTTGTTCCGGTAAACTCAAACACTTCGGATTGCGCAGGATCAGGGTGAACGCGCCAAAACCGGCGGCCAAAATCGTTGCTAACGCCGCAAGAACCTCGATTAGTTCCATGGTCTTACTTCATAGCGACCGGCACAACTTCCAATCCGGCATCGAAATTTTTGCCTTCGGGCAATTCTGCCGGCCGGGGCACACGACAAAAAGCAATTGCGGCCGGCGGACTGAGATCGGTTGCCGCGACTTCGCCACGATTCACGCGCGTCCGGGCAAGATCGACAATCTCTACCGGATGCGGCCAGGCGAGATACGCAGTCAGCATTCCAAGTAAGCTGCTCGCAAGATCGTCCTCACGATCGAGAATCAGGATTCGTTTTTCGGGTGGCGCTAGATCGAAAAATGCAATTAATCGTTTCGACACGCCGCTTGTTCCGGTCGCATGCCAAAAGCTGTCACTGGTATGAAATGATGTATCGCCGGTCGGCGGAATTGAACCTTTAGGCGCGCGATAAAAAACCTTTGGCACGCTGACGCAAAAGAATGCCGTCAGCAGGACTATCCAAAACGAAATGTGCGCGACTGCGCGAGCGCTCTGCATTTCAGAAAAGTTTAACCGCAGTTCGCAATGAAATGTCGTTCACTGACGATGAAACCGCCGGACGATGGATTGTATCCTTTTCGTTGTAACAGGGGATAACGACGGAGACTTTCATGAGGTTTGATCCTCGTTTTAGCAAGAAACCGGCCATTTCCTCGCTTTATGAAATTGCTCACGAGAGTCTCTTGCCAGATTTCAGGGATGAGAACAGTAACTGTTTAAGGACTATCCGAATCAAGGCTTTGCCCATGGCCGGACCTAACAGGCAGCACAGTAGCGATAGCCAGCAAAGAGGCCGGGACTATCTGCAAGAGAAGCCGTGGCAAAGAGGAAGTGACGTGGGCCGTGTAACTGGACCACGTGGTAAAAAGATACGTCGCACAGTAAAGACCAATCGGCGCGATAACTGCCGCTATTAGGAGCCAGCTTTGCATCGTGCGAAAACGGAATATTAAATAAAGTGCAGCGAGAGCCGCCGCTAACCAGAAAATACTCCAGTCAGCCTGGTTCGATACCTCGACTAGTAGTAAACGAGTAATCGGACCAATTCTTGCCGCTAGTTCCGTCAGCTTGCCCGTGATGGACAAGGAAAACTCCGAAGATGGAATGCAATGAACGAATGCGAGATAAACTCGCCAGCTCACCATCAAAAAAATCCCGGGCAACAATGAAATTCCGAATCGAGCCAGTTTCGCCCGCCTCCAGCTGACGATGAAACCGAGAAACGCTAAAACGCCCCAAAGAATTAGACCCTCACGCTTGATCCAGGGTAGAAGAGCGAGACAACCGCTATAAATCATGAGAGCTCGCGAATCGTCATTCACCAAAAAAAGGAGGAGATAGCCCAGACCGGCAAGATAAACAATGCTGAGCGGAAAGTCAGCGTAGCCGACGATAACTCCGCCGGGAGCTGATGTAAGAAATGGAATAAAGGGAAGGATAGTGGCCACAGCGAGACCGCTCCAGCGATGACCTGAAATTCGCGCGGCAAGTAGACCGAGCAAAACCGCGCCGGCGGCGTAGTAAATCCCAAAAATTGTTTTGACCCAGTATTGATGCGGCTGGCCCATCCACAAATACAACCAAAGCTCGGTCAGAGGTATGCCAAGCGGATACTCCGGATGACTGAACGCGCGTCCAGGATTTGAGTAATATCCAGGTGGAATTACTCCGCTTTTTAAAAACGCGTAACGCGCCTTGATCTCCCAGACTAAAAGCCCGTCCCAGCCGAGGGTATGTTTGCAGGAAACGAACAGAACCAACGCAATCTCGGCGAGAAGAAGACCGGCAAGAGACCATTCGAGCCAACCAGCCGGATAAGGCAGCGCGAATTTGGTTCGAGAATGACGAATTGCTCGCCAGCCTAGAGCAACCAATAAAATGCAAAGCGATGCAACGGCAATTTGCAGTGCGAATCCCGAGAGGAAGAGTCCGCCGATCCAAAGCATGATAGAGACTGCCCCGGCCCCGAACAGCCACGACAAACAAAAGCACTCAAGAATGTTGATCCGAGGTGCGGCCCGGAAGATTAACAGAGTAATCCCCAAACCTGCGCTAAATAGAGTGAAGTAGGCGGCCAGAAGCCCGAGTAAGACCATCATGGACTCCTGTTCGCCGGCACAAGGGACATTCCCTTCCCTAAGTGAATCGCCTTTCCCAACCGGGATGGCACCGGCAATCCGGAAAACGCCATGCCGGCTATGGAATCAGGGGTAATCGCGGCGATTTCCTTTTCGATCGTCGGTTCGCTCACATGAATGATACGCACATCACGCGGCCAACAAATATATGCGACCAGCATCCCGAGAAATTCGCTCTGAGAATCTTCGTTGCGCTCGCTGCGAGTTTGTCCAGTATCAGCTCGAACGAAAATCACGAGTGGTTTATCGCCCGGCAAATATTCGAGAATATCGCCGAGATGCTGTGGTCCGTTGGCGATTCCGGTCAGACCTCGAAAGTAAGGCTCAATCGAGCGGTTCGGATCTATCGGTCCTATTTTGCTTACCCGGACATCGCGATAAAGATCTGGGGCGGTCCGAAAGAGCAAGGTAGCGGCGAGCACCGCCCACAAGGCCGTGTGCAAAATCGTTGCGATGTAGCGGCTAACGCGCACCCCCCCCGACCCTGTCCCGTCTGATTCGAGTTGTGTAGCATTCCGCATCTTACCCCGCCGAATTTGCTCACGAGAGGACTCGAACCTCCACGGGTTGCCCCATACGGTCCTGAGCCGTACGCGTCTGCCAATTCCGCCACGAGAGCTCGAAAATGGGCCGCTTAAATTGCTCTGCCGATTCGTGCGCGCA
>QHRD01000005.1 GCA_003220005.1 Verrucomicrobiota bacterium | reverse complement strand
ATGGCTTGGTGTCGATCTGTACCACTTTGTCGGCGACGATTTGACAGGCTGCGAGCCAAGCAACCTCAAACGAAGGCTTGACATTAACGCAGAGAATAAGTCACATCTCGTGCATGACACAAAATACAGTTCCAAAGCCACCGGAACCGCCGCCACCGCCCCCACCGCCGCCGCCCCCGCCCACGAGTTGATCCGATACGTGTGGCTTTCGGATGGCGCTGCGACTGATGGCACTGGCGGGTTGAACTAATGCGCGGCGACGAGTTTTTGGAAGCGCGGATCACTCCGGAGCGGATCGAACATCGGATCGAGTCGGAGCAGCGCAGGAGTGAGCGGGATGTATTTCTCCAGAGCGCCCGTGCCCGGTATCGAGAGTAGTTGCTGTAAAGCGGCAATGGCGCGGTCGGGTTCTCCCATCTGCGCCGCAACCCGAGCGAGGGTCTCGATCGGACCGGCACCGCTCACCACATCTTTCTCAACCGGGAGCTCGGCTATCCCCCGCTCGGACAAAGCCAACGCCGCCGCTTTGTCGCCAAGGCCCATATTAATCAAGGCCAGATCGCCAATGAGATTATTATTTTCCGGCTGCTCCCTGAGGAAAGATTCCAGTTCGCTGCGCGCCTGGCGCCAACTTTCCTGGGCGGCTACATGATCGCCACCGACATCTTGAGCCCAACCTAACCAAAACCGCAGTGCGCCATTGTGATAACCCAACGCTGGATCAGGCTTGGCTAGTATTTCCTTTAGCCAAGAAATGATTTGGGCAGGGCGACGCTCCAGGATCGCCTGGTAAACTTGTGTTTCCAGCGCACTGGTATGGTCGGGATTCGGACGCAGCGGCGCGAGTAGTGCGGCTGCACGCGGCAGATCACCCTCGGCTTGTGCGATAGCCGCCTTATACGCGAGCGTATCCACGTCGTCCGGCGTGATGTTAAGGACCTGATCAAACTTTCGCAGCGCTTCTGGGAAGCGACGAAGTGCGATATACGAAAACGCGTGGTTGGTAAGCAGCCAAACGTTGCGCGGATCAAGCCGCTCGGCTTCGTTAAAATAGGATTCACTCTGGTCCCATTGGCCCCGCCTTCGCGTGACATATGCCAGCGATACGGCAATCTGGCTGCTATTCGGCAGGAACTGACGTGCTTGCTCAAAGTAACGCACTGCGGTGTCGTAATCCTTAAGACAGGCGTAATGATAAGATCCTTTGGCCAATACAGCCTCGCCGAGATTGGGTTGAAGAGTGAGAGCAGTATCTGCTGCCTGCCGCGCCTCTTCACGCAGAGAGATTGTTGGTTGAAGAGTCGTTGTGATGTAGCCGCGCGCATCAAGGTTTGACAGCAAGGCCCAAGCAAGCGCGAACTTCGGATCTAACCGCACCGCTTCTCTAAGATATTTCTGTGCGGCAAGAGCATTCGCAGGGTTGTTGCCGGTTTTGAGTGTATAAGCCAGACCGTGCAGATAAACATCGTAAGCCTCAAGATCAGTGGTGGGAGGCTTCTCAATCGCCGCCTTTTCGCTGGGAGAGATTTTGGCCCGGAGGTGGTCGGCGATCGTCTTGGCAATTTCGCTCTGGATGGCGAAGACATCCGCCAGATCGCGGTCATAGCGTTCCGCCCAAAGATGCGTGTCCGTCCCGGCGTCAATCAACTGCGCGGTCACGCGGACACGGTTCCCGGTGCGTTGCACGCTGCCTTCGAGTACGTGCGCAACGCCGAGCTGTTGGCCGATCTCGCGCAGGTTGCGCTTTACCGCGTTCTTGTACTGCATCACGCTTGTACGGCTGATTACTTTTAGGTCCGCAACTTTGGCAAGATCCGTAAGGATTTCGTCCTGAATGCCGTCTGCGAAGTAAGCGTTCTCTTTGTCATCGCTAAAATTCTCAAAGGGAAGAACGGCGACGCTTTTTTCGGGAATAGCAGATGCCAAGCTGCCTGCCGGCTCGGCAGCGGTGGATGTCATCTTCCGCGGCGGTGCTCGATGGACGAACATCAACGAGCTAATAACCAGGGCGACTGCCAACACGAGTAAGGCGACAGTGAGCGCAACCTTGGGCCAGCCGGGCGCACTGAATAAACGAGACCACGCTGCTTCCTGCCGCTGTTGTCTTTGTACAGGCTAAACAAGTGCAGGCGCTTCCCGTGCTTCACTTCGCACTCGCCGATATCGTGCAGGTATGGTTGCCAGTGCCGATAGTGAACCAAATCCTCGGCTATGTGTGCGGACAAAAGAATGTGCCCGGCATCACCGCAATCCAGTACTCGCTGGGCAATATTAATTCCAGAGCCGGCAATGTTGGTTTTGTCGTTTACATCGGTGACCCGATTAACCGGGCCGCTGTGAACCCCCATTCGTACGTGAAACAGCGGATGACCATGAAGTGCTCTGCTAATTTCCAGAGCGCATCGCACCGGCTCTTCCGGGCTGCGAAAGAAAAGCAGCGCCATCCCATCGCCCGTTGGCACTCGAATAAGTTTGTCGCTTGCTTCCGCAGCGCGAAAACATTCCGTTGCGCGGACGATCTGATTCAAGTTTTGCAGCACTTCAATCTGCTCGTTCACGAGGCGTTTCGAGTATCCGACAACGTCGATTAACAGCAGATGCGCAATCTCGAGCTGGAGATCAGGCGTCGGCTCCGCAGATGTATCGTGCGCGTTCACTTAAAATTTCGACAATACCTTTTCTCCACCTCAGGAGCAACGGATGAATCCGGCAGGCTCTCCGTCAGCCAACGCGCAAACGAATGTCGCGAATGGTCTTGGGCCGAAGTGTTGCTTTAGTTTTCGCAGGATGCCGGTCTTCGAAACTTGCTCGAGTTCGTAGTGCAAAACCGGCTGGAGCATCGCGAACTGACTTTCAAGATCGCCACAACCATTCCGGCGATCACGTGTGATGCCTCGGAATCGGGGCTGCCACAACCGTGTTGCCTTTTAATTGCCAGGGCGTTCTCATGAGACACCAATCATTCTCTTCGGTGCAATTGCATCGCGAATGTTGACATTCGGCGACGTCTTTAAATATCCTCAGAGCAAGATGTGAAACTTCTGATGCCCAAAGGGGCTCAGTTGCTCAAAAAAAGGAAAAACAACAATGGCTAAAAGAAAGCGCGTAAGCGAACAACCCACGGGAAGCGACGTACAAAACAAGTGGCTGCGCACGTGAAGAAGCTGGAAACAGCTCTCACTGCAGTCAAGAAGCACATCAATATGTTGGCGTCCGATCCGCACCATTTTGTGTAGGTCACATCGACTTTGAGGTTGTTCCCGCCGACAAAGGGACAGTACTGCCGATAGTCGCAAAGCCAGAGCGGCGCTGAATCGCCGAACTTGCTTTAAAGATTGCTCGAAACTTCCGCGACTACGCATGCTCGCGAATGGCAGCTGAGACGCCGTTCAGGCGACCGTTGACATTCGGTCGCTTCCTTGGATATGCTGGAAGAAGTACGTGAAGCTCCGGGTTCTCACAGAATTCCGTTGCTTGAAGAAAGAAAGGAATAATAACAATGCCTAACAATCAAAGAAGTGACTGCCCAAATAAACCGACAATTGACGTGAAGGCGAAGAAAGCCATCGATGCCGCCGATCCCGTTCTTCAGAATGCTGCTGCTCCAAGTACAGACCTTCGAAAAGCACTGAAGTTGGCTAACGACACGCTGAAGGAGATCATGGCGGACCACCATCATCTGTAACCTCGATTTGATGCTGTCCTGGTGGCGTACTGCGTCAACTGAAACAGATGCGGCAGCCAACAATCCCATTGCGACGGGCCAGGTGCTTGGTCGTCCATTGGCGCGGGAATAAGCTTTTTTTCCATAATTTCGCCACACGACTATCTGTATCAGCAAAACCGCTTACTTGCGAAGTTCTCGATTTTTTTAACAGCTGGCGAACTTCACGAGAGGCGGTCATTCATTTCGCTGGCTCTACGCCGAGGAGCGTGCGCGCCGCTCTCGCGGAGTTAGTGCAGCATGGCCTGCTACTTCCGAAGAACTCACCCGAACTGACGCGGGACACCCGAATTGCAAAGGAGTGGTCGGATTGGCTTCCCGCAGCGAGCTTCCATTTCGCTACGAAAGATGCGCCGTACGTTGACCGTAGTCGTTGGAGTCTCAATCAGTTGAAATCGATACTGCCCAAGACGCCACAGCCTGGAATTTTCAAGACCCTGAACGGAGCGATGAAGGTGTCGCTCCCGAGACGCGCTTTTCCGGATTCGGAGTTCATCCGGGTGCTGTTGGCCCGGAAGACGCACCGGCAATTCTCGAAAGAAGACATCACGCTTGAAGCCGTATCCCAACTCCTTTCACTCGTTTGGGGTGTCACCGGATATCTGTATTCCCCTAGATTTGGGAAGTTGCTCCATAAAACCAGCCCCTCGGCTGGGGCACGCCACCCTGGTGAAGTGTATCTCATGGCTTTGCGGGTTAAAGGTCTAAGCTCCGGTCTGTATCATTACCATCCGGCGCACCATTATCTCGAGAGGCTCAGCACTCGCGTCACGCGTAACAAAGCTTGGCTTTATTGTGCTCGCGCAGAGCATGCCAAAAAAGCTGCCGCACTGTTTTTAATGACGGCGGTTTTTCCGCGCACCATGTGGAAGTATCAGCACGCTCGCGCCTATCGCGTAGTGCTTCTCGATGCCGGTCACCTGTGCCAAACGTTTTGTCTTGTGGCGACCTGGCTTGACTTGGCGCCGTTTTGTACGGCGGCGCTCAAGGACACACTGATCGAAAAGGACCTGGGAATAGATGGAGTCCGCGAGTCAGTCCTTTACGTTGCAGGAGTCGGCTTGCCTGCTACTTCGGGGCGAGCGAGACGACCCGCCTCCGCCAAGGCTACGCGTGGTTAGAACGCGAACACCCTACTTTGGCGCAAGCGAAGCAACAATTTTTTCGAAGCGCGGGTCGCCACGTAGCGAATCCCAATAAGGGTGTAGCTTGAGAAGGCCGTAGCTAAGCTCGTTAGGCGTGCGCTCCACCGCGGCGATCTGTTCAATGGCGAGATCTTTCTCACCAGTCCATGCATAGATTTGTGCCAAATTAACAGCTAAGGCCACGCCGGTAAGCGCGTCCTTGGAAACGGGCAGCAATCCACAGGCGCGCCGTCCTTCCTGCAGTGCCTGCTCCTTGTGTCCAAGACCAGCATCGATCACTCCCAAAAGGCTGATAGCGGCAGCGAAGCTCGGTTCCTTCGCCAAAATCTGTTCGACTCCGCTCCGAGCGGTGATAAAGGCAGATTGCGCTTTCGCTGAGTCCCCCTGCCAGCCAGCGACGACCCCCTCCCAATAGGCGCGCGGACAGTTGACGCCGTACTCGGTGGTGACCCCATCGCGCGGGTAGTTCGTCAGCGTGCGCGCGGCCGCAGCAGCAGTGCGTTCGCAGAGAGCATAAAGAGGGATATCTACGTCCGAAGCAGCACTGGGATTTTCCGCGAGCACGGTGCCCAGTGTAGTCTGAAAGGGTTTAATATCTCCACGCCAACTCAATTCGACCAGTGCCCGGTACACGCGAGTGTATGGGTTGCTTGGCACAATCCTCAGCGCGCTATCGTATATTCGAGCCGCGTCGTTATAGCGATGCTGCGAATGGTAGGTCAGCGCCAGTTGTTGGAGGGTAAAGAGGTTGCGCGGATCCAGCTCAAGCGCGCGCTCCATGTTGCGTGTCGAGTCCTCCCAATGTCCTTGTCGGCGGTCGATTAAACCTGTATAAAGGAATATTTCGGCATCGTTCGGCAGGCTGCGTCTGGCGATAGCCAGCTCGCTGCGAGCCCGTGCGTAGTCGCGGAAGCCATAGTAGTAGTAGGTGGCCAGCGCGCGATGAGCTTCGCCAGCCTCCGGCAGAAGACGCAAAGCGGTTTGTACTGCCGCGTTAGCCAGATTGAGACGGGCCCGGGTGTGGTCATGCCCAGTCCAGTAGAGAGCGCCATGCACCCTGGAGAGCAGGCACCAGGCGAGCAGAAACTGCGGGTCCCGGGCGACAGCTTCATCGAGCAGTTGGGCGGCTTGCGGAAGGTTCTCCTCGGCGTGAAGTGAATCGGTGACGTCAGTCCAAAGAGCCTTGGCACGCTCGTAGAGATCGAACGCAACAATATCTGTTGTGGGCGCTTTCTCGATCGACGCCTTCTCGCTGGGAGAGATTTTCGCCTGAAGCTGGTCAGCGATTGTCTTCGCAATCTCGCTCTGGATTGCAAAAACGTCCGCCAGATCGCGATCATAGCGTTCGGCCCAAAGATGCGTGTCTGTCCTGGCGTCAATTAACTGCGCGGTCACGCGGACACGGTTCCCGGTGCGTTGCACGCTGCCTTCGAGCACATGCGCAACGCCGAGTTGCTGGGCGATCTCGCGCAGGTTGCGAGTCACGGCGTCCTTGTATTGCATCACGCTTGTACGACTGATTACTTTTAGGTCTGCAACTTTGGCGAGATCCGTAAGGATTTCGTCCTGAATGCCGTCTGCGAAGTAGGCGTTTTCTTTCTCATCGCTAAAATTCTCAAAGGGAAGAACGGCGATGCTTTTTTCGGGAATAGGAACCGCCGCGCTGGCCGTCGGCTCAGTGGCGCTCGATATGATTTTCCGCGGCGATGCTCGCTGGAAGAACATCAACGAGCTAATCACCAGGGCGATCGTCAACACGAGTAAAGCAACCGTGAAGGCGACTTTGGACCAGGCGGGCGCGCGAATTGGACGAATTGCGACAGCTTTCTGCCGCCATCTTTTTTGCTCCTTGAGTTTTTCAGGAACCTGCCGATTGCCAAGATTGTCTTTGTACAGGCTAAACAAGTGCAGGCGCTTCCCGTGCTTCACTTCGCACTCGCCGATATCGTGCAGGTATGGTTGCCAGTGCCGATAATGAACAAGGTCCTCCGCTATATGCGCGGACAAAAGGATGTGCCCGGCATCGCCGCAATCCAGCACACGCT
>QHRD01000059.1:508-16001 GCA_003220005.1 Verrucomicrobiota bacterium | reverse complement strand
CTACGTCGTGGGCGATCTGATCGATATCTGGTCGCTGCGTCGCGGAATTTATTGGCCGCAACAGCACAACGACGTGATCCAAAAAATTCTGCGCAAATCCCGCAAAGGCACACACGTGATCTATATCCCGGGCAATCACGACGAGCTGGTGACCGACTTTTGTGGGACCTATGGCAACATCGAGATCAAGCAGACGGCAATCCACGTGACTGCTTCCGGTGAACGCATCCTAATCATTCACGGCCACGAACTCGATGTGGTGATGTCCGGCAGCGGCGGGATGAAGTGGCTCGCGTTTGCTGGCGACGTTGGTTATCAATTTTTGCTCTCGCTCAATCCGCTGATTAATTTCGTCAGGCGCCGCTTCGGTCTCGGCTACTGGTCCCTCAGCGCATATGCCAAGCGGCGTGTGAAAGACGCGGTCAGCTTCATTGGCTAATTCGAAGCTGCTGTGGCGCACTACGCCAAACGTTACGACGTCGACGCCGTTCTCTGCGGCCACATCCATAGCGCGGCCATCCGCGAGTTCGGCAACGTGGCGTATTACAACTGCGGCGACTGGGTCGAGAGCTGCACGGCCTTGGTCGAAGGAGCAGATGGTATTCTTTACCTGGTCAACTACCATCCGTTCTCTGCGGTTCGTGCCGTTAAGAATCGGAGGCTTGTCGGGACGAATGACGAAATCCGAATGTCGAATGTCGAACCAATGTCACGCGCTTTTGACAATTCGTAACCTGACTCGCAACAGGCGAGTGAGTACGCTCATACATGCGCGTAGTCAGAATTAAGCGAACTGTCTCGAAAATACAACGAGTGCGAACGACACGAGGACGATTCGCTCTCCAATTCGCCCGCGATTTTTTCGCCGGCGAGAATCACCTGCAGTTTGCGATTGAGGCGTTGCTCTTCGGGGCGCTGTTGTCGGCGTAATCAGCCGGGTTCTATAAATCGGGACGAAAAATAGTGTTTGCACGTTGATAAATGATCTGCTAATAGTTAACCAGATGGTTAAATATTCGCCTACAACCCTGAACAGAACGTTTGCCGCCCTAGCCGACCCAACCCGCCGGCGCATCCTGGCGCATCTGGCCCGGGGCGATCGACGGGTCACCGACCTCGCCCGCCCGCACGCAATGTCGTTGCCCGCGGTTTCGAAACATCTCCGCGTTCTGGAAAAAGCAGGACTGCTTCGGCGCCGCCGCTACGGCCGCGTGCATGAAATGCAGTTGAATGCCGAGCCGCTAAAAAAAGCCGCGCAATGGGTCGAAGAATATCGAAAGTTTTGGGAAGGATCTCTCGATCGGCTGGCCGAATACTTGGAAAAGACTTCGAACGAAACGAAAAAGAAAGGAGGGAAGTAGCGCATGTGTCCGATTTGTTTCGCAAGCACAGCACTGCTCATAGCCGGCGCAACTTCTGGGGGTGGTGACGGCGTTGGCAGCCAGAAATTTTTTCAACCGCAGAAAACAACGAAAATCACAGGAACAAAGATATGGACACAGCAATAATAAGAAAGAATCGAGAAGTCGTGTCGGAAGCTGAGTGGCAAGCTGCGCGCCAAAAACTACTAGTGAAGGAGAAGGAGCTGACCCATGCCCGGGACGCGTTGGCCGCCGAGCGTCGGCGGATGCCATGGTTGGCCGTGGAGAAGAAGTACGAATTCGACGGACCCGAGGGAAAGGCGAGCCTGCTCGATCTGTTCGACGGCCGCCGTCAGTTGATCGTCTATCGGGCCTTCTTCGAGCCCGGCGTGGTCGGCTGGCCCGAACATGCATGCGTCGGCTGCTCCATGGTGGCCGACCAGGTCGCTCACCCCGCTCATCTGAACGCCCGCGATACCACACTTGCCTTCGCCTCTCGTGCGCCGCAGCGGGATATCGAGCGCCTGAAGGCACGAATGGGCTGGCAGTTCATTCCTTGGTACACGATTACGGACAACTTCGACAAGGACTTTGGCGTGGATGAGTGGCACGGCACCAACGTGTTCATACGCGACGGCGACCGCGTGTTCCGTACCTACTTCATCAATAGCCGCGGCGACGAGCAGATGGGCGGCACTTGGAACTACCTGGACATGACTGCTCTCGGGCGTCAGGAGGAGTGGGAGGACTCGCCGGAGGGCTACCCACAGAGCACGCCATACGAGTGGTGGAACTGGCACGACAAGTACGGCAACGACGAAGCTTCCGCCAAGGTCCTCGAACAGGTCCGCCGGGGCCGCGCAGCCGGGCAAGCGGCCGGCGACATCACGTGATAGCTCAGGTTGCCTAACAATATGAATCGCATTACGCACTTTGAAATCTACACGGACGATCCGACCGCGGTGCAACCGTTCTATCGCGACGTCTTTGGCTGGAAATTCCAAAAGTTTGAAGGCGGGCCCATTGAATATTGGCTCGTCAGCACTGGCGACGATAAAGATCCGGGAATCAACGGCGGAATGACTCGCCCGCGAGAAGGTCAAAGTTCCGGAACGATCAACACCGTCGCAGTTGCCTCGCTCGATCAAACGATAAAGAAGATCGAGCAATGCGGCGGAAAAATCTGTGTCCCGAAAACGGCGATCCCAAAGATTGGCTGGCTCGCTTACGCCGAAGATCCGGCCGCCAACGTCTTTGGAATTATCGAACCGAACACAAACGCAAAATAAAACAACACTATGACTACGAAGATTGATTTAGCAGAACCAGTTGTTGTCGAACGGACATTGAACGCGCCGGTCGCACGAGTTTGGAAAGCGCTGACCGATGCCGATCAAATGCGCGAGTGGTATTTCGACCTGAAAGAATTCAAGCCGCAAGTCTGCCGTATCACCGAAGTGATTCCAGAAAAGAAGATCGCCTACAACTGGCGGTACAAAGGCGAACCGGGCGATTCATTGGTGACGTTTGAATTGTTCGCCGACGGCGAAAAGACGCGAGTGAAGGTGACGCATACCGGAATCGAAACGTTTCCGAAAACACCGGCGTATGCGCGGAAGAACTTCGAGGCCGGCTGGACTTCGATTATCGGTACCGAGCTCAAACAGTTCGTGGAAAGGAAAGGATAATGTCCAAAGGAACCAAAACCGCTTTGGCAAACACGCTCCGACTGCATCGCGTCTTGCGGGCAACGCCGGAAAAAGTTTATCGCGCGTTTCTCGATGCCGATGCGCTCGCGAAATGGCTTCCGCCAAACGGATTTACCTGCAAAGTGCATGAGATGAACGCGAAGGTCGGCGGCGGCTTTAGGATGTCGTTCACGAACTTCAGTACCGGCAACGGTCACTCCTTCAGCGGAACTTATGTTGAACTAAAACCGCATGAACGCATTCGTTATATCGAGAAGTTCGACGATCCGAACCTGCCGGGCGAAATGAAGACCACGATCACGCTGGAAAAAGTCTCGTGCGGAACCGAGGTGACCATTGTGCAGGAAGGCATCCCGGCGGCGATTCCCGTCGAAGCGTGTTATCTCGGCTGGCAGGAGTCACTGAACCAGCTAGCGAAACTGGTCGAGCCCGAAATCCCGGATGACATGTGAAGAAAGGAAAATCATGACTACGAAAACGACAGAGAAAACATCACTCGAAATCAAACGCTTCATCAACGCGCCGCGGGATCGCGTCTATGCAGCGTGGACCGATCCAGTGCAACTAAAAGAATGGTGGGGGCCGAAAGAGGTTCGAACGCTCAAGATCGTAGCCGACACGCGAGTCGGTGGAAAGTATCGCTGGGATTTGGTCAACCAGGAGGGCGAGCAAATGAGCGTGTTCGGTGAATACCGCGAGCTCGTCCCGGCAAAGAAGGTCGTCTTCACCTGGAAATGGGACGACGATGAGGCTTGGGAAAATTACACCAGCGTTGTATCGGTCGAATTTTCCGATCGCGACGGTGGCACCGAGCTGCGATTGACGCATGTTCAATTGCCGAGCGAAGAGTCGCGCGACCGGCACAATCAGGGCTGGAACAGCGTCCTCGACCGGTTGGAAAAATTCTTCAGCGAATAAATCAAAACATAGGAGGAAAAAATGAGTACGGAAGAAGTAGCGAAGAAAGTAGTGGAACTAACCCGCAAGCAGGCTTGGAAGGAAGCGCTCGATACGCTTTACGACAAAGACATCGTGAGCATCGAAGCGCGAACGATGGATGGAAGTTCGCCCGAGACGCGAGGGATCGAAGGCGTGCGTGGTAAAACCGACTGGTGGACGCAAAACATGCAGGTGCACAGCGCCAAAGTCAGCGGACCATTTGTGGCGCACGATCGTTTTGTGGTGCAGTACGATATTGATGTGACCGACAAAAATTCAAAGAACAGGATGCAGCTGTCCGAAGTCGGCGTCTATACCGTCAAGGACGGTAAGATCGTCCGCGAAGAATTCCTGCCGCGCGTCGATTGAGATTTCGCGCGCTGCGAACGCCCGTTGCTCTTGGATGAAAACTTCTGCCGCTCAAGTTGCGTAACCGCCGCGGGCAGATTTCATTCAATGCATGAGGACAAGGCTTGCAGAGTCGTCTTCGGAAACTATTCGGGAAGAAGTCCGACAACGTTATGGCGCGACTGCTCGTGGAGAACCATCTCCATGCGGTGAAGGGTGCTGCACGTCCACGAATACAGATGCGCTAGGTTACTCGGTTGAAGAGGCGGCGATCGTGCCGGAAGCTGCAAACCTTGGGCTTGGCTGTGGAAATCCGCTGGCAATCGCGTCGTTGCAGCCGGGTCAAACGGTTCTCGATCTCGGTTCCGGAGCGGGGTTCGACTCCTTTCTTGCAGCGCGAGCGGTGGGCCCGAGTGGCACGGTGATCGGCGTTGATATGACGCACGAAATGCTGGCGAAAGCGCGCGAGAACGCCAAAAAAAATGGATTCAGCAACGTCGAATTTCGCTTAGGCGAAATCGAAGCTCTCCCGGTGGCAAATGAAACTGTGGATGTAATCATATCGAACTGTGTGATCAATCTGTCGCCGGAAAAGTCGCGCGTGTTCGCGGAAGCATATCGTGTTCTGAAGCCTCGCGGCCGGCTAGCGGTGGCGGACATCGTTGCGACCGCAACACTGCCCGAGGAAATCAGAGGAGATTGGGCGGCTTACACCGGGTGCATGGCTGGGGCATCGCAGATCGGCGAGCTGGAGGAGACATTGCGACAAGCCGGCTTTGAACAAATCAGGATCGCGCCAAGGGACGCGTCTCGCTCATTCATTCGCCAATGGCTTCCCGGGAAGCGGATCGAAGATTATCTGGTTTCCGCAACGATCGAGGCTGTGAAGCCGACGGCTGCGCCAAGCTAGACTAATTTCGCGGGTCCTCTGGCACCTCCGATGAAAACCAGGGCGGTGGCTGCACTTGCGACGGCGAGCGCCGCGCCGATCGCCATGACCGCTCTGAATGCGGACACAAAAGATTCGTCAATCGCACGGCGAATCAGCTGCTGAGTTGTGGGGTTTTGATCTTCGGGAATCGCAATGGCGGCGAGCTTCGTACGCTGCATTTGCAACGATCGCGTTACTGAGCTCGGCAGGTTTGATTGCGCCACTCGTTGATCGAGCGCGTGATTAAAAATGTGGAGCATCACGATCCCGAAAACGGCAATCGCGATGAGGCTGGCGGTGCGGGCAACCGCGTTATTCACTCCCGACGCGATACCGGCGTGATTCTCAGAGACTGAACCCATTACGGTCGTAGTTAGCGGCGCCACGCTGACGGCCATACCTAATCCGAGAACAACCACCGGCGGAAAAAAATTTGTCCAATAATTGCCCCCGACCGTTGGCAGCATAAAAAGCAAATAACCTGACGCCGCCGTCAACGAACCGACCAGCAGCGGAAGCTTCGGCCCGTAACTGGTGACTAGTCCACCCGACCAGCGCGACAGGAGAGAAATAATCAATATGAACGGCAATAGTGCCGCGCCCGCCCCAATCGCGGAGTAATGCTGCACTTGAATCAGATTCAGCGGCAGGAAAAACAATGTTCCACCAAGCGCAGCGTAGAGCAGAAACGTCAAGAGGTTCGTGCCTGTAAATATTCGTGACCGGAAAAGAGCGAGGGGCAGCATCGGATTCCGAACTCGCGTCTCCGTGATCACGAATACAACGAGCAGGACGACAGCGCCAATGAGGGCCATAAGAACCAATCGATCGTTGAAACCGAGACGCGAAGACTCAATCAACCCGTAAACCAGCGCGCCCAAACCCAGTGCTGCCAACGCTGCGCCTAACCAGTCGAGGCCGGCGCTGTCTGGGTCAGAGCTTTCGGGCACGCGCCAGAGGGAAATTACGATCACCAAAAGTGCCAGCGGAATATTAATAAAGAACACTGCCCGCCAGGATACGTGCTCGATCAGCCAGCCACCGATCACTGGCCCGATCGCGGCTGTGATCGCGCTGAACCCCGACCAGGTGCCGATGGCGCGTCCGCGTTGGTCCTCTGAAAACGAGCTGCTGATGATAGCAAGACTGCCCGGAACAAGGAGCGCCGCACCAAGTCCCTGCACAGCGCGAGCGGCGATGAGTTGATGAATGTTGACCGCTAATCCGCACGCAGCCGATGCGAACGCGAAGAGCGCAATGCCGATCAGAAAAACTCGGCGACGCCCGTAGTGATCGCCGAGCGAACCGCCGACCAGCAGGAGCGCCGAGAGCAGGAGTGCATACGCTTCGATCACCCATTGCACGTCCACGGCAGTCGCGTTCAGGTTCGTTTGAAGAGCGGGCAACGCGACGTTTACCGCAGTCCCATCGATGAACGCCATGCTCGATGCAAGAATGGTCGCGGCGAGGATCCATGGCCCGCGCGATTTCGCACACGGCGCCGTCTGTGGCGCAGATCGAATTACGTTCTCGTCACAAGGTTCCTGGACCAGCGCCCACATATTTGCGAAATCAATATTCGCAAAACGCGTCGTCCGGATAGCAGAATAACCAGTGTTCGCCCGGCTGTGCAGAAGCGATTACCGGATGCCCGCTCGCGCGCGCATGTTTACTCGCGTGCCGGTTCGGCGAGCTGTCGCAGCAGAGCGTCACGCCACACGTCTGGCAGGTGCGCAGATGCACCCAGCGACTGCCGATCTTCACGCATTCTTCGCATTCCCGCCGCTGCGGCTGCTTGATTGATTCAATCGCATCGAGATGAGCGCAGCCTCGGTCAGACATGACAAGCTGAGCTTATTTCGCGACAAGAGAGCGCGCAACATTCGACCGGAACCGTGGAAGCCCTCGGTACTCAGAACAGACTGTAGATAAACGGAGCCAGCGTTGAGCTGCTTGCGAAAATCACCAAAACACCAAACAGCACCAAAAAGATCAGGATCGGCGCGATCCACCATTTCTTGTGCTGGCGCAGGAACTCAAAGAATTCTCTGATGATCGCCACTTTGTTCATGGAATGTTTTGTAACGTTCGAGGGAACCAATTCGAAGTAAAGGTTTTTCTAAAACTGGCGCTCGTAACTTTCAGGCGTCCTCATTTCTCGCGTGCGCTGAATCCAATAGCTGGCCGCCTGTTTGTCCCATTTTCGCGCGAGGAAATCTTTTTGAAATAGACGAGCCAGCAATCCGATCGGCGTGACGACAAGGAAAAAGAACAGCACTAGGATCACATTCGACATCACGAATCCGAGCGTGAAGGCCAACGTCATCCACGCGATGTAAACGTATTTCAGCATTTGCGGCCGGATTACGCCAAATGCCATCAACACCGCACCAGCGCCGAGAAAGAATGGATAGCTCGACCGATGCCGAAGCAAAAACAGAACACCTAACAAAACAAACACGCCGCCGACCGTCAGCCCGAACTTTCGCAGATCGCGATCGCCGGTCTTTAGTTTTTTAAGGTCCGCGTGGATTGACATGTTTAATCGAGTTCAAATTCCCTTAGCCAGTCGATGTCTTTGTCCAGCGGCTTTTGCTCGTTCTTTTCCAACAGAAAATTGCCGATTAACAGGTAATCCATGTTGGTGCGCATAAAACACGTGAAAGCGTCTTCCGGGGTGGCCACAATCGGCTCGCCGCGAACATTGAATGACGTATTGATGATCACCGGGCAGCCGAATTTCTCGTCCACCTTTTTGATCATGCGGTAAAACATCGGCTGATATTGATCAGTCACAGTTTGGATTCGCGCCGAATAATCGACGTGAGTGACCGCGGGAATCTCCGAGCGAATTGTTAAGAGTCTTTGCAGGCCGAATAAGGTTTGCCTGTCGGCTGGAGGTTCGTGTCGGCGATTTTTCGACACCGGCGCGACAAGCAGCATGTAAGGACTTTCCTCGTCCAATTCGAACCAATCCGACAATTTTTCGCGAAGAACGGAAGGCGCAAAAGGCCGAAAACTCTCACGGAACTTGATCTTTAAATTCATGAGTTCCTGCATCTTTGGCGATCGCGCATCGCCGATGATCGACCGCGCTCCGAGCGCGCGCGGTCCGAATTCCATTCGACCGTAAAACCAGCCGATTACCTTCTGCGCATTAATGAGGGTTGCGATTTTTTCGGGAACCTCGTCGTCGGCTAGTTCCGTGAACGCAATTTTCTGCGTCTCCAGATAAGCGCGGACCTCATCGTTACCATACGCGGGACCAAGATAAGAACCGCGCTGCGAATCATTCGCGTCATCTGCCTTGCGCTCTTTGTCGAGGATCTGATGCCACGCGAACAACGCCGCGCCGAGCGCGCCACCCGCATCGCTCGCCGCTGGTTGAATCCAGATGCGGTCAAAAATGCGTTCGCGCAGAATATGTCCGTTCGCGACGCAATTGAGCGCGACTCCACCGGCCAGACAAAGATTTCGTCGTCCGGTTTGCTTGCGAACATGCCGTGCCATCCGCAGCATGATCTCGCCGGTCACGTCCTGAATCGAGCGCGCGAGGTCCGTGTCGCTCTGGGTCAGTTTCGCTTCTCGTTTGCGCGGCGGCCGATCGAACAAACGATCAAACGCAGCGTTGGTCATGGTGAGACCGACACCATAATTAAAATATTTCATGTTCAGCCGGAAGGACCCGTCGTCTTTCAGGTCGACCAACTCACGCAGAATTAGATCGACATATTTCGGCTTTCCGTAGGGCGCGAGTCCCATCAATTTGTACTCGCCGGAATTGACCTTAAATCCGGTAAAATAAGTGAACGCCGAGTAAAGCAGTCCAAGTGAGTGCGGGAAATGCAACTCTGCCAGCATTTCGATTTGGTTGCCGCGCCCAACGCCGTAGGTGGTCGTCGTCCATTCACCCACGCCGTCAATGGTGAGAATCGCCGCTTCCGAAAACGGCGATGGAAAAAAAGCCGAGGCCGCGTGCGATTCGTGGTGTTCGGGAAAGAAAAACTTGCAATCGCAGCCGAGCTCGCGCCGGATCAGCTCTTTCATCCAAATGCGCTCCCGGATCCAAAGCGGTATCGCCATCAGAAAACTTTTCAGGCCGGCCGGCGCATACGCCAGGTAAGTGTGCAGAATCCGGTCGAATTTCAGGAACGGCTTTTCATAGAACGCCACACAACCGAGCTCGTTCACGCTGATGCCTCCTTCGCGCAGGCAATACCTCACCGCGTGCTCCGGAAAACTCGCATCATGTTTTTTGCGTGTGAATCGTTCCTCCTGCGCCGCCGCGATGATTTTGCCGTCGCGCACCAAGCATGCCGCGCTGTCGTGATAAAAGGCAGATAGACCAAGGATATTCACGAGCGAATCCCAGTACTCGAAAAACTTCGGCTATCCAAGTTGCGCACCGGTCTCACTGATGACCGTAGTAATCAGTCGATGTGCGTGCCAGATCGGTATCGGTCACGAACTTGGCGAATAAGGCATGGCCCGCAGCGTTGAAATGTCTATCCTCCACGTTAAATGAATCCACACCGGCGATGGCAGACTTCAAGAATTCCGGATACGGTTCCCGATAACTGATTCCCATCTGGGTGAGACCCTTTCCCAGTAAGGGTGCAAAGGGATGATTTCCAGGCAGATGTTGTTCGATACGCGGCTTGTAGGGAATGAAGACCACGAGAAACTTCGCCTGGCGTGCTTCGACCGCCTCCTTCAGGTTTTTCAAGATTGCAAGAGTCAACTCAATGCCCTTACGATCAGCGTCGGACACTACCACATCGGCTTCCAACGGTTTCTGATGTTTCCGCAGGAGTGTTCTGATTAATCCGGTGACGCCGTCGTTACAAAGATCACAAACACGGGATTCCCGTTTCATGGTACGAAAGAAATTTTCAACTATGCTGTATCGAACATGATCGTTGTGCAGGACCAATTGGCCGGCATTCAGCGTGAAGTACGGTTTGAGGTAAGAGTACTGCTTCGAATTGAGATTGTTTCCGACATCGTTGTAGAGTGTGAACGCGAGTACAACTTGGTCGACATCGAACTTTTGGCCTTCGCGTAGGTAAAACAGATACTCCTGGTCCGTGCCGTAACCGGAGACACCGCCGTTAATGAGTTCGTCATCCGTCCGATACACGTCCCGAGCGGTGAACAGTTCCTCCTGAGTCGCGCCCACCCCCCAGACGTACGAATCGCCCAGCACCAGCACTCGCTTTCTGCCGGTTGTGTTCTTGAGCTGGATGTCGTCGCGAGCGCGCAGCCCGAACTGATTTTGATGAACAAGATATCCTTTTTCGGCGTAGGTGACGTTCTCCAGCGGAGCCCAGCCCAACTCGTAATCAAAGCGACAGAAACGGTATTTTTCGTTCACAGCCTTGGCAGGAAGCGGTGCGAACAACCTCAACGCCGCTTCGCCCAGAAGCGCCACGATCACGAGGCTGAGTAAGACCGCGGCAAATCGAAACAGAATCGCTCTCACCGTTGCGTCCTATTCCATTCTAAATCTGCTGTTGGCCCATCACCGCGGATTCGCTCGCCGATTGACTGCGAGAGCTGTGAAAGAAGTCTGATCAGTAAAAGCCAGATAACGGGCCGGGCAACTCAGAACCCATCCACTCTGTAATGCCCGAATTACTGCATCATTTGCACACGTTGCTCGCTCCGCGAGGGCAGCAGGCATTCCTGGTGGACTAACCCAGCAAAGAAGCGGCGCTCCGCTATTCCGCGTCACAACGAAATCGACGATAATCCGGCACGGAAGATCTGCAAAGACTCGGATGTGTCGAAGCCATAACGGAATGGGCAAAAGATGCGACCAGCGTCGAGATGAGAGCAGCCGCGCTCAGACATGATTATTAGGAGTTTTGTTTGGTGACGCGTTGCGCCGTGATGCCAGGCTCATGTGTATTCCGGCGACGGCCATACCCCCTTCGCCAACGGCGGCAGCGCAGCGTTTGACCGAGCCCGAGCGGACGTCGCCGGCTGCGAAAATTTCCGGAAGACTTGTTTCGAGCGGGGCGGGTCGGCGTTTGTTTGCGCGCCATGCTGGGGCTTCAGCGATGTCCGCGCCGGTTTTGATAAATCCTTTCTCGTCCCGCTCGATCTCCGGTGGCAACCACTCTGTGCATGGGCGAGCGCCGATCATGGAAAAAACCGCCGGCGTTTTGACCGCGCGACGCTCACCTGTTTTCGTGTTTTCCAATTCGACTTGCTCGAGTCTTTGATTGCCAAACATCTTTCGAATCTCTGTGCGATATAGAATTTCGATGTTCGGTTGGCCCTGCACGCGACGCGCGAGGTAGTCGGACATTTTTTTAGTAATGTCGTCGCCGCGAATTACGAGCAACACTTTGGCCGCGCCATCGGAAAGAAACATCGCCGCTTGTCCAGCCGAGTTGCCGCTCCCGGCGACGATGACTGTTTCGTTACGACAAATCTGACCTTCGAGCGCCGTGGCGGCGTAATAAACGCCGACTCCTTCGAATCGCTCGCGGTTTTCCGCAGCAAGCCGGCCATAGTCGGCGCCGGTTGCGATCAAAACGGCTTTTGCTCGCAGAATGGCGTTGCTGCCTTCGATCTGGATGCACGCGCGGTATTCGTCGTCCGCATTGTAACGAAGCGAAAGAGCCTGCGACGGCGTAGAGAATTTCGCGCCGAAGCGGTAAGCCTGAAGCTGGGCGAGCCATGTTAGATCGCCGCCGCTGATGCCGGTCGGGTAACCAAAAAAGTTTTCGATCAATGAGGATGAGCCTGCCTGGCCGCCCGGAGCGTAACTTTCCAGAACAACTGTCTTCAAGCCTTCCGATGCGGCGTAAACCGCCGCACCAAGTCCGGCGGGTCCCGCGCCCACGATCGTCAGATCCGACAAAATCTCCGTCTCGTCCTGAAGCGCGAGCGGCCGAAGCAAACCGGCAACCTGAGCCACTTCGCGCAGGTATGGCCGACGCAACGGAGCGCCGGCAGGAGTAATCAGCACCGGCAAATCGCGCGTCGTTAGGTGAAGCCGATTGCTCAACGCCTCACCTTGCTCGCTCTCGAATTCGATCAGTCGATGCGGGATGTGATTCTTATCTAGAAAATCGTCGAGCTGATGTCCGTCACGCGCGCCGCGCGCAGCCAGCACACGCAATCCGGCAAACTCGCGATACCGGCTGACTCGGCGGCGCCGCATAATGAGCGCATCGACGATCGTCTTGCTCACAGCCGGAATTTCCGCCAACGCGCGCCGAAGTTCGGCCGCCGGAATGAGGAGGATCTCGGCCTCGTCCGATGTGACTCTGGACGAACCCAGGATCGACGTGCCCTGCAGCATCGATACGTCGCCCATGAAATCACGCTCGCCCGCGTTAGCCAGGTTGTATTCGGTTCCGTCGCGCGTCTCGAACGCTTCGAGTTCGCCGCGCAAAACAATTGCTAGTCCGAGATCACGTTGCCCGGCCTTAAAGATGAGATCGCCCCGCTTCACGACACGACGCTGTCCGAGGGGCTCAAGCAGCGAAAGCTGATGATCGTTCAGTTTTGGAAACGCGATGCTTTCAGTATCCCGGTAGAACCGTTCGTCTTGCTCGTCGTCAGTCACCTGCGAAACTTACGCGCGACTCAACACAATCCAAATCTGACTCATGCCGGCGCACACTTACGAATTCGTTCAGCTTGACGTATTCACGCAAACGGCGCTCGCGGGTAATCCGCTGGCGATCTTTCCTGACGCTCGCGGATTGAATGACGCCGAGATGCAAGCCTAGGCGCGCGAGATGAATCTTTCAGAAACGACCTTCATTCTGCCCCGCGATGCAGCCACTGAAGCTGGGGAAGGAAAGAAAGTCCGCATCTTCACGGTCGAGCAGGAGTTGCCGTTTGCCGGGCATCCGACACTCGGCACAGCGTTATACCTCTATGCGTCCGACTCTAACTTAAAGAAATCTGAGGAGATCACGCTTGATTTGAAGGCCGGGAAAGTTCCCGTGCGCTTTACTGTGAATTCCGAGAATGCAGGCGCCAATCGAGTGGACGGTCAGGTGTTCGGCGAAATGCGCCAACGCGATCCCAAGTTCGGAACTGCGTTTTCCCGAGAAGAGGTCGCTCGCGTCATTGGAATCGCCGTTGACGAGATTCCTTCCGAATGGCCCATACAGGCTGTCTCAACAGCATTGACCTTCACGATTGTGCCATTCCGCAATCGACAGACACTGTCCGATCTGAAGTTCAGCTACTCCCAAGCAGCGGAATTTCTCAAGAGCTCCGGCGCCAACTTTTTTTATTTTCTGTGTCCTCAACGCGACGAAGGCCGGCTTGAAGCGAGAGCACGAATGTTTTTCTACGGCGGCGAAGATCCTGCCACAGGGTCAGCGGCTGGCTGCGCCGCCAGTTGGATGGCCCAACACGAAGTCGCAAAGAGTGATGAGCAGGTGCTGATTCGCCAGGGCGTCGAGTGCCGTCGTCCAAGCGAAATGTATGTCCGAGCAACCCGCGAACGCGAGCGCGTTACCAACGTCCGCGTAGGCGGCTATGCCGTGGAAATACTGCGCGGAACCGTGGTGCTGTGACTGATCGCCATTACGCTCCGCCCGAATCGACGCTCGTTAGGCTGAATTCCTATTGAGGCTTGAACCGCCCTTCGTCCTGCTTCGCATGCGCTTCGCAGGATTGAGCATGGTCGTTGCGACTATGGTAACGGGATGCGATAAAATTTTGCACGCCTTATTTGCCTGGGTGAAAAGGACCTTCAAAGACGCTTTCGGAAAGCTTCCGCCGATCGTTCGGACTTTCGCGTGCCTGCAATTTTTCAGGAAGTACTTCTTTCGGTCCAGGTTTGCCGACTGCCGCCATCGCTTCGACTTGAAACTCATCGGGTATCCGCAGTTCTTTGCGTGCGCGCTCATAATCGAATCCTTCCATTCCATGCACCACCAGACCCTGATGAAAGCCTTGCAATGCGAAGTTCTCCCATGCCGCGCCAGCGTCATAGGAACGGGTCACTGAAGGTTCGTTATGGTGCTCGAAAAACTTCCGCGAAATGAATACGACGAGAACGGCAGCGTTCTTCGCCCACGCCTTGTTCGCATCGACGAGCAGATCGAAGAACGTCTGCCAATGCTCCGTCCCGCGACGAGCGTAAAGCGCGCGCCATTGCTGGGCGTTAAAGGATGATGGCGCCCAACGCGCCGCTTCAAAGAGTCGCATCAATTCCTCTTCGGAAATTTCTTCGCCCGACATCGCACGCGGCGACCAGCGATCGAGAAGGATCGCTTCGATCGGATAGTCTGGCTCCCGGATTTCGCTTCCTTTAATCATCCTGCTTCGCGTAACGCGCTTCGCAGGATCGGGCATGTTCATTGCGCGAAGCAGGATGCCCTCCGAAGCTTTAGCGAAGGAGGGCGAGTGTATTACGTCTATCTCATTGAGAGTCTTTCTACGCAACGTGAGCGCTATGTGGGAATAACGACTAATCTCGAACAGCGTCTTCGAGAACACAATACAGGGAGTTCCTCCCACACCTCAAAATTCAAGCCGTGGAAGCTGACCACTTACGTTGCATTTACTGATCGGGCCAAGGCGGAAGCTTTCGAGCGCTATCTCAAATCTGGTTCAGGGCACGCTTTTGCTCGCAAGCGACTATGGTAGCGGCTTACTGCCGCTGCTCACTCTTCGCGCTTCTCAATTTCCCGCTCAATTCGGCGATCAGGGATCAGCCAAAGAAGTGCGACGAACACGTAGAGTCCGCCGGCGATCCAGGCGCTCACAAAGGCGAGCGGGATCGCAGCGAGGTACAGCGCCGGAGAGAGTTTACCCTTCCAATCGTCCCCAACAGCGTGCGCGAGAAGCGATTCGCGGCCTTGTTTAGCGATGATGGTGCTTTGCAGAATATAGTAGGCAATGGCCGCCATCAACAGCACGACGCCGTAGATAGCAGTTGGGATTGGCGCGAGGTGGTTTTCGCCCATCCAAGCAGTGGTGAACGGAAACAGCGACAGCCAAAACAGAAGATGAAGGTTGGCCCAGAGAATCCCACCGCTGACCTCCTCCGTGGCTTGGAACAGGTGGTGATGATTGTTCCAATAGATGCCGAGATAAATGAAACTTAGTACGTAGCTCAACAATACCGGCAGCACCGGTTTCAACGCGGAGAGTTCAACCGCATGCGGCACCTTCAATTCCAAGACCATAATCGTGATGATGATGGCAAGGACACCATCGCTGAA
>QHRD01000059.1:0-352 GCA_003220005.1 Verrucomicrobiota bacterium | reverse complement strand
TATTGAGAGTCTTTCTGTACAAGGAGAGCGCTACGTGGGAATGACCACAGATCTGAAACAGCGTCTCCGAGAACACAATCAAGGGGAATCTTTTCATACCACAAAGTTTAGCCCATGGAAGATAATCACTTACCTCGCGTTCAGTGATCGAGCCAAAGGCAGAAGCTTTTGAGCCTTATCTCAAATCCGGTTCAGGTCATGCATTCGCTAGAAAACGCCTATGGTAACTGGCTACTAAAGTTTTTCGCGTGTTGGTTTGTTCAAGGCTCTAAGCAGGGTCGCCGGGGACCTACACCTACTTTTGTTCGGTTCATCCCAAGATGACGGGAACAATGTTTGTCGAAAAATGAAT
>QHRD01000223.1 GCA_003220005.1 Verrucomicrobiota bacterium | reverse complement strand
GAGCACGCCGCCCAGCACGTGCATGCCGTGCAGACCGGTGATCGTGAAATAACTGGCGAAATACGCGCTGTGTGTCGGCAGAAACATTGTTGCCCGCTCTACGTCCTCCTTTTCAATCGTCGCGATTTTGTCGGTGACCGGTAGCGGGAAGAAATGCGGCCGATCCATCGACGGATTGTCCGGCTCGGCATTCACCGGATCGAGTGCCACTTCGTATTCCTTGGCGTTCTGGTTGTGCAGATGGCCGGTGATCTCGATTCGAGGTTCCATTCCCTTTTCGGCGCGACGCTCGTTCCCCAAATATTTTTCGTATTTCCCGAGGGCTTCCGGCTTAATGTAAGCGCCGAAGTGCTCGAACTTCTGCGGCCATTCATAAGCGAGCTTGACGGTTAAAAAAATCACGCCGCATGAAATCGTCGCCAGCATGTACCACCAGTAGGCGCGATACCTTCTCATCTTCAGCGACGCCCATGCCAGCACGACAGTGACCGAGGACAGGATCAGGATGGCCGTGTTCATCGTGCCCACCGGGACGTTGAGTAATCCGTGCGGCCACATGCCTGGCGCTGCGTCGATGCGCAGAAAGATATAGGCGGAAAAAAGCCCGCCGAAGAGCATCACTTCCGATGCCAGAAAAAGCCAGATGCCGATCTTCGCGTTCCAAAGGCCGGTGTCAGGCCGAGTCGAAATTGTGTACGGAATTTCCATGGCTCAGCAGATCGCGATCGACCAGCTACGCGGGAATTAGTTCGGCGGGAGCCTTGCGCCGAGTCCGCTCGGCAGGTTGCACCGGTTCGTTCTGCATCGTGTAATCGCGTTCGCTACCTGGGAGACTGTATTCATAAGGCCCGCGGTAAGCGACAGGCGTATGAATAAAATTTCCATGCGGCGGTGGCGAAGGCGCAGTCCACTCCAGCGTGGTCGCTTCCCACGGATTGTCGTTCACCTTTTCGCCGTGTTTGATGCTCCAGAAGAAATTAATGATGAACGGTATCTGGGCGAGACCCATGATCCATGCCGCCCATGAGATCGGCACGTTCCACTGGAATCCAGTCAATCCCCAAACGGTGTGTTCGTTCGCGACATTCCATCCCTGCCCGCCGTCATACCAGCGCCGATGCATCCCGGCCATTCCCTGCAAGAACATTGGAAGAAAAATCACGTTCATGCAGATGAGCGTCGGCCAGAAATGCACTTTGCCCCAGAAATCGTTCATCTTTCGGCCGGTCGCTTTCGGGAACCAATAATAAATGCCGGCGAAAAGCCCGAAGATTGTGCCAGGCGCAACGATGTAATGGAAATGCGCGATGATGTAGTAGGTGTCGTGCAGATAAAGGTCGGCTGAATTAAACGCCAGCGGGATGCCAGTCAGTCCGCCGATTCCAAACATCGGCAGGAATGCGATGGTGAAAAGCATCGGGACAGTGAAGCGGATCGAGCCGCCCCAAAGTGAAATGAAAAACGCGCTCAAGATGATCACCGATGGAATCGAGATCAGCAGGGTCGTGGTCTGGAAAAATGCGCTGACAGCCGAACCCATGCCCGTCATCCACATGTGATGCGCCCACACGATGAACGACAAAAATCCGATCACCAAGACGGAAAAGACCAGCGATTTGTAGCCCCACAGCGGCTTGCGCGAATTGTTCGCCAGAACTTCGGCGACGATCCCGAACGCAGGCAAAATCAGCACGTAAACCTCAGGGTGACCCAGGAACCAGAACAAATGTTGCCACAAAAGCGGACTGCCACCACCGCTGATGGACACCGGCGTGCCATTCACCACCAGACCGGCGGGCAGGAAAAAGCTCGTGTGCGCGACGCGATCCATCCACTGCATGATGATCGCAGCTTCGAGCGGCGGGAACGCCAGCAGCAACAAAAACGCGGTCACAAATTGTGACCACACAAAAAATGGCAGCCGCATCCAGGTCAGACCTTTGGCGCGCAGTTGAATAATGGTCGTGATGAAATTGATCGCGCCAAGCAACGATGACGTGATCAGAAAAATAAATCCGGTCAGCCACAGCGTCTGGCCGTTGAAAAAAGGATTAATCCCCTGCCCGGTATCAGCGAAGGCAGCGAGCGGCGTGTAAGAAGTCCAGCCGCTCTTGGCCGCGCCGCCGGGCACGAAGAAACTGATAACCATGATCGCGCCTCCTACCGCGAACGCCCAAAAGCTCGCCGCGTTCACTTTCGGAAAGGTCATGTCCGGCGCGCCGATTTGCAGCGGCACAACAAAATTTCCGAAAGCAGCGAACGCCAGAGGCACGACGCCCGCAAAAATCATGAGCGTGCCGTGCATTGCGCCTAACGAATTATAAAAATCAGGTGTCATTTTCCCGTCCGGCATCGAGCCCGGCCCGAAAATGTACGGGAGCCATTTGCCGATCACCGGCATCGCCTGACCGGGATACGCCAATTGCCAGCGCATCATCATCATCAGGCAGAACCCAAAGAAGAGGAACACCAGGCCGCAAAGGCCGTACTGGATCCCGATCACCTTGTGGTCGGTGGAAAAAATGTATTTTCGCCACCACCCGAGCTCGTGATGCTCGTGAGCAGCGTCATGTGCATGCGGATCGTGATTTGTTTCAACAGAGGTAGAAGCATCCATTTCAGGAGAAAGTTACGCTTCAATATCTAAAGAGAAGCGCCGTTTGCAAAGTCTGAAATTTGCAATTGGTACGAGAAACGCCGGATGGTCTCATTTTAGCGTTGTGCGAGATTTCTGTGTGCAAATCGAGCAGAAGCCGCGCGCGATCATCCATCTGGACATGGATTGCTTTTATGCCGCGATCGAAGTGCGTGATCGCCCGTCGTTGCGGGGCAAACCCGTAGGCGTGGGTGGCGCGCGCGACCGGCGCGGTGTTTTGACGACCTGCAATTACGAAGCGCGCGAGTTCGGCGTGCGCTCCGCCATGCCAACTTTCATGGCCCTGCAACGATGCCCGAATTTGATTGTGCTACCGACGCGGTTCGATGTTTATCGGCACGAAGCGGCAGTCATTCGCGGAATTCTGCATCGGTTCACGTCATTGATTGAACCTCTCTCGCTCGATGAAGCCTACCTTGATGTCACCGTGCACCCGAGCGCCCCGCGATTTGCGGGGTTGGCGCAAGCGATCCGCAACACGATTTTTCACGAGACGAAGCTGACATCATCGGCTGGAGTTGGCCCCAACAAGCTCATCGCCAAAATCGCCAGCGAGATCAACAAACCAAACGGCCAATTCGAAGTGAAGCCGGAACAAGTGCCCGAATTCATGAAAGATTTGCCGGTGCGCAAAATCTGGGGCGTCGGCGAAAAGAGCGAGCGAGAGTTGGAAAAACTCGGCGTAAAAACCTGCGGCGACCTACAGCGTTTCTCGCGCCCCGAGCTGGTTGAGATTTTCGGAAAATTCGGTCTTGAGCTCTACGATCTCTGCCGCGGCATCGATCTTCG
>QHRD01000222.1 GCA_003220005.1 Verrucomicrobiota bacterium | reverse complement strand
GGGCAAACCGACAATACTTGGTTTCTCCTGCAAACCCCGACTGGTTTGAAGATCGCGTCAGAGAAACAGTCGATAACAAATCGCTCGCGCAGATAGATGAAAAGGCTATTGGCGCTCGCGGCGCTCTTGCTCTGCCAGCCACTAGGTATCGCGCGGGATATCGCAACTCCGGTCAAACATGTGGTTGCTCTCGACATCGGGCATACGCCAGCGCATCCAGGCGCGATCAGTGCCAGTGGAATTCCAGAATATGAGTTCAACAAAGCCGTCGTGGAGAAGATTAACAGCGCGCTTTCGGCTACTTCCAACGTTGAGCCCTACATCGTTACCTCCTCCGATACACTCACGCTGCGAGGGCGAACGCGTTTGGCAGCAGCGCACAGAGCCGAGCTGTTCATTGCGATCCACCACGATTCCGTGCAAGACAAGTACCTTCACAGTTGGGAAGTGGATGGTCAGCCGCAGCAGTACGCCGATGAATTCTCCGGCTACGGAGTTTTTTTCTCCCGTAAGAACACAGAGTCCGAGGCAAGCTTGGAGTTTGCCAGATTGTTGGGCGATCAAATGGCTGCCCGAGGTTTTCATTTTTCCCGCCACCATGCCGAACCAATTCGCGGTGAGAACCGTGAGATTGTCGATGATGAGGCGGGCGTGTATCGCTTCGATAATTTGATCGTCTTACGGACTGCGCAAATGCCGGCCGTTTTGCTTGAATGCGGCGTAATCGTCAACAGAGTCGAGGAAAAACTGTTGCTCACATCGGAGCGACAACAAAAGATTGCCGATGCTGTGGCCGCAGCAGTGAAACAATTTTTTTCCACGCCAGGAAGGCTAATTCATTCACCAGCCGCTGCCACAACGCCTGTAGCGTCTGTAATTGGACCGAAACTCACTCCGATGCCCTCAGTAACAACAACTCGGCCGCGGAGCCTTCTACAGCGGGTTTTCAGCAAACGGCAAACGGGCATTTCGGCGACTCCGTCTCCTGTTCCACCAAGAGCGACCAAGAGCGCGAGTCCATCTGATGATGAAGCGGAAGAACCTTAGGCGGCGCTGACCGCCAATTTTCCAGTCTTTTCCTTTAAATATCTTTGTGGGATAACTTGCTTCGATGGTGATTTGCGGAAGCTGTCAGACTTCAAACTCCCCCAAGGCGAAGTTCTGCGTGAAATGCGGCGTGAACCTGCGGCCTGAAGGAACGGTCACAAAGACTCAGGCAGCGGAAAAGACTCAACCGAAAGTGGCGCCTGAGCAGAAAGCGACCCTCGTAGAGACGAAGTCGCGTAAACAGGTTTCGCCCTCCTTGAAAAAGCTCGCTGATCCTGACTCCATTGAAGGGTCGATCGTTTCCTATGTCGAAACAGGTGGACAGTCTGCTGAAGCCAAAATAGAACCACTCGCGCAAATCGATACTCCCGCACCCAGCTCACGTGTTGTGAGCGATGTCGGAAACCTCCTCGCCGAACAGCATCGCGTTTTAAGCGCTCAGTTTGAATCGGCGGTAGAAACACCGGTACAGCTCTGGCTTAATTTTCCGGGTGTGTTGGTGACCGGATGTAGCGCGGTCGTTGACGCCAAATTTGAAAACAACGGCATTCTACCCCTGCAAGACATTGACCTGACGCTGGAATCAAACGGACTTGCTGGGAGTGCGTCGGCGGTCTGTCGCAGGCTCGCTCCCAGCCAGTCGATTCGTGTTTCAATTGAAGTAACGCCGTCGAAAGTTGGCACGTTCATCCTGCGGTGCAGCATAAAAGGCATTCAACAGGATCAGGCCTATGCGTTCCGAGGAAGTGTGCGGATTAAAATCAACGAAGTGCCGGATCCGAAATTGGTGCTCAACATCGGGGACATCCAGTGCGTCCAAGGACAAGCGAATGCCGCGCTAGGGGGCGAATTTGCGCCGGTGAACATTTCCAATCTCGTTCAGCCCGGCGCTATCCGCACTCTCAACGATCTACTCAGCATAGAGCTTCCGGAAGCGTACGGACGAGTCCCGCTCGAACTTGATTATGAAGTCAGCCGGATCGACATCACCAAGTCGGGCTCACCGCGCAAGACCACATGGTCGATTCCGAAGAAGTTCCTAGCGCACGCGCAATCCGGAATAAAACTAAAACTGGAACCACTCGATAGCGCTGGCCAGGTCGCGGCCATTCATCTCGTCGCGCGCGATGAATTCAAACTGGGGCGCTCCCGGAAGGATGCAGATTTCCTAACCTGGTTCTGGCCGCGGTCGGCGGAAAACGACGAGCGCACTCGCCGTTTGAGCAAAGTCCATGTGGTCGCAGAAACGCATGGCGACAAATTGGTTGTTCGCGATGCAGGCAGTGCGAACCGCGCGACATTTGAGGGTCACCCGCTTTCGGAAAATGAAAACGACCTGATTGATCAACGTGGCACTCTGATTTTAAGCCATGAATATCATCTCGATGTAACGCCGTTCGATTCCACGCTGGAGGGCCCTCTTTCCATCGCAAATGAACGGCTCTGGAGCGGGCCGCCGGCAAAAGGAGACAGTAGCGTCCGCGGATGTGTGCGGTTTATGCCTATCAACTCCGAAGTGGCTTTGCATAACGCCGTGTGGCTATTCACCGACGCCAACTTCGGCTGTAGCAAACTCAATCCGTTGGTTCTCAACCTGCCTGGTCTTGGTGAAGTTGAGGGCCGCTTCCATTATCATCGCCAAAACTTCTGGATCGAGGACCTGCCCGGAGGGACACCGATCCTTGTGGATGATTATAAGCTTGCGCCGCGCGAAATTGTTCCCTTGGTGAACGGCGCGCGGGTGCAGATCGGCGAGACAGTTTTTCGCGCAACAATCGAACTCTGAGGCAACGCCCCGGATCTTCTTTTAACGCTTCAACGGTTCAATGCTTTAACGCTTCAACGATGCTCATTTCGCTTCGTGGCGCCAGTAGATTGCCTGAATCGCGGTCGTCTTGGCGGCGCCATCAAGCTCGTACGCAAATTCCAGATTCCCTCCACAAAACAAATGGTCCGGCTTGATCGACGAGGAATTACCGAAGGTGCAACCCATGATTTTCACTCGCGCATGCGGCCGATCGAAGCGCAAACAGGTCAGATTAGCCGTTCGATTGTCCAATATCGCAAAAACATAATCAGTGTGCCGCGTCACCACCCGAAGCTCGTCGCCCGGCCGGACGTCTCCAAGCTCAAGTTGGTCACCGACTTTCTCTGCGCTGGCCTTCAGGTAAGCAATTAAATCAGTCATGCCGTCCCACTGACGAGTAGTCATGGAGCGCAAGTCTCGCAACACGATTCATTTCGTTTGACCAATAAGCACCCGCTTTAAATTTATCGGGAGAGAATACCGGTCAACTTACATTTACCATGACTGCTCTT
>QHRD01000221.1 GCA_003220005.1 Verrucomicrobiota bacterium | reverse complement strand
TGTGATGTTGCAAACCTTCATTTCTTTGGAAAAAGCGGCCTAAACTGCCGTGCGCAGGTGCGCGCGTCAAGTGCATCGTTTGTTCGTCAGCCATTAGGTAGAGGCGATCGACCTCAATCGCCATGGGTGGTTCGGGTGAACCGCCCCTATCACTATTTCGACGTTGAACGCTTCATTGCTCCTCGCGGTCAAATTTAGCTCGCATCACAGCCAGTCGAGTCTGCAAGATTGCTATCGCACGTAAGCCAATGCACAAAAATAACCAAAAACTGCGGATCGGCATCGTCGGCGCGGGTAATATCGTTCGCACTCGTCATCTGCCTGGCCTGAAGAAGCACCCGGATGTGGAGATCGTAGCGGTTTCCAATTCCACATACGAAAGCGCGGAGAAATTTTGTAGCGAAAATGTGCCTGAAGCGATGCCAATAAAAAATTGGCCTGAGTTGGTGGCGCTGCCAGACATCGACATTGTCTGGATCGGCACGCCGCCTTACATGCATTCGGCGGTGACAATCTCCGCGCTTGAAGCCGGCAAACACGTTTTTTGCCAGGCGCGCATGTCGATGGATTTGGCGGAGGCTGAAGAAATGCTCGCGGCATCGAAACGTTATCCCGAGCTGGTAACCATGCTTTGCCCGCCGCCATTCGGACTGCGAGGGGATTTAATGGTGAAAAAGATTCTGGCCGAAAATTACATTGGCCGATCGCATCATGTGCGGCTGCAAAGTTTCACCGGAAATTATTTGGATCCCGGCGCCCCGGCGCATTGGCGGCAAAAGATCGAGATTAGCGGACTCAATATTCTCACGCTTGGGATTTACGTGGAGGTATTGCAACGCTGGCTGGGCGATATCACCGGCGTGTTCGCGCGCGGGAAAATCATTTATCCGGTCCGCGAAGGTTATGAGGTGATCGTTCCTGATTTGCTCACCGTTTTGTGCAGCTTCGAAAATGGCGCGGAGGGCGTTCTGGAGTTTAGCGGCATCAATGCGCTCGCACAGAGCGATCGGCTGGAGATTTATGGCAGCGCTGGGACAATGATCTACGATTTCAGTTCAGAGGTCGTGCAAGCGGGAAAGGTCGGCGATCGCGCTTTGCACGTGATCGAGGTTCCTCCAGAATTGGCTGGCGAATGGCGGGTGGAAGAAGATTTTCTCGCGGCGGTGAAGTCTAAGGGCCGGGTGCGCCCTCATCCAACGTTCGAGGACGGCGTTCGATACATGCGCGTCGTGCAGGCTGTCGCTGATTCTCGCGCGCGCAATGAATGGGTCGCAATCAAACTTTAATTTCTTAAATTTATTGTAGGGCGTCTGTGTCAGACGTCGTCGGAATTATCGGCTCGCTCTCGACAGCAACCAACCCAGCGCGTCGTTTAAATCTGCCAGCGCCACGCCTTCGATCGGATCGTTGTGATAAGCGTTCGGTAACCGGATCACACGCTTTCCGCCCGCATACGCGTTCAGAACGAGCGCATGATAACGAGGCGGAATGACTTCATCCTTTTCCGCGAGCAAAAAAATTGCCGGTGCGCGAACCGCTTTTGCGTTTGCGATGCTGTCGAGGTCTCGCGGAATTTGCAACGCGACCGGGCCCGCCAACAGCCACAGGTTCCACCAGCCGAATCGACGAAGGATCATCTCACGAAGCGGCGGCGGGTTATGCAGAATCAACCCGGCGACGGGGCGCCTCGCAGCCACATGGAGCGCAGCCGTCGCCCCGATGCTTGCGCCGTAAGGCATAATCGGTCGATCCCCCGCGTGACGCTTCAATTCGTCAAAGGCGGCAAGCGCTGCGGGGCCGATCTTTGAAAGGCGTGCCGGTCCTGTGCTTCCGCCAAATCCAGGATAATTCACTCCCCAGATTTCCACCGCGCGGTCGCTCCACATCTCCGCCTCGGCTGCTGCCCAACGGTCCGCGCGGTCCGCGTTTCCGTAAAAACGCAAAATGAAAACATCAGCGCCGCCCTGTTGTTGCGCGCGACGCGATTGAGCGGTCCAGATTTCCAGCTCGCCATTCTCGAACGGAACTGCTTTGCGAACAGCGCCGCCCGCATCGATCGGCGCTCTTGTTGGAAATAAAATCAGATGATCCGGTAAATGCGCGAAGAGCATGATGAGCAAATATACGACCCCGATTGCGAGTAACCGCCACAGCGGTGGGACAGTCATTGGCCTCACGCCGAGTTGATACGACGCAGAGCCGATTTGTCATCCGGCGGAATCTACAAGGTCAATTAGCTTCGTCCTTGAGCATCGATTTGATCTGCGCGCGCAATTCCGGCCCGTTTTGATGTCCGTGCGCCGAGACGGCATGCTGTACGGCGGCATCTAATACTTCGTCTTCAGTGCCGGAAATTTTCAGAGAGCAATTTTTCTCGCTCGGATAATCTCTGCAGTCGATAGATTTTCTTTGTGCTGCCATTTGTGCACTCCAGCTTGATTTAACTTTTCTTCAGTTCAACCAAATCTTTAAGGACTTGTTCGCTGTGGTCCGCGGGTTTCACGCCGGTGTACACTTTGGCGATTTCGCCCTGGGGATTAATGATGAAAGTGTTGCGCGCGGCGAGCTTTTGGCCCTTGTAATCCATCACGGACCCATATTCGGTTGAGATCTTCGCGTCCGGATCAGCGAGCAGTTT
>QHRD01000060.1 GCA_003220005.1 Verrucomicrobiota bacterium | reverse complement strand
GTCGAGCGCGCTTGTTGCTTCGTCCAGGATCAACAGCGATGGACGATGATAAAGCGCGCGCGCAAGACCGATACGCTGACGCTGGCCGCCCGAAAGACGAACACCGCGTTCACCCACATACGTGTCGAAGCCAACTGGCAAATCAGCTTCAATGAAATCGAGTATCTGTGCCATGGCGCAAGCCTCGCGTAAGCGCGCAAAATCAATCTCATCATCCGGCAGACCAAACGCGACGTTGCGCGCGATCGTATCGTCGATGAGAAAAATATCCTGTGGCACATACCCGATGGAAGCTTGCCACGAGCGCACCAACTCAGGTGTAAGAAGCCGATCGTCGATCAGGATTTCGCCTGCCGTCGGCTGGTATAGTCCAAGCAACAAATCGACCAGAGTTGATTTTCCCGAACCGGTTGGGCCGATCACCCCGACTGAGCTATTCTTAGGGATGTTCAGCGAAAGGCCGTCCAGTGCCAGCCGCGATGCACCGGGATAACGAAAGCTGACCTCGCGCAGGCTGATCCCGTCATTCCAATGGAAAGGCGTCACTGGTATGAGACCGTCTCTACTCGTTCCCGGCAAAACCGATCGGTCGCTCTCAGCCGCAGCAAACTCATCATACACTTCGTCCAGCGCATGGCGCACCGAGCTGATCTGAGTGAGCTGACTATAAAGCAATTGGAGCGAAGGCAGGAGCCGGTACCCGGCAAGGGCCATCACTCCAAGGTTCGGAAGAATGTCGGAGAAATCGCGTCCTTTTGCTGCTAGCAGCAACACGGCCACAACGAGACCGCCGAAAGCAAGTGGTTCGACAAGATACCGCGCGCTGTTGGAAAAGATCGGCATGCGGGCATTCGTCTGCGCAATCACAGCGGAGTGCCTGGAAAACCGTTTAAGAAAATGTTCTTCGGCGTGGTGGACTTTCACCGGCTTAATCCCGCCGAGCATCTGTTGCGCTTCCCTGAAAACGCCGCTGACAGATATTCTTAAATTTTCATCCACTTCGCGACGTTTCCGCGTGAGGAGTCGAAAAATGAGCACGTAAAAGCCGCCCAACCCGATTGCCGCCGAAACAGCGATCACTGGCTGGACCAGAAAGAGCGTGGCCAATACCAGCGCCGCGGTGACGGCACGCGCCACGGTGTCCAGCAACGGCAGGAGCACTCCGTTAGTATAACTCGCCACGTCGCTAAGAATTTTCTTGAGCAGATCGCCGGAGTTGCGTTGAAGAAAATAGGTGTATGGCTGTGAGGCCATTCGACGCAGGAGCCGGACGCGCAACCAATGACCAAAGTTCTCGGAGTAACGCGTGCGCGCAAACTCGGCCAGCAAGTTCACCGCGTTGGATGCAAAGAGGCCTACGATAGCGATGATGCCCGCTACCAGCAGCAATTGCCGGTCTTCCATGGGCGGAAAAAGGTTCAGAAAACGGGTGCCGAAGTGGGATCGTCGGATGCGGTCGGGATCCGCTGCGATCGCCAAAAATGGAAAGATCGATGTGATGCCAATGACTTGAAACAGCGCCTGCGCAAGCGAGAGCGAAAATACGAAACCCAGCTTCGCTCTGCCGTATGGTCGCGCGAGAAAGAGAACGCGACGAATCAGATCGGCAACGTTATGAATAAACCGGGGCAAGGCGTCGTTACACGTTCAAAAAGAATTCGCGCATGAAAAGGCGGCTAGCTGCGGTCAACTATCTGCGGGAAAAACTCAGATGTCAAAGACTCCCGGAGAACTGGGACTGCTTGCCGCGCCGGCCCGCCACCCTTCCCTTAGTCCCGAGTCAGCAATCTGGCGTGTGCCCACAACGAGAATTTGCGGCGGATACGACGGATGATGCTGGGCGCGACCAACCCGGCCGCCCGCAGGTAGAGACCGCTTGCGAGCAAGTGCTTTAATCTGACATTATCCATCCAGGGAAAGTTGTCTTTTGTGGCGGATGCAATGGTGGCCTCGTCCAGGGTGCCGTCCCGCTGAAATCTGTTGGTGAGGTGCCCTAAGAGCGTGCTGGCAGGAATCTCGTCGCCGTACAGGCTCGCAAAAAAATGGAAGATGCGTGCCCGGCCCCGCAGCATCACCGTGGAGTGGGTAACCCAGTTATCACGATCGGGAAGGATGGCAATTGTCGCAGTACCCGTGGCAATCACACTGTTGAAGGAAAACTGATCTTGCCACATACCTAATGAGAGCGCCTGTTTCCACCGCCAGTGCCACTCAGCATAGAACGCGTGAGCCGCAGGAGTGTCCCGAACGAACATCACGCCAGCGTTGAGGTAGCGATCCATCCGGAATTCCCAGCCCAGTTTTGCGCGCAGCTTTTCAACACCAGGCAGCGCCAGCGGCGTTATGCCCCACTGGTTCCGGTCGCGGGCCACTGCCAGATCCGCTCCGTTAGGCCACCCACGATCCAGCGGTCGCACCGCGACGGTGTCACTATCCAAATACAAGTAATCGCCTTTTATCAGTTGTCTGAGAATCGTCCGCAAATACCGAGCGCCAACGCAAGGGTCCTCAAGGCATGGTTATCGCGGTCAATCGCGCGCGCGGTTGGTTCATCCATCACAAGAATGATCTGTGCTTGCGGATGGAGTCGGCGCACTGACAGAGCGGCGACCGCGGTCATGTCAGGATAAAGTCCCAAATTTTTCCCTGTAAGCACGAAGCAAATCGCTGGCAGCCGTTCGCTACTGCTATTTCTCTTCATCGTGTGATCACTGCAGCGAGGAGCTGCTCTCATTTTTGCTCTGTGGCGTAACGCCAGCTTCTTCGTAGAGTTCTTTGATTTTCTCCGTCCCATCGCTCTTATACCAGCCGTTGAAAAGCAGGATGTCACCACGCCGAACGGCGGTTACCAAACCATCGTGATCCTCCGGCCGATCGCCGTCAGGCGTCATCAGCACACTAAAAGACTTTGGGTAAACCATTCGCGCGCCCGCCGGCGTCGAGATCACCCTGTGATGCATATAGGAATTAAGGGGCGCCGAACACGCGAAGTAACGCATCGACTCGTTCTCGGGGATTAACAGGATATCGGGATGCGCCTGGGCGACCGTTTGAAAAACGTCGGGATAAAGCGGGCGCCCCGCAGTCGCAGTTGAATCAACATAGAAAAGTGTGCAACCCCATCGCTGCTTTGCGTAGGCGATCCTTTCCCGAAGAACATGAAGCGCTTGCTCGTCGTCGGTAGGCTGGTGCACCGGCTTGCCATCTATCATCGCGATTTGCTGCGGCCGAATACAGACACCCGTTCGTAGTCCGGCAGCGCGGAATTTTTCGAAGTATTCGTCAATCACGCTTTTTGCGCCGTCATTCTTAAACTCCATTTCCGGAGCGAGCGTCGGAACAAGGCGCGGGTCACCGTAATAGGAGTAAGCTAGAAACTCCTCGCCTTCCGGATCCCAGGTGATCATACCCTGGGCGCCAGTATCCTTGAGAACTTGAACGCTGTTATCAGCCAGTTTAAGCAGCGCTTCTCGAAAGGCTGCTTTGCCCTGTTCGGTTGTAACGTCGATCCTGCCGTAGTTCACAATCCAGCGGCGCGGATTGGTCGCCACATTGATCTGCGGCCCGGCCAGGAATATCGCGCCGATGGGGCGACGATCTTTCCAGTTTATTTCGAACGGATACTTCTTCGCATATCCCTCGAGAACGTCGCTCGACAGATCCTGCACTCGCGCACCTGAGGGCCCGAAACGCAGCGAGACATTGAATGTTTTCGATCCGTGGGGTTTTATGTCGCGGCAGGTGGCCACCAACGGATAGCTCGTGCTGATCGGGGAATTCGTCGAATACGGCACTTCTACAGAAGATTCAAGATCGTCGCTGCAAAAATTGACCGTGCCGGCTCCGTAATCCATCCGGACAATCGGCACCACAAACTGGGGATCGGCAACTGTAGGAATCGAAGCCGGGCATTGATCAAGGGGCCACTCGGGACCTTTGAAGCCGAAGCCGAACATTCCCGCCTCGAGCGTGCCGCCTTTCGGCGCGCTTGGAAAATTTAATTCCATCAAACGAAGCGAGAGCTGATCGATCGCTTTGTCACCGGCGTTCGAAACGTCAATGCGCATTGTGATTTTATCGCCTTGTTTGCCATAGCTGCATGAGACGCGGCCCCAGGGATAACTGAGATCGACGGTGCCGCCCTTTTTATTCGGCGCCGCGACTCCGGGTGAAGAACGAGGAAGAAGTGCGTCGAGCACAGCACGAAAAACAGATTTTTGCGGCCGCAGTTCGCCCTTTTCAGGCGAAGCGAGAAGCGACTGTCCATTGAACGAGAGTGATTCGAAACCGTGGCTGCCGATGGAGAAATCCAACCCTCGTTTTACGGGAAGAGATTCATGAACAGACGGTTTCTTGGCCTGTCCGCTTTGTGATTGTGCCTTCGCCGCGCTCGCGCCAGTGAAGATAGTTAAAGCAAAAAACGTGAGAAGAGGGTAATGAGCGACGACTGGCAGGTGATGAGTGAGAAGTCGGTTCGTCAGCACCGGAATTTCGATTATTAGATTGTCGCCAGCTTGATTGGCTCACCTGCCACAAAGACAGCCGCAAGCGTTCTATCGCTCGCGTTTCGCAGCGGGGCGCGCCTTGCCTTTAAACTCGTGAACGAATGCCGCCGCCTGGCATAGCCATTCGAGCCGTTGCTCAGGGGTCAGCCGATAGAATTCAGTGTGGCCGTCGAAATCCTCGCGCGTGCATTGGGCCAGCGCGCGCTCGAATTCTGCGGACGGCCTGATTTCACTCTTTCGACTATTCACTTTGGCTCTGCAATTTTTCCAGTTGTTTAATATCGATTAAATCTTTGTCGCGCAACGGAGTAATCGCGCGTTTCGTCTCGAGAAGCTTGCTTATTCCCATAATCTTAATCGCCCGGTTTTCTATCACGACTTGCCGCGCGTCGCGGCTTAACTCTTCAAACGAAAGGTTATCCTGCAAAAATATATCGACATGTCGCAATGGTCGATTGAAATCCACAAAGGAAAAGACCAGCGCCCCTTTTTCCGCGACCATGCGTTGCACCGCCTCGCGGCTCATCAGATCACGCGCTGGAATTGGCACTCGAGGTTGCAGCCCGAGTTCGTGTATGACACGCAGAAATTTCTCGACGTTGCCCGTATCCATATCTAGCGCAAGATCGATGTCCAGAGTTACCCGCTC
>QHRD01000220.1 GCA_003220005.1 Verrucomicrobiota bacterium | reverse complement strand
GCAACTTGCGCGGCCGCAGCTGCGCCTCATCCAGTTGCGCCGCAATACCGGTCAGACGGCGGCTCTCATGGCCGGAATTCGTTTTTCCAAGGGAGATATCCTCATCACCATGGATGGCGATTGCCAGAATGATCCGGCCGATATTCCGAAGCTCCTGGCCAAACTGGATGAAGGCTACGATCTCGTCTCGGGCTGGCGGCAACAGCGGAAGGACGCCGCGCTTCAGCGCAATCTGCCAAGCTCGCTGGCCAACCGGCTCATCTCGACGGTTTCGGGGATTCATCTGCACGATTATGGATGCACCCTGAAAGCCTATCGGCGGCAGGCGCTGCAAGGCGTTCAACTTTACGGAGAGATGCATCGTTTCATTCCGATTTACGCATATTGGAACGGAGCGCGCGTGACCGAAATTCCAGTGAGGCATCATGCGCGGCGGCACGGGATTTCCCACTACAACTTAATACGAATCCCGAAGGTTTTGTTCGATTTGTTAGTCGTGGTTTTTCTGCATCGCTTTGCGCAACGACCGATGTACGTTTTTGGCGGGGTCGGTTTAATCAACTTTGGCGTTGGGGTAATCGCAGGGAGCCTGGCTCTGTATTACAAAATTTTTGGGCACGAATCGTTTATCAAAACGCCGCTCCCCCTGCTCTTTGTCATGGCCTTTATTACCGGGGTAATGTGTTTTCTCATGGGGTTGCTCGCTGAATTGCTCGTGCGTACTTATTATGAATCGCAGAACAAGCCGACTTACATGATTTCGTATTCCGGCGCGGAACGGGGTGGCGAGGGTATTTTGCGCGCATCGGAACGGGCGGGGGCGCAGGCATTTCCTCGTTCGTGAGGACTCGCTGGGCAGGCTGATCTTATGTGTGGCATCTGCGGTTTCGTCGGTTCCGGTTCAGGCGAGACGCTGGAGCGCATGTCGATCTTGCTGAGGCATCGTGGCCCGGACGATTCGGGGACCTGGATGTCAGCGGTTCCGCCCGTGCATCTGGCCAACCGGCGACTGGCCGTAGTCGATTTGCCAGGGGGGCATCAACCGATACTAACGGACGACGGTCAATTCGTCATCGTCTTTAACGGAGAGATTTACAATCATCGCGAGCTGCGCGCTGAACTGCAAGAGCGGGGCCACAAATTTCAGAGCGATCATTCCGATACTGAGGTTGTCCTGCTTGGTTACCGGGAATGGGGATCAAGATTGCCCGAGCGTCTCAATGGCATGTGGGCCTATGCGATTTACGATCGCGCGCGGGGTCAGCTTTTTTGCAGCCGGGATCGCTTTGGCAAGAAGCCATTCTTCTACACACGTACACGCGATGGATTTGTCTTCGCTTCGGAGCTCACTTCGCTGGCGGCGCATCCCAGCGTCACAAAAACGGTATCGCGGCCCGCGCTCCAAAAATATTTTGCCCATGGCTACATTCCTGCACCCTGGTCAATTTTGGATGGAGTTTTCAAACTTCCGGGCGGCTGTTCGCTTCTTCTCGATGTTCGGTCATTGGATTATCGCGTGGAAAAATACTGGGATCTGGTGCTCGAGCCGTTTGAGCGTCTGCCCGCTAATCCGGAGGAAGAATGGGGGGAGCAATTGCGCGAGCTCCTGGATCGAGCGGTCCATCGCCGATTGCTCGCCGACGTACCAGTCGGCGTTTTCCTGAGTGGAGGAATCGACTCGTCGGCGGTCACCGCTTTTGCCGCGCGCCATGTTCCCGTGGGACAACTGAAGACCTTCAGCATCGGGTTTTCCGAGAAAAGTTTCGACGAGACGAGCTACGGGCTGCTCGTTCGCGCGCAATTTAAGACCGATCATAAACTGGAAACGCTTTCCGTGGCGCGCGCCCGCCAATTCGTCGCCTCCATCGCCCGCCAGCGCTACCGTCACATCTTGTCGCGCCAGGGCGCTCACCAAATAGGTAGGCAGAAGCGAACTGTCCGCCATCGGTTCATCCAACCGAGTCAGGCATTCATCGACCAATTGGCGGGCGCGCGCCACGGAAAGCGTTTCCAGTTTATGATCGGTCTTAAATTGCGCGCGAACGAGCAGCCCGTAGCTCGTCTCGTCGAAACTCTTCTCGGAAAATCCGATGCTGAAGGTCTTGCGCGGATTAAACTATGACCGGCGGCTCTGGCTGCCAGTCTGGATGGCGCCGCTCGACCACGCCGGTCTGCAGGATCTTTTCGGCGAACCGATCGATCTCGAAGAACTTTACGCGGAAGCGATCGAGCAGTGGGAGAATTGTCCACAAACGGACCTGGTCGACAAAACGATGCAATTTTACACCAAGCTTTATTTGCAGGATGACATCCTCGTGAAAGCCGATCGCGCCAGCATGATGCACAGTCTCGAAGCGCGCGCGCCCTTTCTAGACATTGAGCTGGTCGATTTCGTTAGGCGAATCCCCAGCACCTATAAATTTCGCAAAGGCACCACCAAATACATTCTGAAGAAGGCGCTGGAGGCAGTTTTGCCGCGCGAAATCCTGTATCGACCGAAGAAAGGCTTCGGCGTGCCCGTGGCCCACTGGTTTCGGAAAGGGGAGCTGGACCTGGCCGAGGCGCCTCTTGGTTCCTTGAATCCACGGCTAGTAAAACGGAGAGTGGAAGCGCATCGCTCCGGCCGAGCGGATGAGTCCGCTTTTCTTTGGAGTTTTTATGTTTTGAAGAAATGGGCGGAAACAAACCGTGTCTGTTTGTAAGCCGTCCATTGACTAACGCAGGAGAGTTGATACAAGTCAATCCTTTGGAGAGACACAGTCCTACAATAAATAATGAAAACTGATGTGCTAATAATTGGCGGCGGGCCCGGGGGGTCGGCCATGGCAATGTTCCTTTTGCGAGAAGGAATCAAGCCAGTCGTTCTGGAACAGGAAGAATTCCCGCGCTATCACATTGGCGAATCGCTGACTCGGATTTGCGGATGAGATGGCAAGAAGGGAATACCCTGTTAAGCACGGCGTCAAAGTCTTTGGCACGACCGGCGAGAATTCCTGGTTTGTGCCTGTTTCAGCCCGCGATAAGGACTGGAATCTCTCATTGGGACACACGTGGCAGGTGCGGCGGAGCAATTTCGATACGATGATGCTTAAAGAAGCCGAGGCGCGCGGGACGACGATTATGCGAGGCACGGCGACAAAGCCACTAGTGGCCGATGACGGTTCGGTGCGAGGGGTGACGGTCCGCTGGTCTGACGGCAAAAGCGAGGACATCGAAACGCAGGTAGTAATCGATTGCTCGGGCCAGGCGACATTTCTCGCCAATCAGCGCGTCACCGGTCCGAAATATCTTGGTAATTACGATAAGCAGGTCGCGTTTTTCTCGCAAACCACCGGTGCCGTACGTGGGTCCGGCACCTCGGGCGAAGATGCGAAAGACAACACTGTGATCTTCTACGCGAAAAAGTTTCACTGGTCATGGTTTATTCCGCTCGACAAGGACGTTGTTAGTATCGGAATGGTCACGCCAAATGCGAACTTTCTCGCCAAAAAGCAAACTCCCGAAGAGTTTTTTCGGAACGAATACTACGATATCAACCCGAAACTTCGGGAATGTGTACCTCAAATGAACCTGGTTGAAAAGGTGCATGTTATCCCAAATTACTCGTACCAGGTGCGCGGCTTCTGCGGAAAAGGCTTTATTTGTATCGGTGATGCGCATCGTTTCATCGATCCGATATTTTCCTTTGGAGTATCGGTAACCATGCGCGAAGCAGAGTTCGCCGCGCCGCTTGTTCGAGAGTATCTCGAGGGCAAAAACCGAAACGGGAAGAATCCGTTTCACGAGCATCAGATTTTCTGCGAAAAAGCAATCGATAACTTGGAAGACATGATCGATTTGTTCTGGGAACAGCCCTTCGCCTTCGCGACTTTCGTGTATCATCGTTATCCCGACGAATTGACAGACGCCTTTTCCTCACGGATTTATCCAACTGAGCGCCAGCCGTCACCTGCCATTTTGGCGTTCAGGAAGTTGCTCAAGCGCACGCGCGAGTACGATAAAGATGACTACTCTGTCCCGATCGGCTCCCGCTATCACCCCGAGCGGGCGGCAATCTGGGAACCTAACTCGCCGGTAGACACTACCGAGCAATGGATGGGGGCGCGGTGATTTGCCGGTTTTTTGTAAACTGCTACTAGCATCATGGAAATACCACCCAAACTCAAAGAGTACATAGACAACAATCGCGGTTCATTGCCACCAATAATGGATCTTGACGAGCCGCTACAGATTGACTCGCTGCGCGTGGTTCGCCTGGTCGCATTTTTGGAAAACGACTTAGGTTACCGAGTTGAGGATGAAGAACTCATAGCAGAAAATTTCGCGACCCTGCGAAGCCTGGGACGATTACTCGCGACAAAAACGCCGAGCGCGCCGACGGCAGAAGTTAAACCTCCGCCCCAAGAGGGTATTCCCACGTTTTTGGCGAAACGCGAAGAGTGATCGCTGGATTACTAGAGCTGTAGTTTACGCGGGCTCCA
>QHRD01000219.1 GCA_003220005.1 Verrucomicrobiota bacterium | reverse complement strand
ATTTTGGCGGGCATAGCAAAAAAAGTTTTATGGGAGGCCATGGACCAAGAAGAGCGAACTAATGCGAATCAGGTACGCGAAGCATCGCATCCGTTCGTTCAGCCCTTTACGTGGCTGCCTCGCTAGGATTCGAACCTAGACAGAGAGATTCAGAGTCTCTAGTGCTACCGTTACACCACGAGGCAATGAGCGAGAAAACTAGAGACCGATCGCTCTTGCTGCAAGTCGAGGGCACTCGTGTCCAGGAACTTTAGGCGGCGGCCACCTTTGCCTCGAGCAGCATTTCGCTGCCTTCCTGCGCTGCTACGATTTCCAGCTGCCTTCCGCTCTTTGCCACGAGTTCGCGAGCGGATTCCAGCATCGCGTCTACTTTCTCGTCCTCGTGATGCGGGTCATGGTGAAAAAGCACCAGCGTCTGAACCTCCGCCTCGAGCGCCAGCGAAACGGCGCTGGAGATCGAACTATGTCCCCATCCGATGTGGGCTTTGTGCTCTTCATCCGTGTACTGCCCGTCGAGAATCAGAATATCGCTGCCGCGCAGAAATCGCACCAGCGCGGCTTGCTCATCTGCCGCAATTTCCTTCGCCTGTTCCGAGCTCAGCTGATTTCCACGGAATGCATGCAGAAAAGATTCATACGGTTCGTGATCGGGGAGAAATGCGACCGATCCAGCGCTGGTGAAAATGCGATAACCGGCGCAGACCCCGGGATGATTTACCAATGCGGCGTGAACCTTCACTTTGCCGAGGGAGAACGTCATATCAGTCAGCTTGTTAATGACCATCCTGGCGGAGAGCTCACGCATCGTAATGGGAAAGAACGGCGCTCTCATTGGCTCGGCGAGGATCTCGCGCAAGTTCGCGCCGGTGCCGTCAAAACCGAAAATCCGAATTTCATTGTTCGAATCGTACGCGGGCTTGAAAAATGGCAATCCCTGGATGTGGTCCCAATGCGCGTGAGTGATCAACAACGACAGCTTGATCGCTTTCGCTTGAAATTCTTTTTGCAACGCGAGACCCAGTGGCCTGATGCCGGAGCCGGCATCCAGCACGATGATCTCGCCGTCTGCTCGCAATTCAACACAGGCGGTATTGCCACCGTAACGCAGAGTCTCAGGACCGGGCACGGCTATCGAGCCGCGTGTCCCCCAAAATCTGATTCGGGTCGGAGTTACTGGGGTGTCTGGCATGGAGGGGCAGCGCGGATTCTGCCACGCGTTTTGCATTTAACCAAGTGTTTTCAGCAGAATTCCTAGGGCATAGCGCCCGTGGAATGCACGCTTATTACGTGCGTGCTTTGCTGGCTAAAAGAAAATCGGAATGATCAGGATCGCCAGGATGTTGACGACTTTGATCATGGGATTGATCGCAGGGCCAGCCGTGTCTTTGTATGGATCGCCGACGGTATCGCCGGTCACTGCCGCGGCATGCGCAAAAGAGCCTTTGCCGCCGAGATTTCCTTCCTCGATGAATTTCTTTGCGTTGTCCCAGGCAGCGCCACCGGACGTCATTGCGATGGCGATGAACAATCCTGTCACGATCGTGCCGACCAACAATCCGCCGAGCACGACCGGGCCCAGCGGCTTAATGACAGCGACGATTACAACTGCAACCAACGGCAGTAGCGCTGGAACAATCATCTCTCGCAGCGCCGCTTTCGTCACAATGTCCACACACGTCCCGTATTCGGGTCGGTCCTGTCCGGTCAAAATTCCGGGTTTAGCTTGTAATTGCCTTCGCACCTCACGAACGACTGCGCCCGCTGCCTTGCCCACCGCATCCATGCTAAAGGCAGTGAAGACGAATGGCAGGAGTCCACCGATAAAGAGTCCGATGATCACTTTCGGATCGCTGAGTGAGAATTGAAATGTAAACGCTTCGCCGCGGCCAGTAATGTGGCCGCGCAATTCCTCCACGTACGATCCGAATAATACTAGCGCTGCTAGTCCCGCCGAAGCGATGGCGTAGCCTTTGGTAACAGCTTTCATGGTGTTACCCACCGCGTCGAGATCGTCTGTCACAACGCGGACTTCCTTTGGCAGCTGGGCCATGACGGCCACACCGCCTGCGTTGTCGGTGATCGGCCCGAATGAATCGAGCGAGATGATCACGCCGGCCATGGACAGCATCGACATCACTGCAACGGCAATTCCATACAGCCCAGCGAAATGGTACGTCACCAGGATCGCCGCGCCAATGAACAGCACCGGCAGCGCGGTAGCATGTTCTCCAGCTGCCAAGCCGGCGATGATGTTCGTGGCGTGCCCAGTCTCTGATGCGTGTGCAATTTTTTGGACCGGTCGGTAGTGAGATGAAGTGTAGTAATTCGTTAACGCAACGATGATCGGAGTCATTACGAGCCCAACGAGCGAAGCAAAATAGAGATGCGCGGTTGGCCGCAATACGCCGTCGATGTTTACGCCGCCAGGGAAAAGGTTGCGGGTAGCTGGCCAGAACAGAATCGCGGAGACCAGCACGTTGATCATCACTGCGCCCATCAACACGGCTGTCGGCTTACCGCGCGCCACATTTACAAACAAGATTCCCAAAATTGCACCGAGCACGGAAATTCCACCAAGCACGAAGGGATAAACGATGGCCGCTTGATTTCCGCCAAGTGTTAGCAGCCCCGCCAAAATCGCGCCGACCAAACTGACAGCGTAAGTTTCGAAAACATCCGCAGCCATGCCCGCGCAATCGCCTACGTTGTCGCCGACATTATCGGCGATGACGGCAGGGTTGCGCGGATCGTCTTCTTCCAGACCTTTCTCGATCTTGCCTACTAGATCAGCGCCCACATCCGCGGCTTTTGTGTAAATGCCGCCACCTAATCGCGCGAAAACGCTGATGAGGCTGCCGCCCAGCGCTAGTCCTACGAGGCTGCGTATCGCCGCATCGCTTCCGATCAACTTCGCCGCGATGGTGTAGAAGATCGACACGGAGAGCAACGCCAGCCCAACGACCAGCAAACCGGTCACCGAGCCGCCGTTAAACCCCATGCGCAATGCACTGAGCCGCCCGACGGTGGCGGCCTGCGCGGTGCGGACATTCGCTAACACCGCCACGCGCATGCCGATGAAGCCTGCCGCCAACGAGCAGAAGGCGCCAATTACAAATCCAATCGCAGTGGGATGATCTTTGAAGACGAAAAGCAAAATGAAAA
>QHRD01000004.1 GCA_003220005.1 Verrucomicrobiota bacterium | reverse complement strand
CGTTTCAACGCAGAGTCAGTTTGTTAGACGCGAACAACTCCGCACTGATCGCTGCAGCAGCCTCATTAAACAACAGTGGCGCGAAACACCACGTCGGGCAGATTGCGATCAATAGCGCCGCTCCTATGTCTGACGCATCGCCGACCGCAAAAACGGTCGAATCGACGCACCGGTCTCTGATTTCGCCGCAAGAGCCGGCCGACAAAATTTTCCTCGAGGGCCCGCGCTCGCGGTTCGCGGAGTTCTGTACATTGCTGAGGGTGATGCGCGATTTCCTGCGCGGCTTTCGCACGCTTCATTTCGTCGGCCCTTGTGTGACCGTTTTTGGCTCGGAGCGCGTCACACCTGCCGATCCGGCACCCGCGCGAGATGTCGGGGCCGATCTGATCGCTATCAGATAAAAGTGTTCTGATTAGTATTGAACGGTCGACTGCAACGACGCTAGGATCGTGGGATGAATAAGCCAGAGAAGCGCAACTTGCTGGCGGGCATTTTTATCACTGCGCTGGTCGCAATCGCGTATCAAGAGATGGTGAATGCGGTGCGAGAATCTGTGCGAGAGCACGGGATAACTTTCGGAACTACGGCACTCGTAATCATTTTTTTCGTGACAACAATTCGGTTTTTGGTGGGCAATCAGCTTCACCTGATAAGCGAACGAGTTCAAAGTATGCCTGGGTTGCTATGGTTCTATGACTTACTGATTATTCTGGGGCAAACGGTGGCAATGATGTTTTTGGGCGGGTTGGCGTCTTTGGAACTGAGTTTGCGGCTTCAAATTGCGTTTTTGGATATTCTCGTAGTTGTTTTTGTCTTAGACATTTTCTGGATTCTTAGTCAGTGGGCACTCGGACGATTGTTCAGCAAGTGCAAGAGGGACTCCGTCCCATGGGGATGGCTGTACCTTAACATCGGAATGGTTGCGGTCTTAATAATCCCGTATGCAATCTGGGGAAAAGGCCCGATGTATTCCAACTTAGGGCTTGCGCTTATTCTCGCGGCCAACGTTCTCGCATTCATGGTAGATGTTTTTCTGCTCGATTACTTCGATGTAATGTAGCGATGCGGGCTCCTTCGTTCAGAATGAAATATTCCTATGCCTTCGCTGTGATGCCGAGTACCGCTGGGGCTGAGTTCCTAGGACAATCTCCAAGTAAGCCTCTTGCTCCACCGGACTAGACATGCGGTACGATCGACAATATTTGTGCGAAAAAGACACTCACGACCGTGCTTAAGCTACGAGAGCTGCTAAAATCCGCTGCGCGATTCGTGGTTGAAGGGTTAGCCATCAAAGCGGCAGTCAGGGCAACTTTTCCGAATGGATTCACTTTAAATTGGAGACGCCTCAGAAGTCAGAGGCCGCGGCTTTCGCATCCATTCGTGTGTTTTGGAAAGCAAATCATGCGAAAGTGATGTTGGCGCGGAGGCGCTGGTCGCTCGCTTATTGGATCAGGCGAAGCAGGTTTATGCATTCGGCTAATGATGTGCAACTGCGAATCAAGATAAGTGGCGCGAAACGCCACATCGCCGCAGATTGGAGCAAATGCCTGCCGCAGCGGCGACAGAAGAAAACCCTGAATCAAAGGAGTCTAACCTCATCTCGCCAACAGAGCCGGTTGACGAGATTTTCCTCGAAGGCCCGCGCTCGCGGTTCGCAGAGTTCTTTACATTGCTAAGAGTGATGCGCGATTTTCTGCGGGGATTTCGCACGCTGCATTTCGTTGGTCCTTGTGTGACCGTTTTTGGTTCGGCGCGTATTAAACCCGGCGATCCGCATTATGAACTCGCTCAGAAAATGGGCGCCGCGATTGCCAGGCTCGGGTTTACAGTGATGACCGGCGGCGGCCCGGGCATCATGGAAGCAGCCAATCGCGGCGCAAAAGAAGTCGGCGGCCGCTCGGTCGGATGCAACATCGAACTGCCGTTTGAACAAGCGGCCAATGCGTATCTCGATCGCTGCGTCCGGCTGCATTATTTTTTCGTCCGCAAAGCGCTGCTGGTGAAATATTCCTACGCCTTCGTTGTGATGCCTGGCGGCACAGGCACGCTCGACGAACTATTTGAAGCGCTCACTCTCATTCAAAAGGGAAAAATTAAGAACTTTCCGATTGTGATTATGGGCACCGATTACTGGAAGGAGCTGATCGATTTCATCGAGAAGATGGCGGAGCGCGGAAAGATTGGCCCGGCCGATTTGAGCCTGATTTTCGCGACTGATTCTGTTGAAGAGGCCATTGCACACATTCGAACGAAGGCAATTGAATCATTTGGACTCAAAGGGGTAGCGCGCATGCGCCGACATTTTCCCTGGCTCGGAGAGCGCGGTTTCTCCGGAAAAGGACCTGCTATTTGCTAGGGAGGCATAGCTTTTCTCCTGCGATGGCTGGCATACACACGAAACACCGCACTTTCTCGAAGAGATTCTTGTAAGTGGATACGAAAGTTAATATCAATGAGAGAAATTTCCGCTCGACGTCGTGCGGGTTCGCAAGCCGGAATCAGCGGTGGTGGCGTCAATCGATACATCGCGTCGCCGGGGTAATTTTCATGTTTGCGCTCTGGGGGACCAGCTTCGCCACTGCCAGCGAACAACCGCAAAAGTCCGCCAAACGGACGGACTCGTCCCGTGGCGAGTTTTCCGGCTCATTCCAAGTGCCGCGCGGCGATTTGGCCAAAGCTGAAGCGCTGGCCAATCAACTCGCGGCGCTTTCGCCCAGAGTGGATCGTAATGAAGCAAAGCTGCTCGCAGATTGTGCTTACGCGACTGTCAGCCAGCTCAGGCGACAGTACGGCATGTTCGGCACACCAATTTTTAATAATTTCCTGATCTATCATGGTCTGAAGAAACGCGGCTACTGTTACCAATGGTCGGAAGACCTGATGATTGCCCTTGATGCATTGCGACTCAGCAGCCTCGATCTACGGTGGGGTGAATCGAACCCGGGCAACTGGCGCGAGAACAATTGTCTTGTCGTCACTGCCAAAGAACAGCCGTTCCGGAGCGGCATTATGTTGGACTGCTGGCGCCATTTAGGACAGCTCTATTTCGGTCCGGTTGCCTCCAGTTGGGAGCCTTACGTTGAGAACAGTGCGTTCGCGCGCGATGTCCGCCATATTGCCGCAGCCCGCAATGTTTCCGAGCATAATCATCGCGTCGCTTTTCACAGTAGGACCGACGCGAGCGGAAAAACCCGCGACTAGTTGGTAGGGAAATTTGCTTGCACGATAGGCGCGCCGGGGACAAGCTCGCAGCGCAATGAGCACGTTTGCGCGTTCGAAAGAATGCAACCGGGCTTTTATTGCGACCTTCATCTCCGCAGCGTTTTTCTGGACGCTGCTCCTGAGTGTTTCTCCGCAGTTGCACGCGCGCATTCACATTGATGCGAACAGGGGCGATCACACGTGCGCCGTGACGCTGATCGCGACTGGCAACTATGATCACGGGGCGCATCCGGCGCTCATCAGCGCGCCCCAACCCAGCGTTCAGTTCATTCAGATCGCGGCGCTCAGTTCTACATGGGTTCAGCCGCTCTTTCTTAGCGCGCACATTTTCGCGCACGCACCGCCTGCTTACTCCTAAACCGCTGATTCTTTCCCGTGCAAACGGGTAGCGGCGTCCAGTGCGTTCCTTCACGCCGCTGAATCAACGGACGCGAACGCAAAATTCATTCGGCGATTTCGCCGAGCCTTTTGAATCAGGAGTTTTTGTATGAACAAAATAGTTTTACTCGTGTTGGCGGTTTTCCCGGTAGCGGCCGTTTTCTCGCAGGAAGCGACGTCCTCTGCGAATTCATCGCCGGTGCAAACAGTTTCAAATACAACGCCAGCTACAGCAGCGGATGTCGAAGCGCTGCGCCAGCAAGTGCAATCCCTCACCGAGACAGTGAAAGCGTTACAACAGCAAGTGAAAGATCAGCAGGCCGCCTTGGAAAATGCGAACCTTACGGGCGAGTCTGGGCTTCCACAAAATCCCGAGCCCTCGCCCATCACGGGCGCCGAGAATTCACCCGCCCCAGTTGGGAGCACACCACCACGCTTCGCAACGGAGGACACATCCGTTGTTCAATCGACAACTGCCCCAGCTGCATCGCCTGCTCCGGGCGCGAGCGCCAGTTCCTTGCCCGGCGGTTTTCCGACAACGGATACCTCGGTCGTGACGTCGGCACCCGAAACAATCTCAAGCACGGGTGCTGGGGCATCGTTAACACAGCCAATCACAATCGGCGGCGGTAGAAATTACATGAATATTTCTTTCGACGGGTTATTCGCGCTTGCCTATTCAAGCGCGCGCGACCTCGATCACATTGAGGTTGGCGATCATGATCCACAGCAGCGCGGTTTCAACGCCCGCAACATCGAGCTGGCGTTTGATGGCGCGGTCGATCCGTACTTCGAAGGGTTCGCGAATATTGTTTTCAAATTGGATAACGACAATGAAACCTCAGTCGAAGTCGAAGAAGCGTTCATGCAAACAACAAGCCTGCCGTTCAACCTGCAATTGAAAGGCGGGCAATTTTTCGCCGCGTTCGGCCGGCTGAATCCGACGCATCCGCACACCTGGGACTTCGCCGACACGCCTCTCGTCGAGGGCCTATTTTTGGGGCCCGATGGGTTGCGCGGCGTTGGCGCCCAAGCTTCCTGGACATTGCCTGTACCCTGGTATTCGCAATTGATCGTTGCGTCGCAAAATGGCCGCGGCAGCACAGGGTTTTCATTTCGGAATCCCGGCGACGACGGAATGTTTTTCGACCGTATAACAACTGATCGCGAGATGCGCGGCCTGCAGGATTTCGTCTGGATCCCGCGTTTCGAAAATTCCGTTAATTTGAGCGAAACCCAAACCGTGTTGGCTGGCGTTTCAGGAGCGTTTGGCTCCAACGAGACGGGCGCAAATTCACGAACTCAGATTTACGGCGCAGACCTTCTCTACAAATGGAAAAGCGCGCGTGCCGAAGGCGGGTTTCCATTCGTGAAATGGCAGACCGAATTCATGTATCGCCGTTTCGAAGCGGGCCATGGCGCGAATGATTCTTTTCCTGTCGCGGAAACGTTTCACGATTGGGGCCTGTATTCGCAGGTGCTGTGGGGATTTAAAAAAGGATGGGTCGTCGGCATTCGCGGAGACTATGTCCACATGCAGGATTCCGAGTTTACCGATGACCTGGATCGGCAATCACGGTCCCGGATCTCTGCGAACCTGACGTGGTATCCCACTGAGTTTTCAAAACTCCGTTTGCAGTACAATCACGATTTTCTCGAGGAGAACTTTTTCCTGTCCGACCGCCAGGTGGATTCGCTTTTTCTCCAGTTTGAATTCATTCTCGGTTCTCACGGTGCCCATAAATTTTAAAAATCATGAAAAAAACCCTGCTAATCTTGTTCGCAATCCTCACATGCGCCTTTTCAGCGCATGGCAAGCTGAATGTCGTCGCAACATTGCCGGATTTCGGATCGCTCGCTCGCGAAATCGGCGGTGACAAAGTTAACGTAACCGTTCTGGCGAAGCCCACGGAGGATCCGCACTTCGTTGATGCGCGACCAAGCTTTGTGGTTTCAATGCGCAACGCCGATGTCTTGATCGACGGTGGCGCGGAGCTTGAAATAGGCTGGTTGCCACCGCTTCTGCAAAATGCGCGAAACCCGAAGATCGAAGTCGGCAAGCCGGGACGCGTCCAGGCATCGCAAGGAATTCGCCTGATGAACGTGCCGGCAAACGTGACGCGCGCCGCGGGTGACGTACATGCGCTCGGTAATCCGCATTTCACCATCGATCCGATCATTGCGAAGGCGATTGCTCAACATATCGCGCAATCGTTTTCCGCGCTCGATCCGCCGAACGCTGGATTTTACGAAGCGAACTACAAGAAGTTCGAGGCGACTATTAACGGAAAGTTGCAGGAATGGGGCGCAGCCCTGTCGCCGTTTCACGGTCAGCATGTGGCGGGATATCATGATTCGTGGCCGTACTTCGCGCACCGTTTTGGCCTCGACATCGATCTCTTTCTCGAACCAAAGCCGGGAATTCCGCCGTCGCCCTCGCATCTTGCTGAAGTGATCGCGCAAATGAAAGCGCAGCACATCAAAGCGATCATTGTCGAGCCATTTCACGACCGGCGCATCGCTGAGAAAGTCGCGAGCGCCACCGGCGCCAAAGTGGTGGACTTTTCACAATTCCCTGGAGGCCTGCCCGGCACGGACAGTTACGTCAAATTGATCGACACACTTGTTTCGCGGTTGGCCGCGGCGCTCAAATGAAAACGCTGGTAGGGCGCGACCGCCGGGCGCGCCGACTCATCGCATTCAAAAAACGGACGGCCCGGCGGTCCGTCCCTACCTAATCTATGTGGGAAGTAATGTTTTGGCCCATCGTGGCGTGCGTGCTTTTGCCGTGGTTGCTGGTCTATCTCGGTCTGCACGTCGTGCAGCGTGGCATTATCTTCATCGACATCGCCATGGCGCAAATGGCGTCGCTTGGAATTTGTCTGGCTATTCTATTTCATCGCGACCTTCAAAGTTGGACCACTTTCGGCATCGCGCTGGGATTCACTTTGATCGGAGGGGCCATTTTTTCTGTAACCGGAAAACGTTCGAGCCAAATCCCGCAGGAAGCGGTCATCGGAATTTCTTATGTCGTGGCTGCTGCTGCTGCTGTCTTGCTGCTCAGCCGCGCGGCGGAAGGCGACGAGGAAATCAAAAACATGCTGGTTGGCAATATTCTGCTCGTAACGCCGCATGAAGTTTGGAAATGCTTCGCACTTTTTGTCGCCGTCGGCGTCTTCCATTTCAGTTTGCGCCGCAATTTTCTGCTGGTTTCGTTCGATCGCGATGGAGCTTACCAAAAAGGTCTGCGCGTGCGCTGGTGGGATTTTCTCTTCTACGCCGTTTTCGGCTTGGTGGTGACAAGCTTCGTTCGCATCGCGGGCGTGTTGCTCGTTTTCAGTTATTTGATCGTCCCCGCGGTTTGCGGAATCAATCTGGCGCAGCGCACTGCGAATCGCTTGCTCATCGGTTGGTTTATCGCCCTTCTCGGCGGCATCGCTGGATTGTTTCTTTCCTACTGGTGGGACCTGCCTTCCGGCGCAGCGATTGTCTGTACATTTGGCGCATTGTTAATCCTCATTTCACTCTTCGCGTTATGGCAGCATCGCCGAGCTCACCCGATTGCAAGAACGCAATAGATCTAACAAGCGCTTCGGCTAGCCAACGACTAATTTTCAACTGATCTTTCGATAATCGCGTTATTTTGAATCGAGATGCATCGAACTGATCATTCGCATTTTCGCAAAGCGCACGATTTCGTTCCGGATTTTTCGCATGCGGAACGACGCACTCGCATCGTGATCGGCGTTACGGCGGCGATGATGGTGCTTGAGATCGTCGTTGGGTTGATGTCACACTCGATGGCGTTGCTGGCCGATGGCTGGCACATGAGCACGCATGTGATTGCATTTGTGATAACGGCGATGGCGTACTACTTCGCACGAACGCAAGCCGGCAATGCGCGCTTCAGTTTCGGCACGGGGAAAATAGGTGTACTTGGCGGGTTCACCAGCGCCGTGGTGCTCTCGATTGTGGCGTTTCTAATGGCCGGTGAATCTGTGCACCGGCTGTTTGCCCCGCTGGAAATTCATTTTAATGAAGCGATCGGCATCGCTTGCGTCGGATTGCTGGTAAATCTCGGTTGTGCAGTTTTGCTCGCCGATCGCCATCACGAAACCGACAGCGGCAGTTCTCATCGGGAAGATTTGAATCTGCGGGCGGCTTATCTGCATGTGCTGGCCGATGCGTTTACTTCGGTGCTTGCGATTACAGCACTAACCGGCGGCAAATTTTTCGGGTGGGCATGGCTCGACCCGGTAGTGGGAATTGTCGGGAGCGGCGTCGTTTTTTCCTGGGCCTACACATTGCTGCGCGACACCAGCGGTATTCTGCTCGACCGCACTCCCGCGTCGTCAGACTTGCCTGACGAAATTCGTCGTGCGGTCGAAAGCGACGGCGATTCGCTGGTAACCGATCTGCATGTCTGGCAGGTCGGCATCGGAAAATACGCGGCCATGATCTCAATTGTCGCGCACAAGCCGAAGAGCTGTGATGCCTATCGAGCGTTGCTCCGCGGCCACGACGAACTGGTTCACGTCACTATCGAGACGCAGCACTGCCGCGAAGATCACGCGTCTGTCGCGCACTCCTAAATGGCCGACACGCTCTGGCAGGTCGTTGCGGCGTATGCTTTCGCGCTCACCGGCGGATGGATCAGCACGACACTGCAGCTTGAACACAAATCCCTTTGTGCGCTAATCAGTTTCGCAGCCGGAACACTTCTTGGTGTAACGCTGTTTGCGATCTTGCCCGAGAGTTTGGGCACCGCTCCCACGTGGGGGATAGTGCTGGCGCTGATCACGGGCTACGCGCTGTTCTTTTTCATCAGTAGGCATGTTCACCACGTTTGCCCTGCATGCGCGGCCAGCCATTTCGATGCGGATGCATCGCGGCATTTCAGCGAAATCGCTGGCGCACTGATTGTCGCATTGGCGATTCACAGCACGACCGATGGATTAGCGTTGGGAATTCAACAAAAGTCGCTCGGAGCAGAGGCAACAACCTGGTCGCTGTTTTCTGCCCTCTGCATCCACAAGGTCCCGGAAGGCCTCGCATTGGGGAGTCTGCTGATCGGCGCGGGAGTTCAACGCGCAGCTGCGCTGGGCTGGGTAGCGGCGGTTGAAGCGACGACGCTGCTCGGTGGCGTGATCGGCTATTTTTTCCTGCGAGACATTCCGATGTTTTGGCTGGGCTTGATCATGGCGTACGTGGGCGGCGGATTTTTCTATCTGGCCGTGCACGCGGTACTCGGAGAAATGCTCAGGCATGGAAAAAAACTTGTTCTGACAACCTTCTTGCTGGGCGTAGCGTTGATCGCGGTGCTGAATATCGGACTGAGAATGGTCGGGTAGCGCATGCGTCTCACGTGCTGGCGACGGTGTCCCGCCGTCGCGAACTTTTCCTGCTTGGCAGATTCACCGGAAATCATCCAGTCCTGATTAGTTGCAGCCTCAAGAAAAGATTGTTTCGGCGAAGACGCCGAAACCAACACGCGAGACGCATGCGCTACCCTGAGGTTTGCGCTTCGCACAGCGAAACGGCTACAGTGTTCCGTGCATTTTTTTCGATATCGTGACGGCAAGCTTCACTGCGAGGACGTCGATCTTGCGCGCGTGGCCGACGAATTCGGTACACCGCTTTATGTTTATAGCGCCGGGACAATTCTCGATCACTACACGCGGCTCGATGCCGCGCTGGCGCCGCTTGATCATCTGATTTGTTACGCGGTCAAGGCGAACTCCAATCGTGCGATCCTAAAATTGCTGGGAGATGCAGGCGCCGGATTCGACATTGTTTCCGGTGGCGAGCTTTATCGCGTGATCGCGGCCGGCGGTGATGTGGGCAAATGCACATTCGCAGGAGTCGGCAAATCGCGTGAGGAGATGGAGTTCGCACTCGAGCGAGGCGTTTACAGCTTCAACGTCGAGAGTGAAGCGGAGCTGGAGTACATCGATCGCATCGCGAGCACGAAAAACTTGCGCGCCCCGATTGCTCTGCGTGCCAACCCCGATGTCGACCCGCACACGCACGCGTACGTTTCCACCGGCTCGCGCGAGAACAAGTTCGGCATCGCGCTTGGAGAGCTTCCTTCGGTTTACGAGCGCGCAGCGAAAATGCGAAACATCGAGATCGTCGGGGTGCAAATGCACATCGGCTCGCAGATCACCGAAGCCGGGCCGTTCGCCAGCGCCATCAGCAAAGTGACCCCCCTTGTTCGCGAGCTGAAATCAAAATACGGAATCATGTTTTTCAGCATCGGCGGCGGGATGGGAATTGTTTACCGGCGCGCGCTCGAGAGCGGATCAGGCAAATGGTGGCACAACCATGGTCCCGCATGCGCGGGATCCGCGTTCAGCGTACGCGATTACGCGGACGCGATTGTGCCACCGTTGCGCGAGCTTGGCATTCGAGTCCTGGTCGAGCCTGGTCGCTTTCTTGTTGGCAACGCAGGTGTCTTGCTCACCCGAGTCCGTTACATCAAGCAGACTGCCGAGAAAAAATTCGCGATTGTCGATGCGGGCATGAACGATCTGATTCGGCCGGCGCTTTACCAGAGTTATCACGAGATTGTGCCGGTGAAAGAGCCTTGGCCTGTAGCGGAAACTGACAGCTTTCCGTCGAGTAAGAGCAGGAGCATGAACAAGAATATGAATAAGACAGAGAAGATCGACATCGTGGGACCGGTGTGCGAATCGGGCGATTTCTTCGTACTCGATCGGGAGATGCCGAAACTGCACGAAGGCGATTTGCTGGCGATCATGAGCGCCGGTGCTTACGGATTTATGATGGCGTCCAACTACAATTCGCGTCCTTTGGCAGCGGAAGCACTGGTTCGCGGCGACAAGTTTTCGTTAATTCGAAAACGACAAACTTGGGAGGACTTGGTGCGCGGAGAAGTGGAAGCAGAATGGTAGGGACGCACCGCTGGGCCGTCCGCGAAGGTGCGCGGAATTCCCGGCGCGCTCAGCGATCGCGCCCTACCGCTTGCACACCTTCGCGCCGCGCGTAAATAGTCCTCCTGCTTATGGGTGGAATTCGACGGTTCTCTTTGTTGCTTTTGCTGTTGCTCGCCGGGACGGGCAGCGCTTTCGCCGCCAATGGAGAATATATCATCGTGGTCGGCGGACCTTCGTTGTATCAATGGGAAAAATACAAACTTTATCCGCACGATCATTGGTGGGCGAACTTTGTGCGCGCCGCGCGTCTGCGCACCGAACAGTTGCGCGGATATTTTGGTCCAGATCAGCAAATTACCTGGCTGGTCTATAAACAGGGCTATCTGGATCGCGCGAAACAAGAGCACCAGGATCTGATCGCCTTGATCGATTCGGTCCGCGAAAAATTCAATCTGAATCTTGTCTGGTTCAATGCAGGGTCAGACGTGATCGACTACTTAAACAAAGGCCAGCCACGAAACCAGGTGAAGATTGCCGGCTTTGAATATTTCGGGCACTCCAATCGCGCCTGTTTCATGTTCGATTACAGCAACTTTATCGACAGCGCGTGCAAATCGTGGTTGCACGAAAACGAATTGGGCAGGATCGACCGACGCGACTTCGCGCATAGCGCTTACGTGAAGAGTTGGGGCTGCCATACCGGCGAGAGCATGTCGAAGAAGTGGTATCGTGCCACTGGCACGCACATGATCGGGGCAATCGGGAGAACGCAGTTTATGATGGAAGAGCTGCCGATCCTCACTTCCGAAGACGGGAAGTGGGTTAATTAGATTTCGGATTTAACATCGCGATCACGCGATGACCTTTCGGGGACTCTATTATCAGGTGTCCCGGTGTCATTCCGAGCGAAGTCGAGGAATCTCTCGAAATTACTTTGGGCGCAGCAGTTTCCCCGCGTGAGTTATGAAGTGGCAGCTAAAATTAAGATCGACATCGGCTGCGCGTTTTGAGATGGAGATCTGAGGCGGCTGAGCTCAACAGAAAGAAATTTGAACTGGAATAAATTCTTCACCGCTTTCATCGGCGCCTTCATTTTCCTCTTTGTGTTTGGCTTTCTTTGGTACGGCACGCTAATGCGCGGCGCGCATGAGGAAGTGCCGGCACTTTTCCGAACCAAACCTGATTTTCCATGGCTGATTTTGGGTCATATCGTCATGGCATTTTTCTTTACCATGCTTTGTATCCGATTTGTTCCAGCCGGCGGCGTATTCGCCACCGCGACATTGGGCATTCTGGTGGGCTTGGTGTACGCAGGCCCGCACTTAATCTCGTTCGCGGTCGAACCGTTGACTACGAAGATCCTTGGCGGCTGGATTGTGGGCGCGGTGATCCAATTTGCGATTGCCGGCGGAATTGTCGGCGCGATTTACAAACCCAGCTCACCCGCGAGCAGTAGACACTGACTTCAAACTTTAGATTTATGAAACGATTTATCATCGCATTTATCGCCGCGTACGTTTTTATTTTCGTTTGGGGCTGGCTGCTCAACGGCGTGGTTTTTAAGGATATTTACGCGCAAACACCAAACCTCTGGCGGTCGCAAAGTGAAATGATGAGTTTGTTTCACTGGATTATCATCGGTCAGGCACTGATCGTTTTCGCCTTCGTGATGATCTACGCCAGCGGATTCGCGGGCGGCGGCGTAATTGCCGGAATCCAACTTGGTATCCTGCTGGAAATCGCAGCGGTCGGCATGCGCATGGGGTTCTACGCCGTCCAGCCGTTTCCCGGAAAACTGATCGTTTACGGGAGTGTCGGCGGCCTGATCGAAATGATAATCGTCGGCGCAATTGTCGGCGCGATCTACAAGCCCGCGTCTGCACGGACACAGTAGCGCTCACGCTCTGGAAATTGCGCGTTGGACGCTGAGCGCTTGTCACGCTGTAGCCTTGCGGAGGCGGATTCGGCGTTGGACGTTTCTCCGATGACTTCGCAAAGTCCCGCCGCGCTCGGCTATCGGATGCCAGCGGAATGGGAGCCGCACGCGGCAACCTGGCTCTCGTGGCCACGACGCGAAGGGATCAGTTTCCCCGATTCATTCGACCGGGTCATGCCGGCCTTGCGGGCGATGATTGAAGCGCTCGTCGAATCGGAACAGGTCTGCATCAATGTTTCCAATGGCGCGCACGAAGCCGAGGCGCGCAAAGTTCTGTGCGGATTACCGATGGAGGGAATCTCGTTTCACTCAGTTCCGACAAACGAACCATGGTGCCGCGATCACGGGCCAATTTTCTTGGCGCGTGATGCCGATCCAAAATCCGCCACAGGACGGATTCGCCGTGGCGAACTCGCAATTGTTGACTGGGATTACAACGCCTGGGGAAACAAATATCCGCCGTTCGATCTCGATGAGGTTGTGCCGACACGTCTCGCGCAAATCCTTAACGTGCCGCTCTTTTATCCGCGCATGATTCTGGAAGGCGGCGCGATCGACGTAAATGGTTCCGGCGCTCTGCTCACGACCGAATCGTGTCTGCTCAATCCCAATCGCAATCCGAATTTACGCCGCGAGGAAATCGAACAGCGGCTCCGGGATTTTCTCGGCGTGCGCGAAATTCTCTGGCTCGGCCCGGGCATTGCTGGCGACGATACCGATGGCCACATCGACGATCTTGCGCGCTTTATCTCCGAACGAACCGTCGTGGCGGTTGTTGAAGAAAATCGCAACGATGAAAACTATCGACCGCTCCAGGAGAACATCGCGCGTTTGCGCCAGATGAAAATCGGTGGTCGTGCGATCGAAATCGTCACGCTGCCGATGCCAAAGAAGATTGTGCGCGAAGGGCTACGGTTGCCGGCGAGTTACGCGAACTTCTACATCGCAAATACTTGCGTGCTTGTGCCTACATTCGCAGATCCTGCCGACGACGTTGCATTATCGAACCTGCGCGAGTGTTTTCCGAACCGCCGCGTCATCGGGATCGATTGCCGCGAATTAATCTGGGGACTCGGCACGTTTCACTGCCTGACACAGCAGCAGCCAGCCGTGTGACAAAGGTGGGAGAAACCTTAGTGTCCCGACGGTCGCGGCGCTCCCACATTTCTCAATCTGCTACAGGCCAAGGCTTATAACCGCTGTTCAAGATTGCGTCGTGAAGATCGGGCGGGTGCGTTTTGCGCGCATCGAAGGTGACAATCACGCGCTCGTGCTCGAGATCGACTCTTACTTCGTGAACGCCTTTAATTTTCATGATCGGCCCGCGCAACTTTTGCACAGCCTGATGGTGCTCGCCTTCGGTGGCTATTTCGATCGTTTCCATGATCGCGTGGTCGGCGCGCTCCGGGAAAAAAGGATCGGCTGGATCGGGATCAGTAGGCCGTGCAGGGTCCATCGCTTTTATTTTACTTATCTTACGTGCGACAGCCGCGTAATGGTTGCCTTTTGCGTTCTATAGCCATTTTGCTGTGCGAAACGCGATGCTGAGGTAATTACAGCCTGACGATGCGCTGCCCAGAGGGCCGCGGCTACATCTCTCGCGCGATTGGTTCGAGCACGCGCCAGACGTTTTCGGCAAGAATTTTTTGCCCGGCAGCGTTGGGGTGAATGCCGTCCGGCAAGTTCAAGGGCGGATCGCCTGCCACACCTTCCAAGAGATAAGGGACAAGCGCGGCCTTGTTCTTGCTCGCCAAATCAGTGAACATCTTGCCAAACGCAGACACATAGTCGTCCGCCGTGTAATTAGGCAATTGCATTCCTGCGATCAAGACGCGCGCATTTGGATTTCGCGCTTTCACCTTGTCGATGATCTGCTGGAGATTGTTTTCAATTTGATCGACTGGCAGCCCGCGGAAGGCGTCGTTGATTCCAAGTTCCAAAACCAGAATATCGATTCTGTGTTTCAAATGGGCCGGGAGCCGTTCCAAGCCGCCTTGGGTGGTGCCTCCGGCCGCGCTCGCGTTGGTCACTTGAAAGTTCAGGCCTGCGGCGTGCAGCTTCTGCGCGAGCAAAGCCGGGTAAGCTTGCCTTCGTGGGAGCATGAACCCGTCTGATAAACTGTCGCCGAAAACTAGAATGCTTTTCATTTCGGCAGCAGAAGCCACTTGTGCGAACGCGATTGACCACATAGCCAGGAACGCAGTGATAGCGTGCTTCATTCAGAAAACGTCCAACGTCCAATCCGGCGGCGCAAGGCTACGGCGCGACAAGCGCCCAATGATCCTGAATTTGAAGTTGAGCGTTGGGCGTTGAATGTTCACTGTTGAGCGTTTTACGCTTCAACGGTTTAACATTTTAACGATCAAACTTATGGCCAACTTTGCTATTAACGGTTTCGGGCGCATCGGGCGCAATGTCCTTCGCGCCATGTCACAAAAACAAGTCGCGCGCGTTCTCGCGATCAACGATCTCACGGATACGCACACTCTGGCTCATTTGCTCAAATGGGACTCGGTGCATGGCAAATTCGACGGTGAAATCGGTTACGATGAGGAAAACATCATCGTTCGCGGTCACAAAATTAGAATCCTAAAGGAGCGTGATCCGGCGAACCTGCCGTGGAAAAAATTGGACGTTGATGTGGTGCTTGAATCGACCGGCCTGTTCACCAGCCGCGACAAGGCTGAGCTGCACCTGAGCAAGGCTGGGGCAAAACGCGTGTTGATCAGCGCGCCGGCAAAGGATCCGGACGTGACGATCTGCATCGGCGTGAACGACAACGTCTATGACCCTGCGAAACACAAGATTATTTCCAACGCGAGTTGCACAACAAATTGTCTCGCGCCCATGGCAAAAGCCCTTCACGACAAATTCGGCGTCGCGCGCGGGTTCATGAGCACCATCCACAGTTACACGAATGACCAGCGCATCCTCGATTTTCCGCACAAGGATCTGCGGCGCGCGCGAGCGGCAGCAATCAACATCATTCCATCCACGACCGGTGCCGCCAAGGCCATCGGGGAAGTGGTCCCGGAATTGAAAGGCAAATTGAACGGTGGTGCTTTCCGCGTGCCGACTCCAGATGGGTCGGTGACGGACTTCACCGCCGTCTTGGAAAAAGACGCGACAGTGGACGCCGTCAATGCTGCGTTCAAAGAAGCTGCCTCGGACAAAAGCTATAAAGGCGTCCTTGAATACAGCGATGAGCCGCTTGTGTCCTCGGACATTGTTGGCAATCCGCACTCCTGCGTTTTTGACAGCAAACTAACGCTAATGCTCGGCAACCGCTTTGTGAAAATCGTGGGCTGGTACGATAACGAGTGGGGCTATAGCAATCGCTGCGTGGAGTTGATGGAAATGCTGGCAGAATAGGGATCGTAACGATTACGATCACGAGCAGGAGCACGAGTAGAAATGGCGAAACTTTCACTCCGCGATCTCGATGTGCGCGGGAAACGCGTTTTGGTGCGAGTGGACTTCAACGTGCCAACCGAAACGCGCGGCGGCAAGATTCGCGTCACTGATGACACGCGAATTCGGGAGAGCTTGCCGACGATTAACTACCTGCGCGAGCACGGCGCAAAAATCATTTTGATGTCGCATTTTGGCCGGCCGAAAGGAAAATCCGTCGAAAAATATTCACTTCGATCGATCGGCGAGTATTTGCACTCGCTTATCCATCAACCGGTTATCTTCAGTCACGACACAATCGGAGAGGTCCCCGCCAAAATTGTCGAACACATGGAGAACGGCGACGTGGCACTGCTGGAGAACGTCCGCTTTCAGCCGGGCGAAGAGGCAAACGATCCGCAGTTTGCAAAAGCGCTTGCAGATTTGGCCGATCTTTACGTGAACGATGCTTTCGCCGCTGCGCATCGAGCACATGGATCCACGGTGGGCATCACGAAATTCGTGAAGCAATCGGCGATGGGTTTTTTGATGGAGAAAGAGCTGAAACACCTGCGCGAGGGCCTTGAGAATCCGGCCAAACCGTTCGTCGTCATTTTAGGCGGCGCAAAGGTCTCCGATAAAATCGGGGTTTTAAAAGCGCTGATGGCAAAGGCCGACACCATTCTTATCGGTGGCGCCATGGCGAACACCTTCTTGAAAGCGGAAAGAATTCCGGTCGGCGCAAGCAGGATCGAATCCGATAAGGTGGGCCTTGCACGCGAACTCCTCGATCTTGCGAAGGAACGCGGAGTAAAATTTTTGCTTCCGGTTGACGTCGTTGAAACCGAGGAAGTTCGGCCGGGCGCGGACATGCGGAACACGAGCCGTCTCTCGCCGCAGCACGGAGTGAGTGACGGATGGCACGCTGTCGATATCGGCGCCGCTACGGTTGCGCTTTACCAGGAGGAAATCGCAAAAGTGGAAACGATCCTGTGGAACGGGCCGATGGGCGTGTTCGAAATTCCGGAATTCTGCGAGGGAACGATCGCAATCGCAGAAGCGATGGCGCAATTGGGAGCGACGACGATCGTCGGCGGGGGCGATTCAGTGACAGCAGTCAAACAGGCCGGGCTCGCCGACAAAATGACGTTTATGTCCACGGGCGGCGGGGCGTCGCTCGAATTACTCGAGGGCAAAGAGCTTCCCGGCGTGGCCGCACTAACCGATAAAAACTGATGCGCAAAAAAATCGTCGCGGCGAATTGGAAAATGAACATGACCCAAGGCGAGTCGGCGCGGTTCGTGGAGTCGTTTCTTCGGGACCTGGGCGAAATCACCGATGTGGAAGTAGTGATTGTGCCGCCGTTTACCGCAATTGCGAGAGTGAGCGAAGCATTGGGTAAAGCGCAAAACATCAAGATCGGCGCGCAAAACATGCATTGGGAGAAGAACGGCGCGTTCACCGGCGAGATTAGCGCCCCGCTTTTGCGAGATTTATTCGTGCATTACGTGGTGCTAGGACATAGCGAACGGCGCTCTCTGTTTGGCGAAACTGACGAAATC
>QHRD01000057.1 GCA_003220005.1 Verrucomicrobiota bacterium | reverse complement strand
TGCGCATCGCGCTCATTATCTCGATCTTTCTTTCGGCCCTCACAATTCTTGTGCAACGGCAGTTGCGCGAAGAAACGGATGATAAAGCGCGACTCGCCGCGGCAACCACTGGCGAGCCGGAACGCTGGAATTTCTGGCGGAGCTTGCGCGAATTCAATTCGCCGATGAGGCAACTGCTCTTGAGCGACATCTTGATTCGCTTTTGCGAACGAGTGCCCTACGCATGGGTCGTGATTTTTGCGATGGATTACATCGGCGTTAGCGGCCGCCAAGTGGGCATCCTGACCACAATAGAAATGCTCGCTGCCACCGTATGCATCATTCCCGCCTCGTATTATGCGGATCGCCGGGGACGCGAGCCGTTCGTGATCGTGACCTTTGTCATGTTCACGCTTTTTCCAATCAGCTTGCTGTTGTCGCGAAGTTTTTCGGCGCTGGTCATCGCCTTTCTGATTCGCGGCTTGAAAGAGTTCGGAGACACATCGCGCAAGGCGCTCATCATCGGCTACAGCGACTCCGACCGTCGCGGCCAAATGGTCGGTACATATTATCTGGTTCGCGATTTAATCGTCAGCACCGGCGCAATTCTTGGCGCATATCTATGGAAGATCGGGCCAGGAGTGAATTTTCTCGGAGCAGCAGCTCTAGGCGCTGCTGGAACAATTTTCTATGTGAAAACGATTCGGCAAAGCCGACAAGAAGCCTTGAATGATTTAAAAAGGCAGTTGGAGACGCACCGAACTCGCTGGAAATAACAATATGGCGATTTTGTTGTTTCGCATCGCAGCCGCGCTTTGCTTCCTGGCCGTGGCGCTCGGAGCGTTTGGAGCGCACAGTTTGAAATCGACTCTCGAACCGCGCGGCATGCTAGATGTCTGGAACAAAGCCGTCCTTTATCATTTTATTCATGCGATTGCGTTGCTCGTTCTCGCGCTTTACGGGACCGTCAATCGCGGCGCGTGGTGGCTGCTCTTTGCTGGAATTCTTGTTTTCAGTGGCAGCCTCTATTTGATGGCACTGATCCCGCAGGCGCGGGACTGGCTCGGTGCTGTCACTCCCATCGGCGGCCTCTGTTTCCTCGCCGGCTGGGCATGGCTAATCATCGTGCCGACGAAGTGATCGAAAGGCAACCGCCTGGGTTGCCAATCCCAGATCGGCAGGCGACGCGCCCGCCCTACAGCTGCTTTGCGGCTTTTAACGAGAAAACTTCCAAGGAAACTGCTTTCTGATATACTTCGCCCTTGATGTTCAACGCCGTTACCGAAGCGGAGCGAGACGCGATCACCGTGATCGTGTTTGTCGGGACGTTCTTCATCGCCGTCGGCATCGGCCGTTTCCTGAAACAGCGCGCCGGTGTGCGGCTCGGCCTCTTCTTCCGGCTCTTCTGTTTAATACTCGCGTTTTACGCAGCAATCGCCGTGTACGGAGTCCACGCGCCTTGGCGCAATCATGTCGGCGCAGCGTTGATCCTGCTAAGTACGGCCGTGGTCGTTGCGTTGGTAAATCGGTACGTATGGGATTTCTATTTTGAAAAGAAACGGCACACGCCGATTCCACATTTTCTTCGTGAAGTCGCCGGCGGTATCATTTTCTTAATCGTACTCCTATTTGTTCTGAGCTACGGCTACCATGCCGAAACTCAACTAAAGGGGCTGCTGGCGGGCTCCGGCGTCGTCGCAATCATTGTTGGCTTTGCTGGACAGAATCTCTATGCCGGCATCATCGGCGGCATTTCGATTCAAATAAACAAGCCCTACAAGGTTGGCGATTGGTTACAAGTCGGCGAGCGCTTCGCCGAAGTGATGGAGATCAACTGGCGTTCCACGCGACTGCGTACGAACGACAACATTTATCTCGACATCCCGAACAACGAGATGGTGAGCCACGCGATCGTCAATCTCCATTATCCGACGGAAGTCCACGCGATGCGGATTCGCGTTGGAGTCGAATATAAAAATCCGCCCAATCTGGTGAAGGACGCCTTGTTTCACGCAACTTCGACGGCTGACGGCGTTCTGGCACAGCCGAAAGCAAAAGTGTTTCTGGTCGATTTCGCCGATTTCGCCGTGATCTACGAGATCAAGTACTACATGGGCAATCATTCCAGGATCAACGAGATCAACGACGCGGTTCGCACCAACGTTTGGTACGAACTCAAGCGCCGGGGCATCACCATTCCCTTTCCAATTCGCACTTTGCACGTGGCGCGCAAACCAGCGCGCCCTGCGCAGGACGACCACGCCGAGGCATTGTCTATTCTGCGTGGCGAACCACTCTTCGAATGTCTTTCAGACGAACAACTCACTCATCTCGTCACGCAGGCGCGCCTCAACGTTTTCGGCCGAGGCGAACCGGTGATCGAGGAAGGATCACCGGGCGACTCGATGTTCGTGCTGCTCCGCGGCGAAGCGAATGTTTTGGTCTCAAAAAACGGATCGACAATTCAAGTAGCGACTCTCAACTCCGGCGATTGCTTTGGAGAAATGTCGCTGCTCACCGGCGAGCCGCGCAGCGCGACGGTGCGCGCCGATGCCGATTGTTACGTGATGGAAATCGGCAAACCCACCATGGCCGAAGTGCTGCACAACGCGCCCGAGTGCCTCGTGCACTTGAGCGAGCTGCTTGCCCAGCGAAAAATGGAAACCGAAGGGATTCTGAAGGAAGCTACCCGCACCGGCGAACAAGTTTTAAAGCAACGCCAATACACCGCAACGTTCCTCACCCGGCTACGAACATTTTTTCAGTTGTGACATTCTCTTTTTGGCTCGCCCAAATCCCATCTGGCCGCGGCACAAAAATGGACTATAGGTTTCGCGGTCTTGCTCTCCAGAATGCTTCGATCTCTTCCAAAGTGCGACCTTTCGTTTCCGGAACAAGATAATAGGCGAAAAGCCACGACGCCACGGAGGCAAACGCATAAAGCAGAAACGTTGAGCTCGCGCCGAGTTTTTCGACCAGCGTCAGAAAAGTAAGCGAGACGATTAAGTTCGAGCCCCAGTTGAACGTGGCCGCCGTGCCCTCTGCGAGGCCACGAATTTTTAAAGGATAAATCTCGGCGATCAAGAGCCAGAAGATCGGTCCGAGGCTGATTGCAAATGAGGCCACGTATCCCATCAGGCAAATCACAGCGATCCAGGCGAGCTGTCCCGATGGATTCGCGATGCGGAAACCCAGGCCGAGCACGCCAAGCGTGACGATCATTCCGGCGATGCCGACGAGCAACAGCGGCCGGCGCCCGGCGCGATCAACCAAAAACATCGCCAGGATCGTCATGCCGACATTTACGACGCCGACGCCTAAGGTCGCCAGAATCGCGCCGGAAGCGGAGTTGAATCCAGCGGTCTGAAGAATTGTCGGCGCATAATAAATCACCGTGTTGATGCCGGTAATTTGTTGGAAGATGGCAAGGCCTAACCCAACGATAAGAGCAGGGCGGACTCGCCGACGCAGCAAATCGGTCCAGCGTCCGCTTTCAGTTTGCTGCGCCAGGCTCGCCTTGATCTCTTCGATCTCGACGTTGACATTAGCGAGGTCTCGGATCCGCACGAGAACACGATGCGCGACTTCATGTTGCCCCCCACGAATCAGCCAGCGCGGAGTTTCCGGCAGAAAAAACATACCCGTGCCGAAGACCAAAGCCGGGGCGACGGCCAAGCCGAGCATCCATCTCCAGCCCCCGACGCCGGCAAAAGCGTAATCGATCAAATACGCAACCAGGATGCCGACGGTGACGGCGAGTTGAAAGAGCGAAAGCGAGACCAATCGCCAGACCGAGAACGACGCGGCTGGCAATCAGGATCGCCGGTGAAGGCGCCACGGCGCTGGCGAGCGCGCCGATGCCAAAGACTGCTGCCGTCACAAGCAAAACTCGTCGTCTTCCGAAAAGATCGGCTGCTTTTCCACCGACGATCGCGCCAATGGCTGCGCCTAGCAAAACGCCGCTGACAACAATTTCCTCGGCCGCAGTCGTTAGGCCAAATTCGCGTTTGATGAAAATGAGAGCGCCGGAGATAACGCCTGTGTCGTAACCAAACAAAAGGCCACCCAGGGCGGCAAAGAAGGCTGCGACGTAAACGAACCTCGCGCCGCGCAAGTGCGCATCGCTCAACGCGACAATTCGCTTGTAGGCCATAACCGTCGATCTTACTCAATCACGGGACCGCGAGAAGTCCGACGTCTGACATCTAATCTCTGAAAGAAATTGGACGGCGCGGCAATTCAGGTGTACGGGTTCCCCGGGCGAAAGGCGAGATGAGCGAAGACCGGACAAGAGATTCCTATTCAGGCAAGAGTTTGCGTATCCTGGTGGTGGAAGATCACAGCGAAACGCTGCAAGCGTTGTCCCGTCTTCTCAGTCATTTCGGCCACGACGTCTCTGTGGCAGATGGCGCCCGGAGCGCGCAGAGTATCCTGGACTCGAAAGAGTTCGATGTCGTTTTATGTGATATTGCACTGGCCGATGGCAGCGGCTACGACGTAATTGCCGATGCCAAACGAAAACGACCTGTGAAAGCCGTAGCACTCAGCGGCTTTGCCGCGACCCAGGACATTGAGCGCGGCAGAAAAGCGGGATTCGATTTCCATCTTGCCAAACCAGTGGACTTCCACGAGCTACGCGCGGTTCTCGGCCAGATCGCTGCGTAGGCACCGAACCAATTGTAGGGCATGCGCTTCGCTTGCCCGACCGATCAACCTTGGCAAACGGTGCGCTTGCCCTACAGCAATTTGACCCGGCTCAATTGATACATTACATTGTGTCAATTGAATCAGAAGAGCTATGAAAACTGCGACACTGGAAAAGAAAACTCAATTTGCGAAGGCAAAGCATCCTGCCGAACTGATTCGCAAAATTCAAAAGGGGCTGCGTTTCACTGAACTGGAGACTTTGCAGCATAGCTTGGACATGCCGTTCGAGCAGCTAGCGGCAAAGCTCTCGATTTCGCGATCAACATTGCAAAGACGAAAGCACGCTGGCCGTCTGTCTCCCAATGAATCCGACAAGCTTTTGCGATTTGCGCGGCTGCTTGATCATGCGACAGACGTTTTCGGCGACATCGAGAAGGCGCGGGCTTGGTTGAAACATCCGCAATACGGCCTTGGTGGCGCCATTCCTCTCGATTACGCAGAAACCGAGATTGGCGCGCACGAAGTCGATAATTTGCTCGGGCGAATCGATTACGGCGTTTATTCCTAGGGCGCCATGGCTTCGGCGTGGCGGATCGTGCGCGCGAGTCGCGAGAAAACAGCCTTCACCGGAGAAGGCCCTTGGCGATACGGAGGCCGTTGGAACTCTCCGGGTGTGGGTGTCGTTTATGTCAGCGAACATCAATCCACAGCGGCGTTTGAGGTTTTTGTGAATCGCACGCCGTTCATTCTTGAAGAGAAATACAAAGCATTTCGTTTGGAATGGCCGGATCATCTCACTGAGATCTTTCCAGTGAAAAACTTGCCTGCGAACTGGCGAGTTCATCCGCCGCCGATCGAAACTAGAGAAATCGGCGACCGCTGGGTTCAAGAACGCCGCTCCGTTGTCTTCGCTTGAGCCGCTGAGCAACTGTCTTCAATATCGACTCTCCGCGATTTTGCTTTAAAATCTGACCTCAGACTTCTGACATCCGATTTCTGAAAATGTCCCCGTAGTTCAACGGATAGAACGGAGGTTTCCTAAACCTTAGATGTGGGTTCGATTCCCGCCGGGGACGTTTTTGTGTGATTTTGCGACTCTGAGATTTCTTGGGAACGTGCGTAGGCTTGCGCTTCGATTGATTCGCTTTCTCCCGAAAGCTCACCCTTCCGGGCTTCGTCTATGTCGCTCGACTCCCGTCGGCTCCATTCCCGCCGGGGATAGTTTGTTGCAAGCTCGCGTAGCGACGTCCTCAGTAGAATGTCAAATGTTTAGAACGCGACCCCAATTTCCCTCAATTTCCCTCGCGCCGTTCGGGGTTGCCGATTGCAAACAGTAGCCGCGCGGCGATGCGAGCCACTGGCAGGGATAATGCCCACGGACTAAATTTCGACATCGAAGCGCGCTGCCGCGCGGCAAGGGAATGATTTTACGAAGCTTATCTTCAATCGACACGTAAGGGTCAGCGGAGCGAGCACTGAATCGATTGGAGGACAGTAAATACTGCCAAAATCTGCTGCTTCATCATCTGCATCAGACGGTACATCGAGGGGCTTGGAGCTTCGCGGTAAGGGGCGGCCGCGAAACATTTAATGTTTGTTGACATGATTTGAATGTTGTGATTATTCAACAAGCGACGCCATGCCACACGTGACCGTCAGTTACGATATGTTTCTTCCCGGCGGGCACCATCGACAACCGCGCAACACGTCCATTGAGTTAGACCTGGCGCCGACAGCCGGGGGCGATGTTCCGGTTGGGGGCAGTTATACCCCGCCATTCTTTCCTCAACTTCCCTATTCAATCGGCGGCGGTAATGGCATGGCACAACTCCTCTTTTGGAGTGTGACCGATGGAATGACCGGACAGGTACTTCCACCGGCCGCATTTAGTCAGACCGTCGGGAATACTCCGCTGAAGATCACCGCCTGGTATTTCCCGATCAGCGGCCCCGGTAGAAATGGTGACGGGAGCGCGATAATTGATGACGCCTTTTCTGCAAATCTGGGGAATTTCATCGACGACACGTTTGTAGACGTGACCAGCGATCCGACGCTGACGAACGATGCGAACGTCATCGGGATAGTGCCCACCAACGTGGCTGAAACATTAAAAGCTAAACAGTCTGTCCTTTCGACTACCGAGCCATTCTCCAGGTGGATTTTGAATGACGGTTTGATGCCGGTGGGTACCACCACGCTTGGTGTAGCCAAAGGAACGATCGGTATTGCCATCGCCATTTACCAGCGACCCGAGTCTGGCATAATCGGGCGTCTCGGACAATACGCCGAGTACGATCCTTGGTGGTGGATTAAGACACATGGTGGATTGGTGCCACCTGGACCGTCGGACCCCTGGGTAAGCGAATTCGCAGCAGCGGTGGTATTGGCTGAGGCGGCGAACCGCGTGTCTCGATCGCTCAAAGCTGGTGTTCTTGAAATCGCCCTAAAGCAAATATCAAACACGGCAGCCGAGATTCGGAAACAGATTAAGAACATTGGCAAAAGTAAATAGCGGAGGGCTCAGCCTGCAGACGCGGCGCTGCGCGGGGGCAAAAAATTAGCCACGGACAAACACGGATTTGCACAGATAAAGTCCGTAGGTAACGAGCTAGGGGATGCGGTTTCACAGAGTGGAGCCGGCCGGCGCTGGGGCGAAATTACACGGGAAGCCCGAGAGCGTAAGCGAGCTGGCGCGAGCGAAATCAAACGATTTCCTGATTACTCCGCCGTTCGCAGACAAGTCGCGCAACTTCCTGTTCGCGCCTGGTGAGCCGGACGAAATGCGGCAAACGGGCGCTCGCTGCCGACCTCGTAGATAGAGCAGCGTGACGGCGCAATTCTTGGCACTCGATAAGAAAATGCGGCTGCGCCACATCGAATTTCTTTCCGGAAGACATTGTCCGTCTTGGTTCCTCGTCCGGCGCGATTTCCAAGATGGAGGATCTTCGTATGAGCAACGGCCGAACGCCCAAATCAATCTTCGCTACTGGCTGGAAATTACTGAAGCTGACAACGGAGCAATGGCTAAGCGATAAGGCGCCACAATTGGGCGCGGCGCTGGCGTACTACACCGTGTTCTCGCTCGCGCCGCTCATTCTCCTCCTGCTTGCGGTCATTGGAGTAGTTTTCCGCGACGATCCTGCGGGCGCTTGGAGCAAGATCACCGAGCAGATGAGTTATTTTCTCGATAAAAGCGCCATTCAAGTCGTGCAAGACATCGCGCGGACTGCTGCCGCGTCCAGCAAGAGCACGCTCGCCACTATCATCGGGATCGCTTTGGCCTTATTCGGCGCAAGCGGCGTATTCGGTCAGTTGCAGGATGCGTTGAACGCGATCTGGGGCGTAAAAGCGAAGCCAGAACGCGGGATTTGGAGATTTCTGCGCGCCCGCTTTCTGTCTTTCGCGATGGTTGCTGGAGTTTGTTTCCTGTTATTGGTGTCGCTCACGATCGAAGCGCTGTTGAAAGGTTTTAGTCATTACATCCAAGCACGGTTGCCGGGCGGCCTCACCATTGCTGTCAGCGTTTATCTCATCTTCGATTTCGCAGTGATCGTCGCAGTCTTCGGCATGATCTTTAAGATTCTTCCTGATGTGCGAATCCGCTGGCGTGACATTTGGGTGGGCGCCATTATAACGACGCTTTTCTTTGTGATCGGCAAATGGGTGCTTGGCTTATACCTTGGCAGCGGCACCGCCGCTTCGGCTTATGGCGCGGCCAGTTCGCTGATTACACTGCTTCTTTGGGTTTATTATTCGTCGCAGATTTTGCTTTTCGGCGCTGAGTTTACGCAGGTTTACGCCAGTGAATTTGGAGGACTGCTCGAACCGCGCAGGTACGCTGTGCGCATCGAGCGCAAAGAGATCGAAAAGCCACGGCGTTGAACCGTTGTGCCTTGCCCGCGCTCGCCAACTCGAATCCGTCTTAGAGCATCAGCGCGACGAGCCGGCTGCGGCTGGGGACTTCAAGTTTTCGGAAAACCGCGTGCAGATGCTTTTTCACCATCGCCACGCTCAAGTGAGCCGTATCGGAGATTTCTTTGTTGCTTTGTCCACTACACACGAGTCGTGCAACTTCCTGTTCACGCCTGGTGAGCCGTGCGAGAGCCGGCAGCCGGGAGTTCGCGAGTCTGCTGCTCCCGTTTCCGTTGCGACTCAAATCCTCGCACTCAATGAGGAAATGGGGCCGTACTACGCCGGCCGATCTCGCCTGCCTCAGATGGATAATCGCACGCAAATGAGGCAGTCGCGGATGACAGACGTGTTCTTCTTTGAAATTTAGGCGTGGCCCCGAAAGCGTTCCGCGTTCCGCCTCTGCCCACTGCAGTTTGAGAAGACGGCATCGATCCAGTATCGCCGATGGAATCGGTGAGGTCGCTTTCGTTCGTTTGGCCTCCTCGGGTCCTTTTTCCCACACTGCGCAGAAGTCGCGCGCTGCACGGTTCTGATAAATTGGTTTTAAGTTCCATTGCAGGATGATTGTCGGCAACGGCAGCCGACTCAGGAATGCTTCGAAATCCATTCGCACTGACCGTTCATGCTCGAGCGACTCCATTCGACAAAGTGCAGTCATGAATTGGGGATAAAGCTCGCGAAGCAATTTCACCTCGGCGGGCGACAAATCGCCTTGCTCTGCAGTGCGCATGATCGCGATACCGCAAATGAGCCTCTGGCGTTTCCAAAAAAACAGACAAAAACAGTGTGCACGTTTTTGTGGCGCGATGTAGCGCCGATAAAGAACCGATCTGACGAAGCTGCTGCGATTGTGGAAAAGATCGCTCAGGCGCACTAACTTTTTGCGAGCTGGGCTGGCAAGATAAGTTTTAAGAGGTTCGGCAGCGAAGAAATCCTCCGGCATGGGTGATGTCCATCTGGCGATTATCGGCAAGGCTGGGTGCCGCCGAAACGTGAGACCGATTACACACGTCGGCATCGTAGCGGAGACTACCTGCCGAACAGCCTTCCAAAAGGAATTGATGTCCAACGCCCGGTGTAGGCTGAGCAAAGGTCTTTCCAATGCCGGATGGATGACCGGTTCTGAGTTATGCCGTGCTCTGAGATTTCCTTTCGATCGCTGCACGTCCCGCCCCCGCGCTCGCACAATCGCCGCTTCGTTGTCTCAACGTTAGACAGCGCGTGATTCTGAAAACGTTCAATAATCTGAAAATTAAAAAGGCAACCTAAGTTACCTTGCGACCATCGAGCAGCACGCGAACGTGAGAGCTAAAACAGAAAGGGAACATAGCAAACAGAAAGGGGAACAAAGCAAATGAAACTCCAAATCAACGTGCCGGTAAGCGGCTTGGACTTGGCAAACTTGCTCCAAGGTGAAGAAGGGTTTTTCCTCTGCCAAAACAGGGGGCAAAACTTCATTGCGGTGGCAAAGGCTGGTCACTCGATCGCCTTTGGGCCGACGCCGATCGGCCGAGGCGTGATAGAACAGCAGATAAAATGCGCTAGAGCAAAAAGCGCGAGAAATCTCCGGAGTGAGCAGCGGCCTGTGGGAGATCCGCTGCAAAAACAAAGCCTCAGTGAGGAAACTCACTGAGGCTTTTGTTTTTTTACTACGAATCGGTCATCCTTTTTTCCACCCGTTATCGTTCCCATCCGGTGCGAGTGCAGGCGCCATTTCAGGCACAAGATCTACGTCTTCGGGTGTATCCTCCCAGCCTACGTCCATGAGAGATTTTTCGTGATGTTGTTTTGCGATGAGCATGTAGAGCGACGGCACGATAAAAAGCGTAAAGATGGTTCCGATGGTCATCCCGCCGACGAGCACGAGACCGATTGAGTTTCGGGCGGCTGCACCGGCGCCGCTCACAAGCGTCAGCGGCAAATGACCTGCGACAGTGGCGGCGCTCGTCATCATGATCGGTCGCAACCGAATCCGGGCGGCTTGTGCCACCGCACCAAGTTTGTCCATGCCTTTGCGTTGCATTTCGTTCGCGAACTGCACAATCAGGATCCCATTTCTGGAGACAAGCCCGACGAGGGTGACCAAACCCACCTGCGAGTAAATATTTAACGACGTGGTCCAACCGTTGGTGAAGAACGTTCCAAACGGCATTTTCAAAAACATGAAGATGACCGCGCCGAAAATGCGCGGCCAACACCAAAAAGATCAAAACGATCGCCAACACAAACACAGGAACAAACTTGTCACCCTCCGTCCGCAACTGGCGCGACTCACCGGTGTAATCGATCACGTAACCTTTGGGCAAAATCTTGCGCGCTTCGTCTTCGAGAAATTTTAATGCTGAATCGAGCGATCGCGTTGGAACTCCACTGATGGCGACGGCATTAAGCTGCTGCATCCGATTGAGCGAACGAGCTACCGTCTTGTGCTTGATCGTCGCAACAGTGCTCAGTGGGATGAGCTTATTGTTCGGCCCGCTTACGTAGATATTCTCCAACTGCTGCGGATTCAGCCGATCAATCCGCTTGATTTGCGGAATGACCTTGTAACTGCGTCCGGCGATGTTGAAACGATTGACATAATTTCCGCCGATGGCTGCGGTGAGATCGGCTCCCACTTGTTGCATGTCCAGGCCAAGCGACGCCA
>QHRD01000058.1 GCA_003220005.1 Verrucomicrobiota bacterium | reverse complement strand
TTCTCAGGCGATTCCAGCCGCGGATCCGCCTGAACGATCGACATGGCGGCCGTGCGCGCGCGCCGCATCAAATGCGCATCCGTCTTTAAGTGACCGATCTTAAGCGCGGGCAGACCGCTTTGTGCCGTGCCGAGCAAATCGCCCGGGCCCCGCAAATCCCAGTCCGCTTCCGCCACTTCAAAGCCATTACTGGTTCTTTCCAAAACGGCGAGCTTTGCCGAGGCCTCCTTCGCCCGAGCCGAGGTCAAGAAGATGCAATACGATTTATGCTCGCCGCGGCCGATTCGCCCCCGCAGTTGATGCATTTGAGCCAGACCAAATCGCTCGGCGTTTTCGATCAGCATCACGCTGGCGTTAGGAACATCGACACCGACCTCGAGCACGGTCGTGCTGATCAACGCGTTCGTGGCGCCGCACCTAAAACGTTCCATGATCTTCTGTTTGTCTGGCGCTGGAATTCGGCCGTGAATCAATTCGCAGCGAAACGGATGCAAACGCTGTTGCCATACTTCGTACTCCGCTGCTGCCGCTTTCACATCCAGTTTTTCACTTTCATCGATCAACGGATAAATCACGTAGAGCTGGCGTCCCCTTTCCAATTGACTTCGCAAGAACGCAAGGACCTCAGGTAGCTTCGACTCATCACGAACCGCGGTGACGATTTTTCCGCGGTTCCGCGGCATCTCATCGATGGTTGAAACGTCGAGGTCGCCGTAAATCGTCATAGTCAATGTACGGGGGATCGGCGTGGCGGTCATTACCAACACATCGGGCGCGGGTTCGCGCGAAGTCAATCGGGCGCGTTGCGCCACTCCAAACTTGTGTTGTTCATCAATCACAGCGAGCCCAAGATTCGAAAACGAAACTGATTCGTAGAGCAATGCGTGCGTCCCGACGATGATCTGCGGTTCATTCGTCCCGAACGAGATCCCGGATTGGGTAGCGCACGCATCCCGCATGCTCGTTTCGGCGTCCCGCCGAAACAATCTTTCCTTCCGGACCTCATCATCCTGTGTCCAAATCCACGGATAATCCTCGTTCTGTTTTGCAACTCCCGAGTCCCAGGGATTTCTGCAAATATAATAAAACTTTTCCTGGAGATCGCGATCCGATCGGACATAACGATCAAATGATTCTTTTTCCCAAACTGGACCCGTCTTTTTTTCCATCTCGTTAATTTTGTGAGCAGAAAATGATTTGATCGAATGCATCAGCTCGCTCAATGGCCAAAAGACCACACTCCCCTTTTCGTTATCGTCCTTCGGCCAAGGCTGAATCAGGAGATGCACGTGATCGGGCATTACGCAGGCCGCGAACAGTTCGTAACGTTCGTTGTGGAGATAACGCAGCGAATCCAGAACGATCGTCCGCTCCTTTGGCAAGAGGCAACGACCCCGCTTTGTGCCGATGGTCACGGCGTAAATCGCCCACGGTTTCTCGAAGTGGGGTAGCCGTCGGCGAGAGTAATGCGCGCGGGCTGTAACGTTCGTCTCATGTAAAGTCCGCGACGGCGCGACGCCGTCGCCAACACGCGAGACGCGTGCGCTACCCGGAACCGGAGTCTGCGCAAACAGCGGTAGTGGCCCGCTCTCTTCCTGTCGCGCGGCTGTTCGCAGTGCGACGCGTACGCCGAGCGGCTCGAGCCAGCGCCGCAACACATCGTAATGTTGCTCGGCCAGAATTTGCGTCGGCGCCATAAACGCAGCCTGATATCCACCTTCAACCGCAAGGAGCATCGCCGCTATGGCGACAACCGTTTTGCCTGAGCCAACGTCGCCTTGCAGTAAACGATTCATGGGATGCTCAGCCGCGAGGTCGCACCGGATTTCTGCGATGACTTTTCTCTGCGCAGCAGTCAATTCGAACGAAAGCGACTTCAAAAATTTATCGAGCAACGCGCCAGGCCCGCAGTGCGCCTGGCCGCTGCGAATCGATGCATCGGCACGCCGTGATGCAATCAACATTTGCATCGCGAAAAATTCGGAGAGCACCAAATGCTCGCGCGCGGAATCCCTCTCCTCCCAGGTTTCGGGGAAATGAATGGCACGAACGGCCGTCGCCCGCGTCATCTCACCACTCATTAGCGCGCGCGGCAACAGCGTTGCGAAGGAGTGATCGGCAAGTTCACTTAGAAGGCGATAAACCATGCTGCGCAGCGCCCGCTGCGAAAGACCTTCCGTTGCGGGATAAATGGGCGTGATCCTGCGAAAGTGAATCGATATTTCTTCGTCGTTTTCGATGACCTCAAACTCTGGGTGATCCATGCAGATTCGCTTTCCGCGCAGACGCGGCTTGCCAAAGACAACGATGCGCTGACCGGTCGCGATCATTTTTTGCACGTAATGCAGGTTGAACCACCGGCACACCAGCGGCTCACTCAGAGCATTTGCCTGCGATTCTTGCACCGTGGCCTCAAAGATTTTTTTCCAGCCACCAAAACGACGCAGCGAAGTTTTTATCACCTCACCGCAAAGACAGACCGGAAGGTCGCTTTCTTCGCGCGGGAAACGCGGGAACTCGGTGCGATCTTCGTGGCGCCGGGGAAAATGAGTAAGCAAGTCTTCCACCGTCTCAATCCCGAGACGCCGCAGCGCGAGAATTTTCGGACGCGGGATCCAATTGAGCTCTTCAAGTTTTTGCGAGGCGTCGATCATACGAAGCTCCAGGCACCAAGCTCCAACATCCAGAGAAACTCCAAGCTTTAATAATCAACAAGAGCCGCCCTGATTTCCGTAAAATTGGATGCTGGAAGCTTCTCTGGAAATTGGATGTTGAAATTTGCTGTTTCAAATTGGTTCCGCTGCTCTCACCGCTTCGACGTACATGGCAACCAACGTTTCACCCTCGTATTCATCCGCGCGAATTCGGAACGCAACGTCCCATGGCGGCGGAGGCAATTGAGTTGCCGCGCCGTTAAAATAAACCGCGCGCCGATGGCGATCGCCCTGACGCAAACGAAAGCGCAGATGCTTTTCATTAATGACGCGCGGCGGAGCAACTGGCTCGACTTTACGTGCAAGAAACAGGGGCTGCCGATTCCCATTTCCAAACGGCTGCAACATTTCGTGCCAGGCCAAAAACTCGACATCGATCTCGCTAAATGCCAGCTCATGGTCGAGTTGCAGACAAGGTTGCAATGATTCATCGGAAAGAAGCTCGCGGGCGGCGCTGCAAAATGCTTTGGCAAAACGATCGAATTTTTCCTCGCGCAACGCCAGCCCGGCCGCCATCTCATGTCCACCGAATTTGTCAAGGCTGTCAGCGCAACGATTCAGCACTTCAACCAGGTTTAATCCTTCGATGCTTCGCCCGCTTCCCTTGCCGACTCCGTTCTCGTCGGAACCGATCACAATCGCGGGTCGATGATATTTGCGAACGATCCGTGAAGCGACGATGCCAAGCACGCCCGGGTGCCAGCCGCGCGCGCCCGCTACAATGGCTGCCTCACGCTTGGGATTGAGTTCGCTCTCGATCTTCTCTACTGCCGCATCGAAGATTTGCTGTTCCACCTCCTGGCGTTCGCGATTCTGCTGATTCAGTTCGCTTGCGAGCACTACTGCTTCGCTTTCGTCCTGAGTAAGCAACAGTCGCAAAGATTTTTCGGCTGTGCTCAAACGCCCCGCAGCATTCAATCGCGGGCCGAGCTGGAAACCAATGTGATCGGGCAAAATCGGCTGCCGGACTCCGGCGACTTCCATCAATTTCCGCAGACCAATACGCGAAGTCCGCGCGATCTCGAGCGCGCCGCGTTGGACCAGAACACGGTTCTCGCCACGCAATGGTACGATGTCCGCGACCGTGCCGAGCGCCACAAGATCGAGTTTTGATTTCAAATCGAAGCCGGGCAATGGCCGCGTCTTCAACAGCGCGTGACAGAGTTTGAAAACGATCCCAACACTGGAGAGATAGTCGAAGCCACATTCCGTCAGCTTCGGATTCACAATCGCCACGCAGTCGGGCAGCACGGATTTTGGTTCATGATGATCCAGCACCATCACGTCCACTCCGCGCTTGTTAAGATCCGCGATTTCAATCACTGACGACGTGCCGCAATCAACGGCGATAAGCAATTGCAGTCGATGTTGTTCGAGACAACGCTCGACACTTTCCCGGCTCAAGCCGTAGCCTTCCTCCCTCCGCAACGGCAAAAACAGTTCCGGCGGGCCGCCGTAGGCGCGCAACATTTCATTGAGCAACGCCAGCGAAGTCACGCCGTCCACGTCGTAATCCCCAAAGAGGACGATGCGTTCGCGCCGATCCAGCGCGGCAAAAACGCGAGAAACCGCCACGTCCATTTGCGGGAGCAAAAACGGATCGCTCAACGACCTAAGACGTGGTCGCAGGAAATATTCAACTTCCTGTGCTGAGTGAAATCCTTTTCGTAAAAGCAATCGCGCGATGCACTCGGACCCGCAAATTTCGCTCCACGAAATTGCGCCGCCGTTCAATTCCTCACGTGGCGCTAAAATCCATCGGTGCTGCACCGATCAGTTTATTCGCGCAGGATTTCCTGACAAGACGGTCCGAAGCACTTGTATCTTCGGTAGTGACTCGAGAAGCCGTAATTTCCGAACACCGAGAAGTCCTTCGAAACCTTTTCTTGTCCTACACGAGCTTGAACTTGAAATCGCATCTTTCAAGCAAGCCATGCGTTGCGCATAGGTCTGCGAAGGTTCTCAGACCTTCTTTCTCTTCTTCACCAAAGCTGAATCGAAGATGTTCGCGGTAATAGCGGCCGAGAAAATCGGGATCGAGCTGCTTTGAAGAACCGGGGTCGCCGACCCCCGCTACAGTGCCCGCAATCAGTTGATCGAGATTCGCAAGGTTTTCATTGCGCAAAGCACGCAGGCGATTCGCGATCGTTTTCGCATCAGTGACTTCGGGGCGAATCAACCAGAGCGCATACACGAATGGAAGGCCGACAAGTTTCTTCCATTGCTCGCCAAGGTCCCAAAATTGAAATTCGCCCATATGACTTTTGCGAAAGCGAATTGCTTGATCGCCAATGAGGAGACGCGCTTTTGTGTCCGGCAGGCTGCCAGACACGACAGGTTCGCCACGGCCAATCCGTCCGGTGGCGGACTGGCGGCCTGCGCTCCCCGGAGCAGGGCGGATCAAACGCGGAGTCAATTCGAACTCGGCGAGAAGACAACGCAAGAGATTGACCGCAGTTTGTGATGCAGGGTCGAGCTCGATTTCTTTGATCTGGGAGAGGTTCCCGTAATGCGCGACCACAACGCTATACACCGGGCCGTCGGATGAAACGGAAACATCGTCCACGATTCGATAAATTGGGTTGCGCAAAAATTCGAAACTGGAGACAAGCGCCACATCGAGCTCGCCATTGGCCAATCGTTTGCACAGCACCGACGGATAATCGAACTCGACTTCGCCGGACCAGCCGTGAATGAGTGGATGCGCGTTCAAATATTTTACGCAGCCGATGCGGAACGCGTTCACAGAATAACAGTGATCCGTAATCAGTGATCTGTGATCAGGAAATTGCGACTCCGATCACTCTTCACCGATCACTATCACGTTCAGCCTCACGCGCAGATCAATTCGCGCTCGTCAGACCGGTCGATCCGCCCAGCGCCGTTCAAATGCCGATAATAACTGTCGCGCTGCACGGGCACGCGGCCGGCTTCCCGGATCGCGTGTTCGAGCGCGGCCACGGTTTGCTGCTGCGGTGTCGTCGCGCCGGCCATGTAGAAAATTTTTTCCTCCAAAATTGTGCCGTGCAAATCGTCCACGCCGTAGTTGAGCGAGACCTGTGCAAGCGGAAGACCAAGGCTGACCCAGTAAGCCGTGAGATGTTCGATGTTGTCGAGGTAAATTCGATTGACCGCCAGGTTGCGAAGCTGCTCGAATGCAGAGGCGCGTTTGATGTTGGCAAGAACCCCGTGGGATTGGGATGGCTCGAATGCAAAAGGAACAAAGCCAGTGAACCCGAGCGTTTCATCTTGTAACTCGCGAAGCTGCCGCAAGTGATCCACCCGCTGAGCAGGAGTTTCGATGTGACCGTAAAGCATCGTGCAGGTGCTGCGGCCTCCCATTTCATGCCACATGCGATGGACATCCAGCCATTCGTCGGCGGTTTCCTTTCCACGACAAACTTGATCACGCACGCCGGGATCGAAAATTTCAGCGCCGCCGCCGGTGATCGATCCGAGACCGGCTTCGCGTAGCGTTTCCAGAGTGTTGCGGATCGGCATGCGAAAGATTCGTTGAGCCAAATGACGAACCTCAATCGCGGTAAACGCCTTGATGTGAAGCTGGGGATCAAGTGCGCGCAGACGCCGTAAAAGATCGAGATACCACTCTTTCTTGAGCGTCGGGTGCAGCCCGCCAACCATGTGAACTTCGGTGATCCGAAGGGGCAGTGCCCCCCGGACAGCGCTAATAATCTCATCGATCGCGTATTCGAAGGCGTGCCCATCACGCTTCTTCGCCGCAAACGCACAGAATTGGCAGGAAAGGATGCAGATGTTTGAATAATTAATGTAACGATTGTGGATGTAGGTCGCGTAGTTGCCATTTTTTCGCTCGCGCAAGATGTTAGCGATCATTCCTAGCGCGTTGAGGTCGTTTGAGCCGTAGAGCGCGACTGCGTCGGCCTCTGAGATTCGCTGGCCTGCCTCAACCTTTTCGGCGATCGGCCTTAGTTCTTTTGAAATAAGCAGATAATTGATCCGGGCGGCTACAACAACATATTGCGATCAAGAATGCACAGGGCGCTTCCAGCTTGCAACAAAAACCGTAGCCGCGCTTCAGAAGGAACTATCGTGCGGGTTCCGATGGTTGGATGGATAAAATGTGATGCAGGCATACGAGTTGCCTCGCGCTGCGGGGGAGAGGCGACAAGGTATCTCGGCTGATGCAGACTGTTGCGCTTCGAAGGACAGAGACGCAGATGCTTTCCGTCCGTCACATTTTCCGCAAGCTTCAGCCGATGCTACCGTCTAATTGACCGATGGCTGCCAGCGATCCAGGAAATCAGGGGAGATCGGAGGCCGACGCTGAAGACGTGCGGCTGATGCGGCGGGTGAGCCGGGGTGATACCAGCGCGTTCGAGGAACTGGTTGAAAGGCACCAAGCCTTGGTGGCGGGCACGGTGGCGCGGATGCTGGGCAGCAATTCGGACGTAGAAGACATCGCGCAGCAGGTCTTTATCCGAGTCTGGAAAAGCGCGCGCCGATATGTCCCGCGCGCGAAATTCACCACGTGGCTTTTGAAGATCACGCGCAACCTGGTTTTCAACGAGATGCGCCGGACAAAGCGTCACGCGCATGTCCCGCTTCAGCCGGAGCCGGGCGTTGAAGATCCGCCTGTAAAGGATGAGATGAATCTCGCGCCGGATGCGTCTCTTTTGGAGTCCGAACTTCAGCAAACGATCGAGGAAGCGATTTTGCAGCTGCCAGAAGCCCAGCGGCTCGCACTGGTGTTACGCAGGTATGAACAGCTTAGCTACGAGCAAATCGCCGACGTCCTCGATCTCTCCGTTCCCGCTATAAAAAGCGTACTCTTTCGCGCGCGCACAGAACTCCGCTCGCGGCTAAGCAAGTATCTCGGTTAGGTAGGGACGGTGCGCTGCGCCGTCCGGACATCGCAGCGCGATGCCCCTACCGTTCACTGTCGCGTTGCTTTTCTTCGATCACCCGGCCTCGGACGCGCCGAATCTGAGTGTGATGCGTCAACACATGCACGCGCCCGTCGCTCCCGCGAAAAAATGCGCTCAGCAGCCAGCTCACGATGGAGATAATGGTCGCGCCGAAAAACGCGAGCCAAAATCCAGGGACTTGAAAACATGACACGATCTCGCCTACGAATTTTAGCAGCAGCGCGTTGATGACTAGGATGAATATGCCGAGCGTGACGAGGATCAACGGCAGGCTCAACAACAACAGGACGGGTCGGATAAAAGCGTTTACCAGACCAAGCAGAAGCGATGCACCTAGAAGGCAATCGAGGCGGCCACCATAGTTAATGCCCACAATGGGCGCAGCCACGAATACGGCAACCGTTGTCACAGCCCAGCGGAAAACGAAATGTCTCATGCCAATGCGTCTCCCTTAATCTAGGGACGGCGAGAAAGCACTTGCCAACCCTTCGAAGCGCGTTAAACGAATTGAAATCATCAACACCAATCAATCTGTGCCGAAAAAGACCAAAATTGTCCAAAGCAAAAATCAAACGTCGCCAGAAGTTGCCGGATCGACCGCAGTTAAAGCGTCTCAGTCGCGCCGCGTACCAACAAGCCGGAAAAAGCCGGGAACGCGCGAAAAAAAGATTGCGACCGCGCAAAAAACAACGGCTTCCATCCCTCCAGATGCTGGAGGACCAGCAGAGCCGTCGGACGAACAAGTTCGTTTGCGCGCGTATTTCATTTCCGAGCGACGCCGTAGGTTTGCACTGCCGGGCGACGCCGAGTCGGATTGGCTTGAGGCGAAGCGACAGTTGCTGTCCGGGGTTGATCACCGCTGAGAGGTGATAACCACGAATGGACACGAATGAACACTAATTCAGAGAGACTTCGGCAAATGATTCGTGTCGATTCGTGCCTGCCTCGCCGTAACGTTGGCGTAGGCGGGTTTATACATGGTTACTGAATGGAAAACGCTCTTGTCAATTTAGCAGCGGCTCTGCGAGAACGGCTGATAGTCATTCGGGATGAAAAAAGCCGTCGCGACGAGGCAAAACACATCGCGCGATTGCGCGCAGTCTCTGAAAAGATCGAGCAGTTACAGGCGGCGCTTCCAAAGCCAGCTGATCCCCAGCTGGCGCATTATCTCGAGCGCAAAAGTTACGACAAAGCGCTGGAGTACCTCGAAGGTACGAGCCGATTAGTCTGAATCGTTCCGAGCGCTCGGGTTGACGGCCCTACCGGGAATACAGCTCGACGATGAGCTGTTCGTTTACAATCGGCTGCATCTCTTCCCGGGAGGGGATATGCGTCACTTTGCCGCTGAGCGCGTCGCGATCGGCGGTCAGCCAGTCGGGCACGGGAACAATTTGCGTAAGATCAAGATTGCGCAGCACCAGTTGGCGAGATTTTGGTTTATCCTTAATCGTGATTTCATCGCCCGCCTTAACGTTGTAAGAGGCGATGTTCACGGTGCGCCCGTTGACCAGCACATGACCGTGCGACACAAGCTGGCGCGCAGCGCTGCGGGTATTGGCAAGACCAAGTCGGTAAACGACATTATCGATACGGGTCTCCAATAGTTGAAGAAGTGTTTCACCTGTCACACCGCGCTTCTTCAGCGCCTTCTCGAAAATCCTCCGAAATTGCCGTTCGAGAAGTCCATATTGGTAGCGCAGCTTCTGTTTTTCGCCGAGCGCAATCGCGTACTCCGATTGTTTGCGCCGGGAACCTCTCGGGCCGTGCTGCCCGGGTGGATAGTTTTTTCTCTCCAACGCCTTGGAGGAACCGAAAATCGGCACCCCGTAGCGCCGGCTCACTCTCGTTTTTGGTCCTGTGTATCTGCCCATTTCAGAAAGTTGAGAGTTGAGAGCATCAGACGCGGCGTTGTTTCGGCGGACGACAACCGTTATGCGGCACCGGTGTGACATCGCGAATAACCGTGAGATCGAGTCCGATTGCCTGTAAGGCGCGCACGGCGGATTCGCGGCCGGCTCCCGGTCCTCTGACTAATACTTCCACTTCTTTCAGGCCGTGGCCCATGGCCTGCCGTGAGGCGTCCTGCGCGACCATTTGCGCTGCGTACGCCGTGCTCTTGCGCGAACCTTTGAAGCCCACCTTGCCAGCGCTCGACCACCCGATCACGTTGCCTTTCATGTCGGTGATGGTCACGATAGTGTTGTTGAAGGTCGCCAGCACGTGGGCAATGCCTGAATGAACGTTCTTGCTGCCTTTTGCTTTGACGATCTTCGCTTTCTCAACGTCAGGCGAAAGTGAAAGGCTTTCCGAAGCTGCTGCGGCTGGGGCTGGCTGTTCTTTTTTTGGCTTGGCTGGTTTTTTGGAAGGTTTGGCTGCGTCAGCCTTTGAAGCTGGCACCTTGTCGCCTTCCTGCGACTTTGAAGCTGGCGCCTTCTCGCTATCCTGAGACTTTGAACCTGTCGCCTTCTCGTCTTGCTGCGAAGCTGCCGGCACCGGCGCCGATTTCGGCTCTTCGGCTTTCGGTTCTTCTCCCGCGGCTGCGGGATTGGTTGGATTCTCTGGCTCAGCCATAATTCTAATGAGTCTTAAACTTTGCCGGCTTTGGCTTCAGGATTGCGGATCACGCCGACGGTCTTGCGCGGCCCCTTGCGTGTCCGGGCATTCGTAGAAGTGCGCTGGCCACGCACAGGCAAGCCTTTCCGGTGACGAATGCCGCGATAAGAATTGATCGCCTGCAGACGTTTCAAGTTGCTTTGCACGTCGCGGCGGAGATCGCCTTCAATTTTGATCTTGTTGTTTGTAATGGCGTGAATGATCTCGTTCAACTGCTGCGGTGTAAGATTTTTCGCGCGGATGTTCGGGTCGATGTTGGTCTGCTCGAGAATGCGCCGAGCCGTGCTAAAGCCGATCCCGTAAATGTAGGTGAGCGACGCTTCGATGCGCTTGTCCGCTGGAATTTCAACTCCGAGTAATCTTGGCATAACTAATCACTCATCTCTTCTCACCTATCACCCTTGCCTTTGTTTGTGGCGAGGGTTCTTGCAGATCACGCGCACAACGTTCTTGCGCTTCACGATCCTGCAACTGGCACAAAGTCTTTTTACTGATGGTCGTACTTTCATAATCCGCGAAATCGAAAACGCGGGGCGGCCGCGTCATCATTTTTGGCGATAAGTAATTCGCCCTTTCGACAAATCGTAGGGTGAAATCTCTAGCATAACTTTGTCGCCTGGCAAGATCCGAATGAAGTGCAACCGCATTTTCCCGGAGATATGCGCCAGGACATGATGGCCGTTGGCCAGCTCGACCCGAAACATGGTATTAGGCAGCAGCTCGACGACTGTGCCTTCTACTTCAATTGCGTCTTTGCGCGCCATGTCAGAATTTCCGGGTCATCCTTTGTGACCAGGACAGTGTGCTCGAAATGCGCCGAGGGCATTCCATCCGCTGTGC
>QHRD01000218.1 GCA_003220005.1 Verrucomicrobiota bacterium | reverse complement strand
GCTGGCAGGCGGCTATGAGCCCAGCGCTCCGGCAGCCGACATGGAAATCTTCTGCGCTGGCGGCGGCTCACCAACTCCCACTCCCACTGCTACGGCAACAGCTACATCTATAATGACACCAACAGCTACAGCTACAGCCACGCACACACCGACGGCCACGCCTACGGCCACACATACACCGATGATCACGCCAACAGCTACAGCTACAAATACAGCAACTCCAACAGGAACTCCAAGCGCACCCCCGCGAGCTACGCCAACCCCGCGGCCACGGCCTACCCCGAGACCGCGCCCATAGGCCCCTGGTTTCGCGGGTGATAAGTGATAAGTGATCAGTAGTTGAAGGTAGCGCATGCGTCCTCGCGTGCGTCAGGATCTACACACAAGGTTTGTGTTCGCAGCAGAAGCGAGTTCTTCATGGCAAATGCCTTTGCCAATCTTGACTACCCAGAGAGTCCATCAGAAAAAGTAACTTGCACTCTGCGTTCACGCTGTAGCGCAGGGGTGCCGCCTGCGTTGTGTCGTAGCCCGCACGGCTGCCTTTACAGAAAAAAGCCTCGGAAACGATCGCTGGTTCACGTTTTCACACAGAAATTTTCCCATTTTTAAAGAAAAATCTTGACCCGCAGCGACCGTTTCGGCCACAACGTGCTCCTCGTCATGCACCGCGCTCTGTACACGCTGCGGATTCCAAAACCATGAAAAAGCAAGCTGACTCCTCCATCAAAGCGCAGCTGCTTTGGAGCGCGTTGATCCTGCTTGCGCTCCTTGCTGTCTCCGCGATCCCATTCGCGCTGGCACAGTCCCGCAGCCGCGGGATCAACTCAGAAGCGCAATTCCAAAAGGCAGCGGCAACATCTCCCAGGTTGACGCTCACTTTCTCCGAACGCGTAGCGTATCAGCGAGCCATTGAGGAAGTTTACTGGCGTCACCGCATCTGGCCAAAAGAACGCCTAGATCCAAAGCCTTTACTCGATGAAGTGATGTCTCAGGCGCAGTTGCAAAAGAAAGTGGAAGATTACCTTAGGAAATCACAAGCGCTGGAAGATTACTGGCAACACCCAATTACTGCCGACCAGTTACAAGCCGAGATGGACCGCATGGCACAGTACACCAGGCAGCCTGAGGTGTTAGGCGAACTCTTTGAAGGGCTCGGCAATGATCCGTTCGTGATCGCTGAGTGCCTGGCGAGACCGGTGTTAGGAGATCGCTTGATTGCTGACCCGCAGCAAGACAAAACGAGGGGCTTCAAGTCTGCACGGACTAACGACGTGCGTAGCATGTCGGTGGCAACAGTGTTGAGAAACGCGAGCTTCACTCTTCCAGAGATTTCCACGGGAGATCCTCCGTGCATCGATGATACCTGGACAGCCACCAGTACCACCAATGCACCTGCGGCGCGGGAGTATCACAATGCGGTATGGACCGGCAGCGAAATGATCGTCTGGGGCGGATTTGGTTTCGGTGGGTACTTGAACACCGGCGGAAGATACAACCCCAGCACCGATAGCTGGGCGCCTACCAACACCACCAATGCGCCTGCGGCGCGGGAGTATCACAATGCGGTCTGGACTGGCAGCGAAATGATCGTCTGGGGTGGAGTTGGTGCCAGTGGCGATTTGAACACGGGCGGTAGGTACAATCCCGCCACAGATAGTTGGATAGCGACCAGTACAACCAATGCGCCCACCGCTCGAGTGTGTACCGCAGTCTGGACTGGCAATGAAATGATCGTTTGGGGCGGAGTTGGTGCCAGTGGCGATTTGAACACGGGCGGTAGGTACAATCCCGCCACAGATAGTTGGATAGCGACCAGTACAACCAATGCGCCCACCGCTCGAGTGTGTACCGCGGTCTGGACTGCAAATGAAATGATCGTTTGGGGCGGATTTGGTGTCAGTGGCTATTTGAATACGGGCGGTAGGTACAATCCCGCCACAGATAGTTGGATAGCCACCAGCACCACCAATGCGCCCACGGCGCGATCGTGTCCCGCAGTCTGGACCGACAGCGAAATGATTGTGTGGGGAGGCTATAACGGGAGCTACTTGAACACCGGCGGTAGGTACAATCCCGCCACAGATAGTTGGATGGCCACTAGCACCACCAATGCGCCCACTGGTCGAGCGTGTTCTGCAATCTGGGCCGGCAGCGAAATGATCGTGTGGGGAGGCTATAACGGCATGTACTTGAATAGCGGCGGGAGATATAATCCAGGCACCGATAGCTGGGTGGCTACAAGCATTACTGACGCGCCTGCCGGACGCAGCAATCACACAGCAATCTGGACTGGGACTGAAATGACCGTCTGGGGCGGCACTAATCCAGGATATTTGAACACCGGCGGCAGATACAATCGGGTTACGGATAGTTGGGTCGCTACCAGCATTAGCAACGCACCTGCCGCCCGATACCTCCACACGGCAATCTGGTCTGGCAGTGAAATGATTGTCTGGGGTGGCCGTGGTACGGGTCCCGTCGATTTGAATACCGGCGGAAAGTACTGCGCGCAATCGGGACCGACACCAACGCCGACGCCCACGGCCACAGCTAGTCCGAAAGCGACAGCAACAGCCACGGCAACACCAACTGCTACCCGTACTCCGACGCCAACGGCTACAGCTACTCGCACCCCGACACCAACCGCAACCCCGACTGCGTCAGCTACATCGACGCCCACCGCGACAACTACTGCGACTGCGACGGCCACACCCACAGCTACGCGAACACCCACGCCGACACCGACGGCTACTCGTACCCCCACACCAACTCCGACAGCTCGTCATACGCCGACTGCGACACCCACAGCTATATCCACAGTTACTCCAACTCTGACGCCGACGAGCACAGCTAGCATAACAGCAACTGCTACCCCTACAGCTACAATCACCCCTATGCCCACAGCTAGCTCAACACCGACGGCTACGCCTACCCCTACGCCAACCGCATGTACAGAGCGATGCTCACCGACACCGAGGCCGCGTCCGACGTCGGCGGGACGACCCACTCCGCCCCCGCGTTTGACACCGCCACCTACCACTTCGCCGAGCGTGACCGCGGCGCCGCGGCCGACTCCGCCGCCTCGTCTCACACCGCCTCCGACGCCTAGCGGCTCGCCGCGCCCTACTCCGGCGCCCCGTCCGTAGTGATCGAAAGAGCTGATAGCTGATCCGGCGCAAAGAGAGCTGCTCCGTGATTTCCAGTGATTAGTGATTCGCCTGCGCTCAAGCTAGGGCGGGACTAAAGGCTGGGCGGCAAAGCCTCAGCTACGTCTCAACGCGCTGAAGACAGCGGGTTCCACCTGGAAACGATCATTGATTCGGATTTCGACATTCGGATTTCGTCATCTTATGAATTGGTGTCCATTCGTGCCTATTCGTGGTTAAGAAAATTCAGCCAACGACATTTCAGCGCTTCTTCCGGACTGAGACGGTTGGCGGTTCGATTCTGCTGTTGTTCGCAATCGCAGCGCTGATGCTGGCCAATTCACCCCTGGCCAGCGTTTACGAGCAATTTTGGAAAATACCGCTCACTGTTGGGATGGTTGATCACTCGCTTTCACTGACGCTGCACCAGTGGATCAACGACGCGTTGATGGCGGTGTTCTTCCTGTTGGTCGGTCTTGAAATTAAGCGCGAGCTGCTCGTTGGCGAACTGGCGTCTGTGAAAAAGGCTGCGCTGCCAATCGCCGGCGCGATCGGAGGAATGATCGTGCCGGCGGCGATTTATTGGATGTTCAACAGAACCGGGATCGGCGCGCGCGGCTGGGGCATTCCGATGGCGACCGATATTGCCTTCGCGCTAGGCGCACTTGCGCTGATTGCGCCGCGCGCGCCAATCGGGGCAAAAGTATTTTTGACCGCTCTAGCGATCGTTGATGACATGGGAGCGGTACTCGTGATCGCGTTCTTTTACTCGTACACGATTGCGTGGAGCGCACTGGGCAACGCGGCAGTGCTGCTGCTGATCCTGATCGGATTAAACGCGACCCGAGTCAGCCATTTGTGGCCGTACTTACTTGTTGGGATCGTGTTTTGGTATTTCGTGCACGAGTCCGGCATCCATGGCACGGTTGCTGGAGTCGTGCTGGCGTTTACGATCCCACCACACACTCGGATCAATGCGACTGAGTTTTCGCGCAAGGCGCGCGGTTTGCTGGATCGCTTCGATCGCACAGAGACGGGGGACTCGCTTGTGCTGACGAGCAAGGGGCAACAGGAAACGCTCTTTGCTCTCGGATATACAAGCGAAGGCGCGACCGCGCCGATTCTCCGGCTCGAACATGCGCTGCACAATTTCTCGGCGTTTGTGGTGATGCCGTTGTTCGCGTTTGCCAATGCTGGAGTTAGAATTAGCGGACCGGTGCAGTACGCCAGCATCGGGATCGGAGTATTGGCCGGCCTGATCATCGGTAAACCGCTCGGAATTACTGCGGCAGCTTTTGTTGCGGTGAAATCCGGAATTGCAAAACTTCCCGACGGGATTTCATGGAGATCGCTGCTCGGCTACGCGTGGCTGGCGGGAATCGGGTTCACCATGTCGTTGTTCATTGCCATGCTCGCCTTTGGTGAAGGCCGCCCGGTGAACGCGGCAAAGCTGGGTATTCTCGCTGGCTCGCTGCTTGCCGGCATCATCGCCGCAATCGTTCTCAAGACGGCTGCGCGAACGAAGACTTGTTGATGACAGACCGTTTTCGTTTTGCTGGCGAAATTCGGTACGCGGCATAAAGAATGCCCGTGAAGGAAGCGCCGAAGAACTTTCATTTCCTCGGAATTGGCGGGACGGCCATGGCGTCGGTGGCGGTGGCGCTCCAAGAGCGGGGTTTTAATGTCACCGGCTCGGACGAAAACGTTTATCCGCCGATGTCAACCTTTCTCGAGGAGAAGGGCATCGCGCCGAAGAAAGGCTACAACACAGAGAATATCCCGGCCGATGCGGATGTGGTGGTAATCGGCAACGCCATGAAGCGCGGCAACCCGGAAGTGGAAGCTGTACTGAACAGAAAACTGTTTTACCTCTCGTTGCCGGAAGTGCTGAAAAATTATTTTTTGCGTGGCCGCCATAACCTCGTCGTTACCGGCACGCACGGCAAAACAACCACCACGGCGTTGCTTGCGTGGATCTTGGAAAAGGCGGGGCGCAAGCCTGGTTATCTCATTGCTGGGCTGCCTAAAAACTTCGGCCAGGGCGCGCGTCTGAATGATTCGAAATATTTCGTGATTGAAGGCGACGAGTACGACACTGCGTTTTTCGACAAGCGCTCCAAATTCGTTCACTACCTGCCGGAGCTGGTGATCGTAAACAACATTGAGTTCGATCACGCGGACATCTTTAAGAATCTCGACGAAATCAAGCTCAGCTTCCGGCGCTTACTCAATATCGTTCCTCAAAATGGAATGGTGCTCTTGAATGGCGACGATCCCAACTGCGTGGAAGTGGCCAAAGATTGCCTCGCACAAATGATCGAGGTCGGCTTCTCGAAGAATTGCGCGCAGCGAATCCGTGACGTCGCATACTCGGATGAAGGCTCGACGTTCAAGCTCGGGGAAGACACTTTCGAAATTCCCCTCGTTGGCGAATTCAATGTGCACAATGCTGCGATGGCTGCGATGGCCGCCCGGTTTTATGATGTGCCAAAGACGAAAATCGACGCTGCATTCAAGAGTTTTGCCGGGATTGCACGGCGACTGGAGCTTCGCGGCGAAACGCGCGGAGTAAAGGTGATCGACGACTTTGGCCACCATCCGACGGCGATCGCGCAAACGTTGCAGGCGCTGCGCCATCGCTATCATGGGCAACGACTCTGGGCTCTCTTCGAACCGCGCTCGAATACGACTCGGCGCGCGATCTTTCAACAAGAACTTCCCGAGGCGCTGAAATTGGCCGATGGCGTTTTCATCTCCCAGGTGGCGAGGCTGGAACAGATTCCCGAAGCTGAGCGATTAAACCCAGAGCGGGTTGTGTCTGCAATCGCCGAGGCTGGAAGGCTCGCATTTTACGAACGCAACGCCGACGCGATCGTAGATCGAATTATTCCAATGCTGCAGCCGAAAGACGTGGTCGTGGTTTTCAGTAATGGCGGGTTCGACAACATTCATGAGAAGTTGCTCGCGCGGCTGCGAAAATCGTAGAAACGCTGGCGTCTGACACGGACGCCCAAGAAATTACTTCGGCGGAGCCGCCGATGTATGATCGTGCACAATACGCCAGCCTTCTGGCAGGCGTTTAAAGATGAGTGTGAAACGTCCATGCGGCTGGTCATTTGCGCGCTTCAAGCTCCAGCGGCCTAGCACAACAGCCGCATCAGGTGAAAGCAGCGTAATGTCGAGATCAGAAAAGGTGAGCGCGCCCATCTTCGCGCGATCGGAATATTTTTCCTTGTAACGCTCGCGCACGGTCTCCCAGCCGCGTCTGATTGTGTCTTCCGAAATGAAGACGGTCGATGCTGATCGCGCGTAGCCATTCATAAATCCGTCGATATCGGCTCGGTTCCATGCGTCCTGCTGCGCGCGGAGGACGGACCGGATCTCGTCAGTTGCGTTTTGGGTTTCTGCCGGCGCGGCGGAGATGATCGCCGCCATCAGGATACAAAAGACTATGAACGCCCGTCCGTTCGCGGGATTTGAAGGGCGAATCGCTTGCAGCATCGGTAATCCTTAGTAAGCTACCAGCCCTGCCGCATCCAGCACCAGCATTAAAGGATGGTATCAACCAAGGGAAATACGTTGACGGGTCTCATAAATCTATTACGGTCGCCCATCCACCCAGATAGGACTGTGCACCGGCTTTTCTGTATCGCGATGCTCGCGCTTGCCAGCGTGAGCGCAGTTTTAGCTCAGGGCGAACCGAAGCGTCCCGAGGCCCCGCCAGCTGTTCAGGCAGCGAATCCTGCGCCGGCAGATCCGGCCGCTCCTCCCACCACGCCTGCGACGGTTCGGCTCCAGTTTCCAAACAGCGATGTAGTCGATGTTTTGCATCTGTACGAACAGCTCACCGGCAAGAAACTGGTGATGGACAATTTTGTGCAGGGCAAGGTGAACATTTTCATCGCCAAAGACGTATCGCGCGAGGAGGCAATCAAGATCATCGAGATGAGCATGGCGCTGAACGGGATTTCGCTTGTTCCGGCCGGTCGCGACCTGGTCGATGTTGTGGGGGCCGGCCAGAATCCTCGGAAGGCCCCGGTGCCGATAATTTCCGACCTGGCGGACATTCCGGCGGGCAATCCCATGGTCAGCTTTTTGTTCAAGCTGCAGTATGCGGATCCGCAGGAGCTTCAACAGGTGTTGATGGCGTATTTCCAAGGGAGCTCAGGCACGATCAACATTCTGGCCCTGCCAAAATCGTCCAGCCTCCTGGTGACACAGAACGCCGACATTATTCGGCAGCTTGCTGGCGTGATCGACCAGGTGGACGTGGCGCCGGCGGAAGTGGTGAGCGAGTTCATCAAGCTCGAGCGCGCCGATGCCAGCAAAGTGGTGGACATGCTCAAGGAAATTTTCGAAAAGAGCACCGAGACACCGGGTCAGCCAGGTCAACCGGGTATTCGCCAGGTAAAGATGCCCGGGGGGGTGCCGCAGCCCATGCCAATGGAGGCGGGTGGCGGGACTTTGTTGTCCGAAGAAGCAATAGTCGTGGGTAAAATTAAACTCACGCCGGATGTGCGCACGAACCGCATTCATGTGGTAACGCGGCCGATCAACATGCCGTTCATCCGTCAATTGATCCACGAATTTGATGCAAATGTTGAATTTGCGAAACCTGTCACACGCTATTTGAAATACGTTTCGGCCGGTGAGGTTCTCCCGGTGCTCGTGCAGGCGTTGACCGAACCGGGGACGGAGGGCGGCGGCGGCCCTGGCGCGGGCGGGGGCGGACCGATTCCGGGTGCTTCCCCGTCGCAGGGACGACAACAACAACAACGGTCGAATTACACGGGTGGGGCAAGTTCCTTGATGGGCGGTACCGAATCAAACACTGCTGGCGGTGGCACACTCAACATTTCCGAAGAGCTTTCCACGCAGCCGGTGGACACTACGCCTAAAGCAGTCACCATCGGAAACTCAAAGCTCATCGCCGATCAGCGGGCGAACTCGATTATCGTTCTCGGCAATCGCGAGGTCGTCGTGAAGGTGGAAAAGATCCTCGACGAGATGGACGTCAAAGCGCCGCAGGTGGCGTTGAGCACGGTTATTGGTCAATTGACACTTAGCAACAACGAAGAATTCGGTGTCGATTGGTTCGCCAAATACGACAAAAAATTCGTGGGCATCTCACGCAATACCAGCGTGCCGATTCCAATTCCGGGTGTCGCTCCTTCCGTTTCACCCGGACCGATCACTGGAAATGGAGTTATCGATCCCGCAAATCTGATCAATTTCAGCCAAATTATTCAGAACGTAGCCAGTGGCACCAACCTTTATGTCGCGGCTGGAAATTATCTGGCGGCTATTGTGCACCTGCTTGAGTCCACGAATCGGTTCAAAATTCTTTCGCGACCAACGGTGTTCACAAGCAACAACAAAAAAGCCATCATTGCTTCCGGCCAGGAGGTTCCGGTTCCGGTGAGCACGCTGACGAATGCCGGGACGATCGTCAACCAGGCAGCTGTGGCCGCGAGCGTTGAGTACAAGAAGGTCGCGCTTCAACTGGAGGTTGTCCCTTTGATCAACTCGGAAAATGAAGTCTCGCTCGATATTCTGCAGAAGATCGACAGTATCGTGCAGGGTGGAAACGTAATCATCAGCGGCAATTCGGTCCCAACGATCGACACAAAGTATATCCGCACCAATGTTTCTGCTCCGAATGGATCGACCATTATCCTGGGTGGGTTGATTGAAGATCAGAAACAAAAAAACTATAGCGGCATTCCTTATCTCTCGCGCATTCCTCTCATCGGCGCGGCGTTCCGTGGCACATCAATTAGCAAGGAGCGCCGGGAGCTAATCATTCTTATGTGTCCGCAGGTGACCCTCACCAAGCTGGATGCTTACCGGCTGCGCCAAAAATGGCAGGACACCACGCATTTTGGTCCCGAGCTGGATCAGGGCGAGTGTCAGGATTGCGCCAACAAGGTGGAAACGGGCAAACAGATAAACTTGCCGCCGCCTGATTTTCCCGCCGCGAAGGATACTAATTAAGTCGCTTCTATCTTTATGAAACGAATGGCTCTGGCATTGATCATTGGCTCGTTGGGCGTAACCATCGCGCACGCGGACGAGTTCGAGGTTTGGTCTCATGATTTTTTTCGTCCGACCGATCCATTGGCTCAACGAGACGAATATGGGTTTGTGCATCAGGGACCCCATGTGAATGCGACAGATTTCGCGCCGAGATATCACTGGCGTTGGGCGTACTACTTCAAGGCTCCCGAACAACTCATTTTGGATCCGGCTTATGTCGGCTCGATGCAAACAGCGCTGCGCCGACTCGGTTATTACTGCGGCCCTGTGGACGGCGTGTTTACTGCACAGGTTGCCGATTCTATCGCGCGGATGCAAAAGAACTACTCCATGCACGTCACCGGCACGCTGACCGATCCGGTGCGGCGCGCATTACACATGCCCTGAGTTTCTCTGAATGAATTCAGCGCCCAGCCAATCCCTGATCAATTTGCTGCTGGAAAGCGGCGTGCCTTCGAACGAGGAAGCGGCGCAGTTGGCCACAAACCTGAACGGCGGCTCGTGGGTGGGCCAGGTGCTCGATTCCGGCAAAGTGGATGAAAACCGATTTCTCGGCGCGATTGGGAATTTCTTTCGGGTGCCAGTCGTCTCCATCGACGCGAAAAAGATCGATCGCGAGACGTTATCGATGCTGCCGAGTCGTTTTGTATTTCAGCATCACATTCTGCCCATCGAGGTGAAGGAAAATTCGGTCGTCCTGGCGACTTATGATCTTTTCAATTCCATTGGCCGCCAGCTCGCAGCGCAGCTTTTGAAAAAGCCGGCCGAGTGGGTGCTGGTGCCGCGCGCGCAGGTTTTGCGTGCGATGAAAGCCCTCTATGGCGTCGGGGCGGAAACTTTCGACGAGATCCTGAAGACCAGAGGTTCCTTGGACGTTCTGGATGATGGTGAGGTCGCCATCCAGATAAATGCCGATGATCCCGAGGCGTCCGTGGTGAAATTTGTAAACCAGATCATTCGCGAAGCCATTTTCGAGCGCGCGACCGACATTCACGTCGAGCCGCTGGAAAACGATTTGCGGATTCGCTATCGAATCGATGGAATTTTGCACGAGGTCGCTGTGCCGCCGCAGTTGCGCGTCTTGCAATCGGCCATCATCTCGCGCTTGAAGGTAATGTCGCACATGGACATCGCGGAGCGCCGGTTGCCTCAGGATGGGCGAATGAATTTGCTCGCCAAAAATCAGGAGATCGACGTACGCGTCTCGACAATTCCAACCGTAAACGGCGAGTCAATCAGTCTGCGTCTGCTCAGCCGTGGCGAGCAGCAGTTCAATTTCGAGCGCCTCGATTTGGGCGAGAAGAAGGAAAAGATCATTCGCCATCTCCTGACGCAACCGAACGGGATCATTCTTCTGACCGGCCCGACCGGCTGCGGCAAATCGACTTCGCTTTATTGCTTTCTCAGCAGCATTAATTCCGTCCAGCGCCGCATCATCACCATCGAAGAACCAGTCGAATATCGGATTGCTGGTGTCTCGCAAATCGATGTGAAACCTGAGATCGATCTGACTTTCGCCAAAGGCCTCCGTCACATTTTGCGACAGGATCCGAATGTGGTCATGGTCGGTGAGATTCGCGACGTTGAAACGGCGGACATCGCAATTCGCGCGGCCATGACTGGCCACCTTGTTTTCAGCACTCTCCACACGAATGATGCCGTAGGCGGCATCACGCGCTTGCTCGACATGGACGTGGAACCCTTTCTTCTCGCCTCGGTGGTGAAGGCGTTTATCGCGCAACGACTGGTGCGCACCATTTGTCCCGACTGTATCGAAATGGTTGATTATCCACGCGACTATCTTGCTGAGATCGGTGTTCCGGTAAAAGAACTCGGTACTCGCTTTCAACGTGGCGCTGGTTGTGATCAGTGCCGCCAGACCGGCTATCAGGGTCGTGCGGCGATTTATGAAATTTGTCTCATCACGGAGCCGATGAGGAAGCTGGTCATGCAAAAGCGCGACGGCGGTGAGCTCAAGCAATGCGCCGTCGCCGAAGGCATGGAGACTTTGCGGCAGGATGGCTGGCGGCGCGTCGCCCAGGGCAGAACAACTATTGAAGAAGTCGTGCGCGTCACGCAAAC
>QHRD01000217.1 GCA_003220005.1 Verrucomicrobiota bacterium | reverse complement strand
GGCGCATCGATGAGGCGCGCGAGATCAAGCATCGGATCGCGTGCCGCCGACAACGCTGCCGCATCCTTGGCATAAAGGTCTTTCCGCATTGTGACATCTTTTAGTTTCGTCCCGGAGACAAGTTCGACCGCGCGGTCGTGCGGCGATTTTCCAGCGAGCACTTGCTGAACGAGCGGATCGTGTTCCCCAAACTGTGACGCGAAATCGGTAAGCGAATCGGTGAGTCGCAAGATTTCGTAATCGTCATAAATCGGTTCAGTGGAGAAAAGCTCCAGCTCCAGGGATTCGCGCGCGCTATCGCGAAATGGTGGAAGCCGGTCCCCGTTTGGCTTCGCGCGCTCATCGGCTGCGCGAAGCAGCAGCCTGGCGTATTTGAAAAGATCGCCGACGAATGCGCGCGGCTGGCGATAACCAATTATGCTCGGTCGTTCCTGTTCAAGGTAGTTGTAAACTGGTGCGTTCTTAGCAATCTCGCCCTGGGCGCGTTTAATCCGATCGTATGCAGAGACAGTCGATTTAAACTTCGGATCGCGCGCAATGGCGTCACGCAATTTTTGTTCACGCGCTTTGAGCTGCGACCAAATCTGCGGATCTAACAAGCCAGCGAGATAGCCGTCATACCGTTTTCGGTTGTTCTGGGTGCCGAAAAGATCCTCACGCGCTTTTCTTGCGTTTTCGAACGAACGCGCGCTGTAAGCCGTCTCCAACACTTCGCGCCGGTTGAACATTCGCAGGACGTACGGCAGGTATCGATCGCGGGTGTCGCTCAGTTCATCAAGAGTGAGTTGTCGATCCGTCTTGCCCGGATGTCCGCTGACAAAAGTCAATTCGCCGTCGCTCGGGCCATTCGGATTAAATTTCAGAAAATTATCGATCTTTGACGGCTGCCCATTTTCGTAAACACGAAAGATGCAGATATCGAGATCGTATCGTGGGTATTCGAAGTTATCCGGGTCGCCGCCGTAGAACGCGATCTGCTGTTCCGGTGCAAAGACGAGCCGCACGTCGTCGTAGCGTTTGTAACGATAAAGATGATACGCGCCTCCTTGATACAAGGTGACCACGTCCGAGCGCAGCCCCGTTTTGTCTTTGCTTTCTTTTTCAATGGCGGCGATGACTGCTTTGCGCGCGTTGGCCGCTTGCTCGCCGGCCATTCCAGATTTCACCGCGCCATTGACACGCGCAGTCACATCCTCGATGGACATCAGCACGTTGAGTTCGAGATCGACGCATTTCTTCTCTTCAGCCTGAGTTTTCGCATAGAAGCCGTCGCGAAGATAGTTGTGCTGCTCATCTCCGAATTTCTGAAGACAATCCGCGCCGACGTGATGGTTGGTGATCACCAGTCCATTCGCCGAAACGAACGAGCCGCTGCCGCCGGAGTTGAAACGCACACTGGCTTTTTGCAGATGGTCGAGCCACTGCGGTGTCGGCTCGAATTGATATTTTTCTTTTAGCTGTTTCAGCGGTGGCGCATTGAAAAGCCACATACCCTCGTCGGCAGCGGCGGCTGCGACAAAGCCAATTGTGCACACCGCCGCAAATGACCGCAGTTTTTGCGATGTCGAAAAAGCTGTAAGCATCGCGGAGCATAAAACGCCAGCGAGCGCGCGACAACTCCTGTCCTGTCACTGCGCGGTCAAGCCGCGTGATCCCTGAATCGATTCGAACGGGACGCTAGGAATTTCGGAGGCCCGGCTCCGCTTGCGCGCTCCTAAACAACTGAGAGCCGCGATTGCGGCAAGCGATACAACGAAGGCGACAACAATGACCAACTGAACAAACGTCAAGACCCTGCGCGCGCATGCCTTCAGAGCAGGACTCATTTCTGTGTTAAGACAGGCAGGCAAATTTACGGTTACAAAAAAGATCGGCAACGTCCGGCTTCGCTTCGTTTGACAGAAAATTTGTAGGGCGAGCTGACAGCTTCCCCTACACCGCGCGGGCGTATAACATTGCGACGATGTTTCGAAGCAGACGGCGCAAGATCGAGCGGCTCGATTTCATTCTGGCCGGGGCGCAGAAATCCGGTACGACCGCGTTGCATTATTTTTTAAGCAAGCATCCCAACATCACCATGGGCGATCAGCAGGAAATGCATTTCTTCGATAACGACGCGCTCTTCATTTCGGGCGTGGACTATGAAAAACTGCACGAGCATTATCTGCCGCTCGCTCCCTCAACCATCGCCGGTGATTGCACGCCCAGTTACATCTATTACGAGCCGGTGGCGGAACGGATCTGGAAATACAATCCGAAAATCAAATTGTTGATCATTCTGCGAAATCCAGTGGACCGCGCCTTTGCGCATTGGAACATGCAACGATTCAAAGGCCGCGAACCGCTGGATTTCTTCGATGCCGTCCGCGAAGAACAAGTCAGAATCGCCGGCGCGCCTCCGACCGAAGCGCGCCGTTTCGCTTATGTCGATCGGGGACTTTATTCACGG
>QHRD01000216.1 GCA_003220005.1 Verrucomicrobiota bacterium | reverse complement strand
CCAGCTTCGCAGGCGACAGCAACTATTCGTCCAGCAATGCGACAAACTCATTGACGGTCGGATATGGCACCTGCAGCGGACAGAATGGACACGTCATATTGCCGCCGATCAACGCGGACGGCACCAGCGTGTTCAAGCAAGGCAGCACTGTTCCGGTGAAGTTCACCGTGTGCGACGCCAGCGGCAATCCCATCTCCCTCGCGAGTGCGGTGTTTGCCAGCGGCAACGGCTCAGTGACTTTGATAACCACGGTCCGGGGCACAGTTGATAACATCAACGAAACTACCTACAACGATATTCCGGACTCGGCGTTCCGCTGGAGCACCAACCAATGGATCTTCAACATGGCCACCAGCAACCTAGTGAAGGGCAGCACCTATCAGTTCCGGATCGCCCTGAAGGACGGCAGCTTCATCTACTTCACGATCGGGATGAAGTAAGGCCAGACACAATTCACTCCCAGAAAATCAGCGCCGGGACGGTAAATCCTCCCGGCGCTTTTTCTTTTTGTGATCTAACCACGAATGGACATGAATTGACACGAATCGGTTGGTTAAGCCACGGATGACACGGATGAAGCGTGTTTAGCGCCAAAGGCGCTATGTCACTTTAAGCCTGGGGGCATCGCCCCAGGAATTTGATGCCCGCCCGAATAAGCGCTGAAAGCGCGTTTCATCCAGCTTTTGCACTCAACCGAAAATGAATCGCGCTTTCAGCGCTGCGCTTGTTTGGGGTTCCGCGAACCCTGGGGCGCTGCCCCAGGTTCGCCACGACGAATCCGTCCTCTGGCGGACTCAGATTGAATGCTGCGCCTTTGGCGCTAACGCACACGCCAGCCCAAATCGTTAAATCGGATTCGCGTCAATTAGCGTGATTCGCGGGAAGAAAAAAATCTTCGGGTGATCTGTGTTATCTGGGATATCCACGGTTTAACTCTTCGTTCGCAAATTTTTGCTTTCGTAAATCCGTGGACGCTGTTCTTTGTTCGCCGATGAGTGCAGCGGACGACCGGCAAATGAGCACCCGCGCGACGGGCGTGGTTGGCATCGCCATTCTGTCCAGTCGCGTCCTCGGTTTGGAAGAAATCTCGACGCATTCCTAATGGCATTTCGATTGCCGAATCTGCTGCGCGATTTGTTTGCCGAAGGCGCGCTTTCGACAGCGTTCATCACGACGTTCTCAAAAAAGATTGCGATTGAAGGCGACCAACCGGCATGGCGACTGGCCAACAAGGTGGCGACGCTCACGGCCGTTTTCATGAGCGCAGTGACTGTGCTCGGGATCGTGTTCGCGCCGCAGCTTGTCGATCTTTTGACGTGGGGAAGTTGGTCGCCCGACAAAACCGCGCTGACGATTTCGCTTACGCGAATCATGTGGCCGTTCATGCTGCTGGTATCGCTGGCCGCGCTGGTGATGGGAATGCTCAACGCGAAACATGTGTTCGGTCCGCCGGCCATGGCGTCGAGTTATTTCAATCTCGGCTCAATCATCGCGGGCGTGGGAATCGGTTACTGGATCGATCCGCATTTCGGCGCTCGCTCGCTCGTAGGCCTCGCCATCGGCACGCTGATCGGCGGGGCGTGGCAATTGCTAGGGCAATTCCCGTCGCTGTGGAAAGTCGGCTACAAATATCGCGCCGATTTTCATTGGCGCGACGAAGGCGTGCGCACGGTGCTGACCTTGATGGGACCAGCCGTGATCGCGGCGAGCGCGGTGCAAGTGAATGTGCTAAT
>QHRD01000056.1 GCA_003220005.1 Verrucomicrobiota bacterium | reverse complement strand
CGCGAAAAGCTTTGCGATCACGACGCCCACTACCGCGACTGGGCCGAGCGCTTTTTTTATTCGGCTCCAGGCGGTCTCCTCAGTCGGCGCTTTGTACTCTTCGCTAGTTCCAGTTTGGAGATTCATCGCTTTGCGAAGGTTGAATCGTTTATTCGTTGAATCGTTAAATCGGCAACCCGTTGTAACGATGTGACCGTTTTAACTTTTTAACTTCTGATTTCATCAAACGCTTGGCCGAGATGATCGAGCACATCGTGAGGCAACAACGATTGTTCGCTTTGGCCATCGTTAAAAATCGCCATTTCCGCGGCGCGGCCACACAGCCACGCGCCGACTCGCGCCGCATCGTAAGGAGCCAGGCCTTGTCCCACCAAACCTGCGCAGACACCCGTGAGAACGTCGCCCATTCCGCCAGTGGCCATTCCCGGATTGCCAGTGGTGTTGTAGCTCAATGGACGATCGCGCTGAGCTACGATGGTGCGGCTGCCTTTGAACAAAAGTGTCACTGCAAAACGATTGCAGAATTTCGTCGCAATCCCGGCGCGCGGTTCTTTGTGGTCGGGGAAAAGGCGTTTCATCTCGCCCGGATGCGGCGTGAGCAGCCGTTCGCCTTTGCAACGCCGGAGAGCTGCCATTTTTTCGGACAAAATGTAGAGCCCATCGGCATCAAGCACCATCGGTTGCTTCGCTTTTTCAATCAGCTCGAGAACCTCGGCTGCGCGTGATGTTCCAAGACCGGGTCCCAAAGCCCAGACATCCGTTTTTTGCTTGAGCAGGTCGCGGTAAGACCTGACTGGCTTCACCATTGATTCCATCGGTGCCGCGCTCGCGACGATCTCGTAAATTTCTTCGAGAACAAAAAGTTCCACCAGACCTGCGCCTGCCCGCAACGCGCCCTGTGAGGTCATCAGAGCAGCCCCGACGAATCCCTTGGAGCCGGCTACGACGCCAATACGACCGAATTGATTTTTGTAAGCGCTGTATTCGCGCCTCGGGAGCAATCCGCGAAAGGCCGGCGGGGTGGCGATGATTTCCTTTGTTTTTTCTGATGGCCGCAACTCATGCAGCGGCACAACTTCAATTCTGCCCACGTAATTCAATGCGCCGTCAGCGATGAGACCCGCTTTTGCGAATCCAATGGTGAGGGTAAAATCCGCGATTACGCAGTCGCGATCCGTTTTGCCTGAGTCGCTATCGAGACCGGTTGGAAGATCGACGGCAAACACGCAGCCGCCCTTATCCTCGCGCCAACGCCAAGCAGGCCATCAAGGATAATCAATGGCGCAGCGGCGCCCAGATAGACGTCTACAGCGATTTCTTCTTGCGCCGTGGCCAGTTCTTCACCGGCCTGTGCCCAGAGTTCAATAATAGTCACACCGAGATCGGCCGTGACGCTGACGGATGCTTTTGCTCCCAAAATCTCAGGAGCTCTGCGACGCAGATTTTCGAGCTTCTTGCGCATGAGGACGCTGCAATCCTCTGGCTTGAAAGCAAGGCGGACTTCGATTTTCCATCTGAGGCGTCGCAGATTTTCCGCTGCCACCAAAGCGTCGCCCGCGTTGTGGCCTTTTCCAGCAAACACAATGCATCTCCCAGGCTTCGGAAAAAATTTGGCGACTGCCTGAGCAACTCCCGCGCCTGCCTTGTCCATTAGCGCTTCGACTTGTAATCCGCTTGCGAAAGCAGACTCTTCTGCGGCTCGCATCTGCGCCGAAGTCAAAATCGGCGTGTTCAAATCAGGCCTCCCGATTTATTGAGCCAGAGCGTGCTTCTGATCCAGCCGGTTTCGATGAGCTTTTCTTTTTTCGTGCGCTTTTTTTGTGTGAACGCTTGGAGCTGTGGCGTTCGGATTTCGCTACCTTGGTTTGATCGATGAAGGAGTCGCTGGCGGCAGAATTGCGCCCGCGGACTCCGGCAGCAATCTCTTCTGCGAGTTTTTCGCGGTAAGACGCAGTTTGGGCATAGGCGGCTTCGGTCGGGTTGGTGAGGAAACCGCACTCCACCAGCACTGCCGGAATGCTGGTTTTTCGCAATACGTAGTAACCACGTCGACGAACTCCACGATTGGATGAGGGCGCGCCTCTAACAACATAATTATGAATGGCTGAAGCAAGCGGCAGGCTATCGCGGCTGTAAAAATATGTTTCTATACCACCCGCGCCCGCTCGTTGTGTCGCGTTAAAATGAATGCACACGAATATGCCGTTGCGGTAGGAATTGGCGATTGCAACCCGCGTCGGCAACGGAACAAAGACGTCGCTGTCGCGGGTCATCACCACGCGGTAACCGCTGGCTGATAGAACATTTCTAAGGCGCTGTGCCACGTCGAGTGTCATGTCCTTTTCTGCAACCCTCTGGCCGGGAATCCCACCGCGATCATGGCCACCATGTCCCGCGTCGATTACGACAATCAGTGAGTCGCTGCTTTCAGCGGTGCGGCTGGCCCGCGGTGCAGAGAGTGCACTACACGCCGGCCATGTGACCGCCAAAGCGAGAAGCCACCGAATAAATGTCATGCTGAGCTTGGCAGAGAATGGAGCGAGGCGAGAGGCCGCGACATAGAGGGGCAGGCTGCGAGGGCGGGCCAGCGGGAGCAAGCGAGTCAACCTCTGATCATTCGTGATTCGAGGGGTGAACCAGAGATGTTTCACTTCGCTCAACATGACAGCAGCCATTACTGGTTGCCTTTAGGCAAACCTGGTGGACGAGCAGAAAGTTTCGGTGCGGTGCTACGCGAGCTTTTCGCAGGCGTCTCGGCCACACCGCCCCGCACCGCTACCTCCCCGTTTGTGGAATGGACGAGGCGAGGCCGGGTTTTGGTTTCCATGAATGAAGAGTGCTCCAGCAATTCGCCATTCAAGCCGATTCGGGAATACGACCACGCGCGCGGCGCTGCACAATGCAAAACATGCAATTGATTGGCGCGATCGATTTCCGCTTGCGGTTGCTCGAATGCGATGCTTCGGCCTAACGAATAAGTGGCATAGACAATTCCCGTGTCCTTGTCCTGCACGCGCACGTATAAAGCGGTATGGTCTGGAAAGCGGTTGGTTAGCAGCGAGTACGTGCGGACGTTCCCGTTAGCCGCAACGCCGTCCGGAATTCCAACTGTTTGCTGCCAGATCGGCCGGCTGTCGGTCACTTCGAACACGCGCGTTGGAGAGTAAAAAAACCTTGCCAGATCCGGGAAATAGACATGCGTCCGCACATGATACGCGCCGAAATCGTGCACGGGATAAAGCGAAGCGAGATCAATTTGTTGCGTGACTCTCTGTCCGGCTTCGATTTTCAAAGGCGGCTGCGCAATTTCGGTGCTGAGCAGCGTTACGGGTTGGTCCTCATTTCCGCTCACCTCAAATCCAAGCCATGATTGACCATTGGCATCGTGAAGTTCGATATCGCGTCCGGCCAGATTGGTGAGGGTAACTGTGGCTAAAACCGGTTCGTATGCGATGTACTGTAATCGCTTGAATTTCAGGTCCACTTGAATTTGCCCTTCTGCTGCGGCAGCAAAGAGAAAAACGCAGGCAAACGGCAGACCGCGTGCTAATTTTGGCCAACGGTTCCAAATCGCCTTGATGCTCATGCCCCCTCGCGATGGAAAATGTGCACTGCCGTCATCGTGCCGAGGCACTCTTTGAAGGAGGAAAAAGTTGCAAAAGTCGCGATGGTTCCGCTTGGACGGCTTGCAGCTCATCATTGTAATAAATCTGAATAATGTACCCCAAATATTTCCGCCGTCCGCTGTCTGTCGTAGAACCTTTGGCGCCCCGACCTTTTTGGCCCGGTCGAACTGTTGCCGCTGCCTCAGATAAAGATGCCTCAGATGGCGCGCCACTCGTTTTCGGACGGACGTACTTCACTGAGAGCTCCTCCGGGTTCGTCTCGCTCCAGTCGTGCTTCGGCGTCAGCCATTCGTAATTCACATCGGCGTCCGTTAGCTTGATGTCCTTGTTACCGACCGTGTCGTAGAATTCTACCAAAATTTTTACCTTCATGTGATCGATACTCGCGCCCGGTTGTTTTTTTATACCGAACTGCAACGCCATGTTCGTCTCCGCGTCTGGATCGGAGGTCTCCGTGGTTTTGATCTGAGTGATACCCATGACCGAGCCTTCCGCGTTGCCGCCAATATCCTTATGTTCTGTTTCCTTATTTTCTGTGATATCAGCCGAAGAGTTTGCGATACCGGAGTCCGCTGCCTCAGAAGCCGGCACTCCCATCTTCAGGCGTTGAGCGGCCAGCTCATATGCGGGGCCAGCCGATGGTCCCATTTCCTGGAGCTTGTGCCAGATGTCATTCGCACGGTCGAGGAGCTGCATTGACTCATAGGTCTTAGCCATCTCCTGAAGCACAGCGGTGTTGTTCGGTTCGCTGTCGAGCGCTTCTTGCAGACGGGCAAGAGCGTTGGTCGTATCGCCCCGGTCGCGCAGCTCAATGCCTTCGCGCAGTAACTGATCGACAAGCGAAGGAGAAGGGGCGGAGACCGCCGCCGCTGCTGGGGAGACGGCCGGCTGCACCGGCGCTGGCGCAGGTGGTCGCGAGGAAACAGAAGCAGCGGGGGCGTGTGCAATAGTTGCTGCGACCGCCTGTGCCGAAACTCGGGCAGCGCGAGCCCGGCCGACATAGTGAGAGCTTGCGAAGAAGATCTCAGCCACCGCCAGAATCACAATCAAGCTGAGACCGATCTGGAAGCTGGAATCGACCCGAATAGCGCGTGAGAGAAGAGTCCGCATGGCGCAATAAACCCACTTCTGTAAGCGCGCTCGTGGCGGCCTGTCAACTGACCTTCGCCACGGCAGATCGTTGAAACGTCACAACGAGCGACGGCTTGGGCAGCCGTCGCATGAACATGACGTCTGGGAAGCCGTCAGTACTTGAGGCGCTTCCCGTTTTACGGTTCAACGCTTAAACCAATCACGACGCTTTAGCGCGAAATATCGTCCTGGCTCAGTATCTTGAAGCCCTCGCCGATCAGCACCGAAGAGGCGCATTCCGTGTCGTCCACGTGCAACGCGATCGCGGCGAAACCGCGCGGACGGATGAGCAGGGGATAAGCGAAATGCACATTGACCTCCGCCATCACCAATGCGGCGAGCAGTTTCACCAGGCGCGTCGCGACTTCCCGCAACTCGACCACCACCACTTCGCTAACGCCAAAAGGAACATTTTTTTTCCGGAACAAAGTCTCCACGCGCGCCGGATCGCTGGCGATTATCCGCGCAATGGCTGAGTCGGTGGATTCCGATACGCTCAGCGCCACGACGTGCGTATCCTCGGTATTGAGCAGCTTCACAACTTCGAGCATCGCCCCCACCTTGTTAGGCAGGAAGACGGAGAACTGCTTCACCAGCGGTCCTTCCATCTTCGATGTAGTTTCCGGCAAATTAACAGGCATGTTGCAGCTCGAGGCTGGCGCAAAATCCAGATCGCACGCCAGCCAGTATCTCACTGCCGATCTTTCGTTGGCAAACCCAATATATTCAGCGTTGAAGTGTTAGGCCGTTGAAGCGGTAATTAGGGTGATCCGGATCGGTGTCGTTCTGAGCGAAGCGAAGAATCTCTAATTGTTTCTCTGACCCGCTTGAATCTGAAAATCGGAGATGTTTCGCTTCGCTCAACATGACAGAGGGCGCTTGAACGATTTAACGTGGCGAAGCTTGTCGTGCGCTTTACATTCGCTCTCCGAAGATGGACGAAGAAAATGAATTGATCGCGTTGCGGCGCAAAAAACTCGAGGCGCTCCGCGCGAAAGGGGTCGAGCCGTTTGGCGCAGGTTTTGAGGTAAGCGGATCCATCGCGGAGGTGCGCGAGCAATTCAAGGAAGGCGAGGCCCTTCGTGCAGCGGGGCGCATTACGGCGCATCGAGACATGGGAAAAAGCCACTTCCTGGACCTGCGCGACGCCACGGGTCGCATCCAGGTCTATCTTCACGCAAAAGAGGTCGGGCCCGAGCTGATCGATCTTTTTCGCTTGCTGGATATTGGCGATTTCATCGGAGTTGAAGGGACATGTTTTATCACCAAAAGCGGAGAACCGACACTCAAAGTGCGCACGTTTCAGCTGCTTGCCAAAGCCTTGCGGCCGCTTCCCGAGAAATGGCACGGGCTACAGGATGTTGAAGCGCGGTACCGCCAGCGCTACCTCGATCTTCTTACCAACGAGCGTTCGCGCGCTGTGTTCGAAAAACGCATCGCAATCGTGCGGGAGGCCAGGCGTTTCTTCGAAGACCGCGGCTTTCTGGAAGTCGAGACGCCAATTTTGCAAACGATTGCTGGAGGCGCAGCGGCTGAGCCCTTCAGTACCCACCACAAGGCGCTCGGCCTCGATCTTTACCTGCGCATTGCGCCGGAGCTTTATTTGAAGCGGTTGCTGGTCGGCGGCTTTAACAAGGTTTTCGAAATCAATCGCAACTTTCGCAACGAAGGTATTTCCAGAAAACACAATCCGGAATTCACCATGCTCGAAGCCTACTGGGCCTACGCCGATTTCGAGAAGGTGGCGAATCTCGTCGAGGAGCTGATTTGTAATCTTGCCGAGAAGGTTTGCGGCTCACAAACGCTCGAGCATCAAGACCCCGATGGAAAAATTGTTCGCACCATCAACTTGAAACGGCCCTGGCGCCGGACGCGTTATCACGATTTGGTTCGGGAGGTTGCTGGAAGAGACTGGTTTGAAGTCTCAAGCGAAGAGCGACGCGAACGCGCGACGAACGAGTTCAAACTGGAAATCTTACCGCAGTTGGCCGATTTCGAGGTGACGCAGCACGTGTTCGAAAAACTCATCGAGGAAAAAACGATCGATCCTCTGTTTGTGACTCATTGCCCGAAAGAACTGGTGCCGCTGGCAAAACAGAATTCAGCCGACAACTCGCTCGTCGATGTTTTTGAACTGATCATCAACGGCGCGGAAATCGCACCGGGTTACAGCGAGTTAAACGACCCGGTTGCCCAACGTCAACGTCTTCTGGAACAGGCGGGCGAAGAGAAACAAAAGATCGATGAGGAATTTTTGCTCGCGCTCGAGCACGGCATGCCGCCTGCCGGCGGTTTCGGTCTCGGGATGGATCGTCTCACCATGCTGCTTACCGGCGCGGAATCCATCCGGGACGTGATTCTGTTCCCATTGCTAAGGCCGAAGAAACTGTAGTCGTCGCTCTGTGAGCGACCGAGTCGGCGCCTCGAAGAATCAGTTGCTACTGCCGAGAGCAATCTGAAACTTCTGCACGAAATTCTCGAGCGGATTTAGTCGTTGATCCTCGCCGCTCAGCAGCAAAAGCGACGCGAGGACGCGTGCGCACTCCCAAAGCTGGCGCGAAATGTAGACAAGGCTTTCCGGTGATTTTGGGCGCAGCCCTTTGGAGTGCGGTGCGTCCTCGCATCGCTTTCTGAAGGCAAATAAGAAGAGAAAGTCGGCGAGACTAGAATCGTTTTGCGAAATTTGGATGAACATACGGCGGAGATACACGTTGGAATCGAAAGTACTAAAAGGGGGTAAATTATGCAGAAATGGGTAACAGAGTTAAATGCGAAGGAAGAGCGGGAAATAGACACGGACGAAGAGCGAGTGAGTATGTCTGAGCGGAGCGGACTTGGAAGCAGTTGGGCCAACGTCCTTTTGGGAATATGGGTGATCATCTCACCGTTTGTGCTTGGGGTTCACACGCCAAAAGGGATCTGGAATAACGTTGTCGTAGGCGCTCTGGTGGGCATTCTCGCAGTCATCCGCTGGAGCATGCATCAGCAGGGTTGGAGCTGGCTGAATATGATCCTCGGGATCTGGCTCGTGATTTCGCCATTCGTCCTCTTTCTCAGCGGCGCTGCGATGTGGAATAACGCTATTCTGGGAATCATCGTAGCTGCCCTGGCGCTAACCAACACGTATTCCAAAGTCTCCGCCGAGACATAGGACTCAGCGAAGATTCGGCGTTGGTTCTGGAATCATAGGCGCACAGCGCCAAAGGTGCGTTTCATACTAGCCTGGGGTAACGCCCCAGGAATTCAAATTGCCGTGTAAACAAGCGCTGAAAGCGCGTTTCAACCGGCTCAGCGTCGAACTACGGGCTAGTGCCCAAAATGAATCGCGCTTTCAGCGCCTGTGCCTCTTTTGGTAGCATAAATCCCTGGGGCGTTGTCCCAAGCTGCCGATGAATGTGCAAGCGCCTTTGGCGCTCGGTAAAATACATACCCGAAAGTTTTCCGCGTCGCGGCAGCGCGTGCTTTCCCGATCGGTGTCGTTTCGTACAAGGAAACGATCACCGGCTAATTGCGGCCACGCGTTCTTCGATCAGATCGCGCTCAACCTCCCAGTACCTCAGCGACGACAGGAGGAGCCTGTCAATTTCCTCAGCCTCGGCGGATTCATGGTCATCCAGTGTTTCCGGTCGCGCTGCCGCTGAAAGTTTGCTTAATTTTCGCGGTCTGCGTTTGAACTTCAACGTTCGCCACCTGGCGCGTTTCGGTTTTATTGCTTCCATCAACGATTCTCCCTTGTTAGTTCCTTCCTGTTGATGTGTTCGCATCACAATGCAGTAGCGGTCGTGACAAGAAATGGTTCGGCAGCTCGCATTCAGCACGGCCATGCAGAACCAGGTACTTCCGGGCAAATTTGTGCACCTGACTTTGGCCGGCGGCGGGGGCGCTGCGCGGAGGCAGCTGGCGGCACACTCGCGGTACCGGCGGCTGCGCTCGGCGGGCGCAGGCCAGCGAGATACTGCGCATCGAACGCGCGCATGGCAGCCGCCACAGTAGGCCCGATCCCGACTATCCCTTCTTCAATGCTGGGCCCAAGCAGGGCGATCCAAAGGTCGCTGCGAAAGAGTAATTGAGGGCGACGCACAGCAGAGGGACTGCCGGGATGATCTGCGCAATACGATTCCATTTGTTGCACCGCGGCTGCTGCGTAGTCCGTCACGCGGCGCACGGGGGGAGTGTTACCGTTATTCTTCTTCATTGCCCTAGAAACGCACGCCTCGGCGGAGTTGGATGGGGTCTTTTTTCCGTAGCGACGGATCGGTGGGATCGGTTTCTCCGAAGGCCATGCCAGCAAATCGCCGAAGACGCAGTCTTAAATCAATAGCCAACGGGCCGGCTCGCCCGCCGTACCCTTGGCGAAGGCGGAGGTCGCCACTAATCGCATAAGGCGGATCGACTTCTCCGAAGGCGATGCCAGCTCCTCGCCGAAGGCGCAGTTTTAAATCTGGCCGGCATCCATAGTCAACGCGCCTGGAGGTCGCGTTCCTCCTGCGCCAACACGCTTGGAGGTCGCGTTGCACCTACTCCCGACTGGGATTTTGATAAGATTTTCACCGATACGTAAATCCACCGCGCGTCCGATTGTGCGATGACGTGCATGGAAAGTAATGTCTAACCGTGGCGTTATCTCCTCCAATGACATTGTCGAATGTAGATAAACTGGATGTGCTGCGCCGGCTCGATCAATTTCGCCAATGGCGTTCCCTCGATGAGAAACGTTTCTGTCTGGTTTGCGGCAAAATCATTACCGGGCATCAAATCAATATAGGAGGGGGAACGCGCGGGGACGGGCCGCTGCGGCTCAGTTGTCCTACGGAGCGTTGCAACTCAATTCCGATGGATTGGGTACTGCCTACCGATGAAATCCTCGCCAAGGTAGAGAGAGCGGTCGCCCGGGAACGCGAAGTTGCGGTACCGAGGACAGTTCCTCACGGCGATGGAGGGCATGAGTGCGGTGGTAGCGTAGACAACAGCGTCGCATCGCGATTGCGCCAGTTCGCATTCTTTTTCAAGCGACATTCTTAAAGCTCTCCCCTTCACTTACTGCGGGCCGTAGCCTTGGGCGGGCCCGCAGTCTTTGTTCT
>QHRD01000055.1 GCA_003220005.1 Verrucomicrobiota bacterium | reverse complement strand
TTTGCCCGGCACAGGCGTGCGCGCCATCACGGTGAGCTCATGCGCGATCGCGGCGTTGGTGATGTAACGTTTTTCGCCATTCAAAATAAAGTGCGACCCATCCTCGCTCGGACGCGCCTGCATCTGCACATTCGCTGCGTCGGAGCCGGCTTCCCTCTCCGTGAGCGCGAACGAGCCGAGTTGTTCGCCCGTGCATAATTTCGGAAGCCATTTCTGGTTTTGTTCATGCGTCCCAAACAACAGCAGCGCGCGAATGCCGATCGAATGATGTGCATTAACGAAAACCGATGTCGATGCGCAGCGACGGCCAATTTCTTCCAGCACCTTGCAGTTGGCCATCTGCGAAAACCCCCGTCCGCCATATTTCTTCGGCGCGGTCATGCCGAGCACGCCGATACGTCCAAGGCCATCAATCACGCTACGCGGAATGTCTGCCTGCCGATCGATCTCCGCAGCATCGAGATGTTCATCGAGGAATTGGCTCAGTTCGCTGAGCGTTTCGTCGAGCTCGACCTGTTGCGCAGCGGGGATGCGCGGATACGGCATCACCCAATCGGAAACGAAATGGCCTTGGAAAAGTCCTTTCGCAAAGCCCAACGCCTGCGGCCCCGCAAAAAGCAGTTCCTCAGCCTGCTGAATTTCTTTCTGTCTCTGCGCGTCGAGTTTGTTCATTTAGTTCGTATCCAAAGTCGGCGGGCGCAGTGTAACCATGTGCGCCCGCGTGTCCAATCAAGCGCAGGTAAGTCCGATTATCCAGCTTAATGGGTGTTACGCTGGTCTAATATGGATCTAGGTGGTTCGCGGGTCTCAGCTACATCCCTGGCTGGTGCCGCATTCTATGCAGACGCCGCAGGCGCCGGCACGAATGACTTTGTCGCTGCCGCACACGGAACAGGTGATGCCCATGAAGATGCTGCCGAGCGCGACGCTTACGCGATCCGGCGAGTTGCTGGCGCCGTTGCCATTTCCTTCGACGGTCCCGCCATCAGCAGGATTGGATGACTTGTTTGTAATCACATCGATTACTTGTTTGTCGCCGGTACGAGGCAAATCGGTGACCGGTCGGTTGAGAGCCTTCTTCTCGATCTCGAGGATTTCTTTGAGCGGCAAGTCTGGCTGCGCGCGGCTCGGCGACGTTGCTTCCTTGTAGCCTTTGATGAACTGGCACGCCAGCCACCGGAAAACGTAATCGGTGATGCTGGTTGCGTGGCGGATGTCGGGATTTTTTGTGAACCCGCTCGGCTCGAATCGCTGATACGCGAATTTTTTCACCAGACTCTCGAGCGGCACACCGTACTGCAACGCAATCGAAGTGAGCGTGCCAACGGTGTCCATCAGTCCGCCGATGGTGCTGCCTTCCTTCGACATGGTAATGAAAAGTTCGCCAGGCTGACCGTTTTCGTACAAACCGACGGTGATATACCCCTCGTGACCGGCGATCTCGAACCGGTGGGTCATCGACGAGCGCGTGTCCGGCATCCGATGCCGAACCGGTTGGTTGAGCTGGTTACGCAGCGTGGCCAGTTCCTGATCGAGTTCGAGAATGCGCTTACGCAGGACGCCCACTTCCGTGCCGGCATCATCGATGCCGGCTAGAGTGCCCATGTCTTTTGTCTTACGTGTGTTTAGCGGCGCGGAACGCTTCGAGCCATCGCGATAAATCGCTATCGATTTTAGTCCAAGCCGCCAACCCTCGACGTAGGTGTTCATGATGTCGTCCACGGTTGCTGCTGCCGGCATGTTAACGGTCTTCGAAATCGCGCCGCTTAGGAATGGCTGCGCCGCAGCCATCATTTTCAGATGCGCCAGGTAATGCAGCGAGCGCTGGCCTTTGAACGGCTTGAACGCGCAATCGAAGATCGGCAAGTGCTCCGGTTTGAGGCCAGAATGTAGCCGCGACGCCTCGTCGCGTTCCATCGACTTCGGGGCACCGCCATTATCATTTCGCGGCGAAGACGCCGCTGACACCTCCGGCGACGAGACCTCGCCGCTACCTTTGACGTCTTCGATCGTGTCGAACGCGTCGATATGCGCGATGATGCGTTCGATCTCCTCGGCGTTGTAACCTACTTTCTCCAACGCGGGTTTGACAGTCTGATTGACAATTTTGAGCATGCCGCCGCCCGCAAGCAGCTTGTATTTCACCAGCGCGATGTCCGGTTCGATTCCGGTTGTATCGCAATCCATCAGGAAACTGATCGTGCCCGTCGGCGCGAGTACCGTGACTTGCGCATTGCGATAACCGTAGCGTTTTCCGAGTTCCACCGCGCTGTCCCAAACTTTCGCGGCTTCCTCTTTCAGATGCGCGAACTCTTGCGCATCTGAAATTTCGCGCACGGCGCAACGATGCAGCTCAATCACTTCCAACATTGACGCCACATTGTCCTTTGCGATCGGCTTCGGGACGCCGCTGGCGCGCGCGTCGTGATATCCAGGAAACGGTCCCAGTGCTTGCGCCATGCGTGCGCTTTGCTCGTAAGCTTCGCCGGTCATAATGGAAGTGACCGCGCCACACAACGCCCGGCCTTCCACGCTGTCGTAACCGTAGCCGTAGCTCATAACAAGCGAGCCGAGGTTTGCATAACCGAGCCCGAGCGTGCGGAAAACATGCGAGTTCTCGGCGATTTCTTTGATCGGGTAGCTCGCGTTATCGACGATGATTTCCTGCGCGGTGATGAAAATGCGCACCGCGGCTTTGAATCGCTCGACATCAAAATCGCCCTCGGCGGTCTTGAATTTCATTAAATTAAGCGACGCGAGATTGCAGGCGGTGTTGTCGAGGAAGAGGTACTCGCTGCACGGGTTCGTGGAATTTTGCCGGTCTGTGCCTTTGCAGGTGTGCCATTTGTGGATCGTCGTATCGAATTGCATTCCGGGATCACCGCAAACCCATGTGCCTTCGGCGATTTTGCGCAGCAAGGTGCGCGCGTCTTTTTTCTCGCACGGCTGGCCGTCCGTTACGCGGCGCGTCCACCATTCGTGCCCCTCCTGCGCCGCTTCCATGAATTCGTCGCTCACCCGCACGCTGACGTTTTCGTTTTGATACATTACCGATCCGTACGCGTCGCCGTTGTAACTGCCGTCGTAGCCCTGCTCGATGAGTGCCCACGCTTTTTTCTCTTCCTTTTGCTTCGCGTCAATGAACTCCTCGATGTCCGGGTGCCAATCCTTGAGCGTATTCATCTTGGCGGCGCGCCTTGTTTTGCCGCCGCTCTTCACCACGTTGGCAACCTGATCGTAAACTTTCAGGAACGAAAGCGGCCCGCTCGGTTTGCCGCCGCCGCTCAATTTTTCTCTGGTCGATCTAAGCGAAGAAAGATCGGTCCCGGTACCGCTGCCATATTTGAAAAGCATCGCTTCGCTCATGGCCAGACGCATGATGTCTTCCATCGTGTCGTCCACGCTTTGGATGAAACAGGCGCTTCCCTGCGGATATTCGTATTGCGAAGGCGCTCGCTCCGCTTTGCCGGTCTCGCGATTGTAAAAATAGTTGCCAGCTCCCGCTCCCTTGCCCACGCCGTATTGATGATACAAACCGACATTGAACCAGACCGGCGAGTTAAATGCGCCGTGCTGGTTCACGCAAAGCCAGGTCAGTTCATCGTAGAAAATTTCCGCGGCTTCGGCGTCGGCGAAATATCCATCCGCCATGCCCCAATCGGTGATAGTGCGCGTGACGCGATGAATCAATTGCCGCACCGACGTTTCTCTTCCGCCTTTATATGGATCGGTACCGTTAGCGATGTCGCCGTAGAAATATTTTGAGACCGCTATCTTTGTGGCAAGCGCACTCCAGCTTTTCGGGACCTCGATGTCTTCCTGCTTAAAAATGACTTTGCCACTATCGTCATTGATTTCGGCAGTGCGCCGTTCCCATTCGATTTGATCGAACGGCGCAACGGCAGCATCGCTGAACACACGCTTGAAGTGCAGCCCGCTATTTTTTCTTTTTTCCGTCCTGCTTTTTCGGCGTGTGGCCGATCGAGACGGTGGATTAAGTGAAGCGGGCGGAATTCCGGGTTTTAGTTGAATCATGGCGGTGAGGAGGGGTTAAAGTTCGAATAAGATGCGAATACTGGTGAACAGCGGCGCCAACAACCTGTGAATAGCAGTCAACAACAAGTAATAGCGTGGCTGTCCGGTTGGACACACAATATGCAGCCCCGGGCACAGCCATGGCAAGCTAAAAATTGTAACATTTTTTTGGAGGGTGAAGCGGACAATCCTATCTGCATCCCCTCAAGGACGAGCGATCTCCAATCGCCCCAACGGCGGACTGGAGGCCGCCGCTCCTTGCGTGCCTTCGCAGACATGATTGTCTGCGTCACTTGCATTCGACGTTGGATGTTTGACGTTGGGCGTTCGAAGTTTTTCCTGCCATTAAGGAAGGGTGGCTGAGTCCGGTTTAAGGCACTCGACTCGAAATCGAGCGTGGGGAAACCCACCGTGGGTTCGAATCCCACCCCTTCCGCCAAGCTCTTTTTCCGTCTAGTAAAACCCCCGCCGCGTTCCCAGATTAATTCGTGGCAAACCGTAGCCGCGTCGAGAACCGAAATTAAAGAGGAGGATTCCTGCCTCCCTCGAAAACCAAAAAAAGCAAACGGAAAGGATTACGAATATGAGCGAGCAAGGCCTTGAAACTATTGAATCAACGACGCAGAAGACGCACGAGTGGATCGCCCGCGTTGCCGAATCCATGCACATGGAAAAGCGAGATGCTTACAAATCGCTGCGTGCGGTATTGGTTACTCTGCGCGACCGGTTGCCAGTCGATCTCGCTGTGCATTTCGGCGCGCAGCTGCCGATGCTGATACGCGGCCTTTATTACGAAGGCTGGGAGCCATCGAAAGTGCCAGTCAAAATGTCCCGTCAGGAGTTTCTTGATGCGGTCCGGGAGAAAATTGTGGCTGGTCGCGTTATTGATCCGGTCGAAACAACGCAAAACGTTCTCGCCGTCATCGGCGGCTACATCGGTGCAGGTGAGATGCAAAAAGTAAAGCAGAGTTTCCCGCAGGATATGCAACCGTTATTTCCTTCGCTCGCTGCTGCAGCTTGAGATGCGGCGGGCAGCCCCGCATGGAAAGAGCTTTTCCAAACCGAACTGAAGCGGGACGCCTGCTTGCGGAGAAGCTCGTCCAATATGCCGGTCGCGATGACGTAATCGTGCTTGGGTTGCCTCGCGGCGGCGTGCCTGTTGCCTACGAAGTGGCAAAACGCCTAGGCGCTCCACTCGACGTTTTCATCGTGCGCAAACTGGGTGTCCCCGGTTTCGAAGAGTTGGCCGCTGGCGCGATCGCCTCGGGCGGAGTGCGCGTTTTGAACGAGGACGTCATGCGCGCCATACCGCATGCAGAGGAAACCATCGAAGCGGTGACCACGAGGGAAACAGCCGAATTGGAACGGCGCGCACAAGAATATCGCGACGGACGGCCAGCGCCGGAATTGCGCGACCGCGTGGTAATTTTAATCGATGATGGTCTGGCCACCGGCGCAACCATGCGCGCCGCGGTAAAGGCATTGCGACACAGCGGCGCCGCAAAAATTGTCGTGGCAGTGCCAGTTGGTCCGCCCGATACCTGTCGTCAGATCGAGCAAGAAGCCGATGAAACAATCTGCCTGAGCACACCGGAATTTTTTCAGGCTGTCGGCCAATATTATGAAGATTTCTCGCAAACCAGCGACGATGATGTTCGTGAGTTGCTGACCACCGCAGCGCAAAAGATATCGGGGGATCAACAATGACGGACGCCGAACTTGTTCGAGAAATCGCTCAGCCACTTTCTGGCGATGCAAACGATTTCGGCAAGCTGCTGGAGTTGATCGGTGATGCGCGATTTGTTCTGCTGGGCGAAGCGACTCACGGCTCTCACGAATTTTATTCTGAGCGCGCTGCGATCACCAAACGGCTGATCGCCGAAAAGGACTTCTCCATCCTGGCCATTGAGGCAGACTGGCCGGATTCGTCTCGAGTACATCGTTACGTGCGCGGCGCTACAGTGGACGCTCACGCAGATAAAGCGCTTTCGGGGTTTCGCCGGTTCCCCACGTGGATGTGGCGCAACACGGTCGTCGTCGAATTCGTCGAGTGGCTGCGCGATTTTAACAAAAGCATCGAGCCGAAACGCGCGCCGGTTGGATTCTATGGAATGGATCTCTACAGCCTGCATGCGTCGATTGAAGCAGTGCTCAAATACCTCGACAAAGTCGATCCCGACTCTGCGAGACGCGCACGTTTGCGCTACTCCTGTTTTGATCATTTTGGTCGAAACCCGCAGGAGTACGGGTATGCGACCACTGTCGGCGCGATCGAATCTTGTGAGGACGCGGTTGTCGAGCAGCTGGTCGAGTTGCAGCAAAAAGCAGCCGAATTCTTAAGACGCGATGGCGAAGTGGCCGCCGAGGAACTCTTTTTCGCGGAGCAGAACGCGCGACTCGTAAAAGACTCAGAGCGATATTACCGGGCGATGTTTCGCGGTCGCGCGTCTTCGTGGAATCTGCGCGACCGACACATGGTGGAGACCATCGAAAATCTGGTCGCGCATCTCGATGGGGGCCGACAACCGAAAGCAATTGTCTGGGCGCACAATTCCCATCTCGGCGACGCGCGCGCCGCCGAGATGAGTCATTATGGCGAAGTGAATGTCGGCCAACTCATTCGCGAACGATTTGGCCACGAAGCCGTGCTCATCGGCTTCAGCACGTATCACGGCACTGTGACCGCAGCAACAGATTGGGGCGCGCCTGCCGAGCGCAAAAATGTGCGACCAGCGCTACGAGGCAGTTACGAAGATTTGTTTCATGAGACGGGACTGTCTCGATTTTGGATCGATTTGCGAGGCGCCGGCCAGATCGGTGTGCTGCAACAGCGTCGGATTGAGAGGGCTATCGGTGTGATCTATCGACCCGAAAGCGAACGGTTGAGTCATTATTTTCATGCGCGGCTACCGGAACAGTTCGATGCGATCATTCACATCGATGAAACGCGCGCAGTCGAACCGCTGGAGCGGACCAGCGTTTGGGACTCCGGTGAGTTACCAGAAACGTATCCGTTCAAAGTTTAGTTTACGCCCCCAATCCTACTCTTGCTCATCCTCCTACTCTTGCTCGAAAGAAAGCGACGCGAGGACGCGTGCGCACTCCAAAGCTTCGCGAAACCGAACCCGCGCTTGGCGCGCATTTCGCACGAAGTGCTTTTGGAGTGCGATGCGGCTTCGCATCGCTTTCGTTACCACAATGACCGACAATAAGAATATGAGCTAAAGATGAACGAAGTTGAGATTCAGGCCGGGCATGCGGTTCTTTCAGGAAATCTGACTATCCCCGATGGCGCGGTTGCGCTCGTGCTCTTTGCACACGGCAGCGGGAGCAGCCGGCACAGCCCGCGCAATCAATTTGTCGCGCGCACGCTGAACGATGCGGGACTGGCAACGTTACTTTTTGATTTGCTCACGCAGGAGGAGGAAGGAACCGACATGTACACTCGCGAGCATCGATTCAACATCGGTTTGCTCGCCGAACGCCTCGTTCACGCCACAAGATGGGCGAAACAGCAAGAAGAAACGCGCGATTTGCGCATTGGTTATTTCGGTTCGAGCACGGGCGGGGCGGCGGCGTTGGTGGCAGCGGCGGAGATTCCGCAAGATGTCGCCGCCGTGGTTTCACGCGGTGGACGTCCGGATCTGGCCGGCGACGCATTGCCAAAAGTGCAGGCACCGACGTTGCTCATCATCGGCGGCAATGACGATATTGTGATTGAGCTAAACGAAATGGCGCGTGATCAGATGCGTTGCGAAGTGAAACTGGAGATCGTTCCCGGCGCGACGCATCTTTTTGAGGAACCAGGGACGCTGGAGAAAGTCGCCAACCTCGCGAGCGACTGGTTTAACGCGCATCTCGCAGCGAAATGACGAATGACGAATGTCTAATGACGAAGGAATGACGAAATCCGAATGATCAAACGGGTTGCTCGCGTCTATTTCGTCATTTGAGCATTCTTGCTTGTTTCATCATTCGTCATTCGTGCTTCGTCATTCTTTGTACGTCACTATGCGCCCCCATAAACTTTTAGTCCCCCAAATTCCGGCACGCAGACATTCCAGTTGCACAATCTGGCTATGATCGACAAACAGATTCACGTCTGCACCGTAGTTTTTGATGTACCACGCGAACACATCGGGATCAGCGGCTTCGAACATCAGCTTCTCTACGCCGAGCTCGTTAATGAATTTCGCGGGAACATCCGTGCGCCAGGAATGGACATTCTCGGTGATCCCTTCGCTCTCGATCATGATGATATCCGCACCGGCTTCGAGAAATCGTTTTGCTTGCGCCACCGCCCAGGTCGGGTCGCGTGTGCCTTCGGCTCGCAACTCTGCCGCCGCTGTTGCGCCGCCGGCGCCAAATTGAATTCCAACCTCCGGTTTCGCTTTTAATCGGGATTTGCGCACCAAATCAATCAGCCGCAGCCAATCATCCGTCGGAACGGAAACGAAGCCAGCCGAGATTTCGATGATGTCGAAACCCAGCTTCTTGCATTCGACGACATATTTGCGAACCGCATCGCCGCCTTGGGCAAGCACGCGCTCGATGAAACCGCCCGTGGAAACAAGCACGTCATGTTTGTGACAAAGATCAATGATTCCTCGCACTGCTTTCTCTGGCATCAGCGTGAACGAGCCGCCGGCAAACTTTAGCGAATCGACATACGCGCCCATTGTTTCGAACAGATCTTCGAGATATCGCTGGCCGACTATGGAGTAGTACGGTCCGCGGATTTCCGTTAGGCCGCGCTTTCGCGGTTTACCTTCGCGCTCGTTAACGCGCAGAAACGGGAAACTGCGCTCGGGCCGTTTGGATTTCGATCTCGCTGCCATTCATCTGGGAAACGTCCTGCGAAGTCACGGCGGTCGCCTTTGGGAAACACACGCGTCTGCGTGTTGGCTTCGGCCTGGCGAGATCAGCGCGAACGCTGCCACAATTACGCCGGTAACACCGTCGAGAGGGTCACTTCACTATCGACGGTTTCTTGAACAACATTTTCTACAGTGGCGCCGACTTTTGATCCGTCGCGATCAAGTATCCAGACTTGCTGGCCTTCTTCGAATGGGCCGCGGGCCATCACCTTAAGCAAAATACCTTCCTCGGCGGCCGGATTATCGAGCACCTCGACGCAGATTGCTTCGGTCTTTCCAAAATCCGCCAGCAATGTCAGGTTATCATCGATTTTTGGCCTTTGCATCGACAGCAGAACCCCAGTTCCCCGCTAAAAGTATTCGCCGCTCGCTTCGCTGTCGAGCGTGTCCGCGTTCACAAACGAATCATCCATCTACACTGTCTCGACCAGCTCAGGCGGATGCGTGACATGCGGTTTGGTTTTGTCCCGCTTCAGCACGCGATATAGAAACCAGACAATAAAACAGTTTGCCAGTAAAATGAGCGCGCCCACCAGGCCTGGGCGATGCCAAAGATGCCGAAGCTCAATTGGCATCAGGCCTGCAGTCGCGAATATCATGAGCAGCTCGGCCCAGCGTTGCTGCATGTAAACGCCAATTCCTTCGGTGAAAAGGACTGCCGAATAGAAAAGAGCCAGAATAGCCGTGGCCCGCAGCGCGCCGTCTGCGAGGATCGCTTGCAGTTTGTTGAGCAAATAAACGACAGCTCTGCTGTGCTCCAGCAGGATTTCGTCCGCGGTCCAATCCGAGAGCGCGTCCATCCAGCGAGTCCGTGCGTTCAAGAAAAGCAATGAAACACCAACCGAAAGCAGCAACGCGCCCTTGGCGATTTTGAAAAGCGCAATCAGCTTGAGATAGCGAACACGACGCGCGCCCTGCAAAATAGCAGGCTCGTGCGCAGGTTTAATCATTCTCCAACTCTTCGTTCAGACTTGGTCATTGCGCAATGACCGGGCTTTCCCGGCAGCAAATTTCCAGTTTGTTGCCATCGGGGTCCTCGAAGAAGAACGCATAATAGCCGGGACTGTAGTCAGCGCAGATTTCGGGCCCTTCGAGTGCCTTGCCGCCCGCTTCGCGCACCAGCTTCGCCACCCGATCCACTTCTTCCCGGTTATGCGCCCAAAACGCGATGCGCGTGCCGTTTGGCTGATGGTTCTTGTCCTCAGTGAAACCAAAAAATTCCGACGGCTTCTCACCCGCAGAATAAAACGTATGAAAATCTCCGCCAGACATTTCAGCCGGAGCCGGCTCGGCTCTCTCGCGAACAAACCCAAGCTGCGGCAGAAATTTTCCGTAGAACTTTCTTGCCGTCTCCATATCTTTCACTCGTAAATCAATATGATCAAAGCAACGCGTTTTCATTTTTTGATTCTCAATTACTTCCGCTCGCAATTCAATCGTTGCAGGCAACGGTCACTTGCGCCATCTGTCGTTCAAGCATTCCGATTTAATTCTTCATTCGTCGTTTCTGATCTTCCAGGAACCGCTCCAGAATCGGTTTCAGCTTTTCGATTGTGGCTTTTGGCCAGAGCTCTCGATCGGTGACCAATGCTGTATCCAAGGCGAAATGTTCCGGCCAGTTCGGCTCAATTGGAATTCGCCCGATGACATCAACAATCACTTTCCCCGCGGTCTCGGCGTTGGCTACTAAATGACTCAGGACCGTCTGCGCAGAGACTGGTTCTTCTTCCACTTTCCAGCAGTCGTAGTCGGTAATCATGGCCATTGTCGCAAATGCAATCTCCGCTTCACGGGCCAGTTTGGCTTCGGGAAGATTCGTCATGGCGATGACGTCAAAGCCGTTGCGTCGATTGAATTCCGATTCCGCGCGCGTCGAAAACGCGGGACCGTCCATGTTCACATAAGTGCCGCCGTTATGCACTGTCACGCCGAGAGACCTGGCAGATTCGGCGAGAAGATTGCGCAGGTTAGCGCTGATTGGCTCAGCAAATGCGATGTGCGCGGCGATGCCCTCACCAAAAAACGTATGAACCGCGCGGCTGCTGGTACGATCGTAAAACTGCGACGGCAAGACCATATCCCGCGGCGCATATTTTTCCTGCAAGCTGCCCACCGCCGCCACAGAAATAATCCAGCAGACGTTGAGCGAGCGCAACGCGTAGATATTGGCCCGGTGATTGATTTCGTGCGGCAGAATCCGATGACCGCGGCCATGGCGCGGCAGGAAGTACACCTGGCGCCCGCTCAGCGTTCCGCCAATGAGCGTATCTGAGGGCGGCCCAAATGGGGTGTCGATCTTGTGTTCGGTTGCGTCGCGCAATTCCGCCATTTGATAGAGCCCGCTGCCACCAATGACGCCGATTGCTGGGATCCGTTCCTTCATGTGCGCTGCGATTTAATCGCAAGAAATCGCCCTGTTGAAAAGGGCATAATCTCTGCATAGCGAAGGCCGCCGAGGCATGTATTGTCTTCGCTCGTCCATGCCGAAATTTTTCATCAAGACCTATGGCTGCCAGATGAACGAGCGCGACTCGGAACAGGTCGCGCATTCGCTGATCGCGCGCGGTTACGAACGGGTCGCACACGAATCAGAAGCCGACGTCGTACTTCTTAACACGTGCAGCGTGCGCGACATGGCCGACCAGAAGGCGCTGGGGAAAATGGGAATGCTCGGTCGGATGGCAAAAGAGCGGCCGCATGTCGTTTTCGGGTTCCTCGGCTGCATGGCGCAGGCCCGCGGCGCGGAATTGCTGAAAAATTTGCCGCATGTCGATCTGGTGGTAGGTACGCAAAAGTTTCACCGCGTTGCAGATTACGTTGAGGAATTGGTGGCTCGGAAGAACAACCCGATTTCCAAGAACGCTGAAACTTCAACGCCCAACGCGCAACACCGAATTGATAGCCGCATGGATGATCTGCGGTTCTCGATTGTTGATGTCGCGGAAGAAGTGGGGTCACAATCGACGATCCGTGATCAGCAACTCGCGCCGAGGCAGGCGACGGCGTTTGTCTCAATCATGCAGGGTTGCAACATGCACTGCACATTTTGCATCGTGCCGCAGACACGCGGGGCTGAACGGAGCCGATCCATTGACGAAATCGTGAGCGAAGTCCGCGATCGCGTCTCGCGCGGCGTCAAGGAAATCACGCTGCTCGGACAAATCGTGAATCTTTATGGTCGTCACGAATTCACCAAGATCGACAACAAAAGCCCGTTCGTGCAGTTGTTGGAAGGCGTCCACGAGATAGACGGACTGGAGCGCCTACGGTTCACTTCGCCGCATCCGATCGGTTTTCGCGACGATTTGATCGACGCAATCGCGCGTTTGCCGAAGCTGGCTGAGCACGTTCATTTGCCGTTGCAATCTGGTTCCAACAAAATTCTCAAGGCAATGCACCGCGCCTATACCGCGGAAAAATATGTGGATCTCGTCCGACGGATTCGGCAGGCGCGCGACGGTATTGCAATCACAACCGACATCATCGTGGGATTCCCCGGGGAGACAGAAGCCGATTACAAACAGACGCGCAAGCTCGTCGAGGAAATCCAGTTTGATAACGGGTTTGTTTTTCGCTATTCGCCGCGACGCGGTACGCCGGCCGCGCAGATGCCCGATCAAATCGACGAACGCACCAAGGAAGCGCGCAATCAGGATTTGCTTCAAATTGTTAACGAATCGAACCGCCGGAAGCTCAAGCGCCTGGTCGGTCGCGACGTGGAAGTTCTTTGTGAAGGACCGAGTAAAACAAATCCGGCGCGAATGATGGGCCGCACGCGAACGAACAAAATCGTGGTATTTGAAGGCAAGGAAGAGCTGATTGGCGAAATTGTTAACGTGCAGGTGCGACAATCAAACGGATTCAGCTTGTACGGTACGCCGGTTCGAGCAAAGCGATCCCCTGACTTGCCTGCGTTCGACCGTAAGCTGGAGGCATGCGCTAGCCTGGCAACTTTTTAAGTTGCAACGGCTCAATCGCACATTGAAAACTTGCGCCACCTTATCCAAACTCACACGCCATCAGCGAAGGTCGACGCATGATTTATCATCTCTCTCTGCACACCGCCGGAATCATCGCGGGCGCATTTCTTGTCTTGATCGGTCTGCTCGGATTGGTTAGACCGCACTTCTCCAGTGTCGTGCAACGCTTCCCGCGCTCTCGCGTTGCGGGAGTTGTCCTGCTTACTATTTGTCTTGTGTGGACGTTCTGGCTGCTCGCTACGATTCAGATGGGCGAATTTTCCTCCTTCCGGCGGCCGCTCCTCATTGGGTTGCCAATCGGTTACGGGCTCGCCCTGCGTTTCGTCGATGAATTTCTCGCGGTGCGCGCTCTTGGAATTCTTTGCTTGCTGGCCGCCGAGCCGTTGCTCGATGCGGCTTTTCTGCGCTACGAACAAAGCCGATTACTGGTAACCGTATTCGGTTATCTGCTAATTATCGCGGGACTGTTTTGGGTTGCAATCCCGTACGTACTTCGCGATCAAATTAACTGGAGTGCGCGAACAGTTTTTCGCTGGCGCTGTTTGCATGCCGTTGCGCTCATTTACGGCTGCGTGATTCTCACCTTCGCGTTCACTCAATATTAGGAACTGTAGCAGCGGTCTGCAACCGCCGGCCGACAACCTGACAAGATTTCGGCGCTCATAGAGCGCCGCTACAGTAAAAAGATGAACCGCATACTGGTGATCCGCGGCGGCGCGATAGGCGATTTCCTTCTCACCCTGCCAGCGCTCAAGGCGCTGCGGGATGCCTGTCCGCATGCGCATATCGAAATTCTTGGTTACAAGCATATTGCGGTTCTTGCGGAAAACAGGTTCTATGCGCAGGCAGTGCGCTCCATCGAATACGGGCCGCTCTCCCGCTTCTTCGCGAGAAACTCGGAACAGCCACCAGAATTGGCAAATTATTTCGCGAGTTTCGATTTGATCATCAGCTATCTGTACGATCCAGATCGAATCTTTGAAAACAGCTTGTGCCGCTGTGGCATCGAAAATCTGCTTTGTGGACCATCCAAAATGGTCGAAAAGGGTCGCCACGCCGCCCGGCAGCTTGCGCGACCGGTCGAGGACTTGGGCATAAGCGTCGTCGATCTTAGCGAAAAAGTTTTCCCTTCAATTGAAGATCGAAAGTTCGCCAGCGATTTTCTCCAGTCTTTGCACCAGCCGATCATCGCGATTCATCCAGGAAGCGGCAGCAAAGAAAAGAACTGGCCTTTGGAGAATTGGATTGCGCTATTTTCAAGGAGCGGCGGTTTCCTGAACGCCGCTGGGCGCTTAGGAACGCGCCCCTGCTTGCTCGTTGTCTCCGGCGAAGCTGATGAATTGCTGGCCGCAAGGTTGGAACACGAATGGAAAGATCAAGATGTTCGTTTCGCAAAAAAATTGCCGCTGCCTCACCTCGCGGCAGTGCTTGAGCGCCTAATTTTCATTGGACACGATAGTGGAATCTCTCACCTCGCTGCAGCTGCGGGCGCGAACTGCATCCTGCTCTTCGGTCCGACCGATCCCAGTGTGTGGGCGCCGCGTAACCCAAACGTGCAAGTTCTTCGCGCCGCAAGCGGGAACGTCAGGGCCCTCGAAGTCGCAGAGGTCGAAGCAGCTGTCGCTGCTTGTCTGTAGTGTGCGCTGTGCTCAGCGCGTCTTTTTTGGGGCGAAGCCCACAATTTCCGCTGAGGACAGCGGACTCTACAGCCTTACTCTGCGTAGCCGCGGGGAAATTTCTCATGCCATTTCCAAGCGCTTTCGATAATGGCGTCGAGCGACTGAAATTGCGGTTGCCAACCAAGCTCGCTTTTGATTTTCTCCGAGGAAGCGATAAGCCGCGCTGGATCGCCGGGTCTGCGCGGCTTTTCAATGGTGTCGATGTTTCGCCCGGTGATTTTGCGGCAGGCCGCGATCACCTCGCGAACACTGGAACCGCCTCCGGTGCCGAGGTTATAGAATCCGCTGGCCGTTGCGCCAAGCGCCAGAATGTGCGCACGCGCAAGATCGACAATATGAATGTAGTCGCGAATACACGTTCCGTCGGGTGTCTCGTAATCCGTGCCGTAAATTTCAAGATTCGGTTTTTCGCCCAGCGCGACCTTCAGCACTGCGGGAATCAAATGTGTCTCCGGTCGATGATCTTCGCCGAACTTCTCTGTGGCGCCCGAGGCGTTGAAATAGCGCAGACAAACAAATTTTACGCCATAAATCTCGTCGTACCAGCGCAAAATTTTTTCGAAAGCCAGTTTCGATTCACCGTAGGGACTGATCGGGCGCGGCGAAGCGGTTTCGTCGATTGGCATACGATCCGGGGGGCCGAAGATCGCGCAGGTTGAAGAGAACACGATACGCCGGACGCCGGCTGCAATCATGGCGTCGAGCAGATTCAAACCGTTAGAAATGTTGTTCCGAAAATATTTGGACGGATTTTGCATTGATTCGCCAACCAACGCGTTTGCGGCGAAATGCATCACAGCGTCGGAGCGACAACTGGCAAGAGCGGTTTCGATTTGATCGCGGTGCGCAAGGTCGCCCTCGAAAAATTGCGCCCGCGGATCGATGGCACGGCGATGGCCTTCGCTCAGATTATCAAAGATCGCGACTTCGTGGCCTTCATTCAGCAGCTGTTCCGTGCAAACACTGCCGATATAACCGGCGCCGCCAGTGAGGAAAATTTTCATGGGCGGAGAAAATGCAGCTTCATTCGCTTCGAATCAAAGGCGAATCGTAGGGATGATTCGCTGAGCCGTCCGGCACGCCCACCCGTCGCGCCCCTGACAACATCAAAGTGAAGGCCGGTTGGGAGAAGATTGCGCGACGGTTTTGCCCTTCTTTTTCTCAAGAGCAGCAACCATTTGCCGGACGCAACGATGCTTGCAACGAGGGGCGAGGACCTTCAAACTTTGTTCCTCCGAGCCCCATTCCAAAATGTCGATGTCCACATGGCGCACACCCCAGTTTCTCATCTCGAGCCGGCTCGGCTTGTAGAGGTCGATAGTGTCGGAGCCGATCAACGCATTTCCGTAATCGTCGATGATGTATTCTTCATTTGTGCTGGCAATTCGGAATCGGGTTCCCAGAGGAAAGTGCGACCAATCAGACGCGGCGCTCATCACATGGGAGCCGGAAAGCCGACAACCGAGCGCGTTGTTGCAACCGCTTCCTCCTTCGCGGAGCGTATAAGCAGTAGTGCGCACGTTTGATATGCGCCGCGTCTTCGTGACCGTCGGTTTCGACTGCGTGGCACAGCCCGCGATTAAGCAAGCTACAACTCCTGCAAGCGTAAGATTAAGGCATCTAGGCATCTGCAGTACCAAGCGCCCCTAATAACAGCCTCAGCAGCCAAGAGCAAGCAATAAATTGCGGAATTTCCCTAGGAGTGACGAGAGTCCGCTTCGCTTCCGTACAGCGATCGTCGGCCGACATCAACGATGCCAGCTACAATGCTAATGCGCACCCGCTTCCGATATCTCGGTTGTGCAATACGGACAACGCCTCGCCTTAAACGGGATCTTCATCGCGCACGCCGGGCAATTTTTCTTGTCGGGTTCTTTTTCTTCAGCCGGCTTCCTGAGTTTATTGATCGCGCGAACAAGCAGGAACACTGCGCCTGCCACAATGAGAAAGTTAATCATCAGGGTGATAAAGTTTCCATAATTCCAAGTAATTGCTCCGGCTTTCGCGGCGTCCGCGGGAGTGTTGAACACCATGGAGCCGTCTTTGGCCGCTCGCAGAATGACGAACTTGTTTGAAAAATCGAGTCCGCCCGTAAGAAGACTGATCGGCGGCATGATCACGTCTTTGACCAGCGAATTGATGATCCCGGTGATAGCTGCCCCAATAATAACGCCAATAGCGAGGTCAACGGCGTTGCCTTTGACAGCGAATTCCTTGAACTCGTTCCAGAACTTCTTCATAGCACGATATTGACGAGCTTTTTTGGAACCACAATCACTTTGCGCACGGTCTTACCAGCGATTCGGTCCTGGATCTTTGGATTAGATAACGCGGCGCTCTCAAGCTCGTCTTGCGTTGCAAGGATCGGCATCCTCATTCGATCGCGCACTTTGCCGTTTATTTGAATGACGATTTCAGTTTCGTCCTCGACGAGCAACTGCTTGTCATAGTTTGGCCAGTGCTGTTCAGTGATGTCACCGCGCGCATCGCTGAATTTTGCATTTAATTTTTCCCAGAGCTCGGAGGCGATGTGCGGCGCAAATGGATTCAACAAAACCAGGAAGGTGCGCATTGCCGACAACGGAATTGCGTCAACGTTGGTGAATGCGTTCACGAAAATCATCATTTGTGAAATGGCAGTGTTAAACGAGAACGATTCGATGTCTTGAGTGACTTTCTTGATCGTGGCATGCAACACCTTCTGCTGACTCTTATCCGGTTCGACGTTCTTAACTTTCCGGGATAATTCCCACGCGCCTGCCTGGTTCTCCGTCATTAGCAGACGCCAGGCGCGCGCAAGAAAGCGCGCAACCCCTTCAACGCCGCGCGTGCTCCAGGGTTTCATTTGTTCAAGCGGTCCCATAAACATCTCATAGCAGCGGAGTGCGTCTGCGCCGTGCTGGCCGATCACATCATCGGGGTTAACGATGTTCCCGCGCGACTTCGACATTTTCTGGTTATCTTCACCGAGAATAATTCCCTGGTTCACCAGGCGCTGGAATGGCTCCGGTTTCGAAACGTAGCCAAGATCGAACAAAACTTTTTGCCAGAAGCGCGCGTACAGCAGATGCAGCACGGCGTGCTCAGTGCCGCCGACGTACAAATCGACACTGCCCGGTTTGGCTCCGCCCATCCAGTAGTGTTCGGCTTCTTCACCAACGAACCGCTGATCGTTGTGCGGATCACAAAATCGCAGGTAATACCAGCACGAGCCTGCCCATTGCGGCATCGTGTTTGTCTCGCGCAACGCTTTGTCAGGGTAACGAACCCAATCTATTGCTTTGGCGAGCGGCGGTTCACCGGTCCCAGTTGGTTTGTAATCATAAAGGGACGGCGGAACAACCGGCAATTCATCTTCACCTAACGAGCGATGTTTTCCATTCTCCCAGACGATTGGGAACGGCTCGCCCCAATAGCGCTGGCGCGAGAACAACCAGTCGCGCAGTTTGTAATTTATAGCGCGTTTGCCCAGGCAATGTTCCTCCAGCCATGCGGTGATTTTTTTCTTCGCTTCCGCGCTCGTCAGGCCGTTGATGATTGGCGAATTGACAGCTATGCCTTCACCGGTGAATCCAATTGCCGGTTCATCTTCCGTTGGCTGGACAACAACAACAATCGGCAGAGCAAATTTTTTCGCGAATTCCAAGTCGCGTTCGTCATGCGCAGGCACGCCACCGATTGCCCCAGTCCCGTACCCAACCAGCACATAATCAGCAATCCAAATTGGAATCTTCTCATTGGTCGCCGGATTGATGGCGTATGCGCCGGTAAACACGCCGGTTTTTTCTTTGGACAGATCGGCACGTTCGAGCTCGCTCTTGCGCGCAGTGCGTTCGCGATATTCCCGAACGGCAGGCCACTGTTCTTCGGTAACGATGAGATCGACTAGCGAATGTTCCGGCGCGAGGACCAGGAATGTGCCCCCGTAAAGCGTGTCGGGTCGCGTGGTGAAAACGCGAATTTCATGTTCGCTTTTATCGATCTTGAAATCGATCTCCGCACCTTCGCTTCGGCCAATCCAATTGCGTTGGAGTAATTTAATTCCTTCGGGCCAATCAAGCGTGTCGAGTTCATCGAGTAGTCGCTCTGCATAGGCTGTGATGCGCAACATCCATTGCCGCATCGGACGTCGCACAACCGGGAAGCCCCCAACTTCACTTTTTCCATCGACAACTTCTTCATTGGCCAGGACCGTGCCCAACTCCGGGCACCAATTCACCGGGACATCAGCGACGTAAGCGAGTCGAACGCTGTCCAGATCAGTCCCCCGATAAGTTGAAATCGGCTCGGCCCGCTTTGTGTTCGGATTAAACCAGGAATTGTAAATCCGGAGAAAAATCCACTGCGTCCACTTGTAATAGCCTGGGTCAGTGGTGTTGATCTCCCGTTGCCAGTCGTAGGAAAACCCGATCCGCTTTAGTTGGCTCTTGAATTTCGCCACGTTCTCGCGCGTAGTCACAGCTGGATGCTGGCCGCTTTTGATCGCGTACTGCTCCGCGGGCAGGCCGAATGCGTCCCAACCCATCGGATGCAACACGTTGAAGCCGCACATTCGTTTGTAGCGCGCTACGATGTCCGTGGCGGTGTAACCTTCGGGATGCCCAACGTGCAAACCCGCCCCGCTCGGGTAAGGAAACATGTCGAGGATGTAAAATTTTGGCTTCACTGGATCGAAACCTTTCTCGCCTGGATTCGGCGCATGAAAAAGCTGCCGTTCCTCCCAGATGGCTTGCCATTTTGGTTCAATCTGGTCGAACGGATACGGTTTGCGACGCTCGCTAGTCATGCTTGATCTTGAACTTCCAAAAACCAGTATTCGAGCATGCAATTGATTGTCGCAACGCGCAATGCGCACAAGACGCGCGAGATTCAGCGGATTCTCGGACCAGCCTTCATGGTCACCGATTTGTCCGCGCATCCTGAAATTCCCGACATACGCGAGAACGGAAAATCCTTTGAAGAAAATGCGATACTCAAAGCAGTCGGTGCATCCAGACACCTGCCGGGGTTTATTGTTGCTGATGATTCAGGTCTGGAAGTCGATGCGCTTGGTGGCGCGCCGGGAATTTTTTCCGCGCGCTACGCAGGTGAAAATGCGACTGATAAACAAAACATCGAGAGGTTGCTGGGCGAACTTGCTCGGACCGTGGCCGACGAAACTAAGAGATCGGCGCAGTTTCGCTGCGCCATTGCGCTGGCCCGCAAGGGCGAACTGCTCGGGACGTTCGAAGGAATTGTCGAGGGAATAGTTGTCGAGCGCGCGCGCGGATTATACGGATTTGGCTACGATCCCATTTTTGTTCCGCGTGGATTTCAAGAGACTTTTGCCGAGCTGCCCGCTGAGGTGAAGGACACGATCAGCCATCGGGCGAAAGCAATTCGCGGGCTTAACGCCAAACTTGCAGCTCTTAAGACGGCCGATTAAGGCCCGGGCGGCGGTGGCGCTCCTTGTGGCGGTGGAGCGCCCGGCGGCGGTGGAGCGCCTGGAGCCGGAGCCGAGCCACCCACTCCAGAAGCTGCTCTGATCTGGTATCCGACTTTTGTAATTCCAACCTGCCGAATTTTATCGAGCACTCCGATGACGTCGCCGTAAACGGCCTTGGGCGCCGCGCTAAGAGAAAGTTTGACGTCGGGATTCCCCCGGTGGAGTGCAAAAAGCTGGGGAAGCACCTGGTCTTCCGGGACGTACTCGTTATTGAAAAACACCGCGTTTCCCTCCAGCACTTTTACGGAGACGAAATCTATTTGGCCGCTTGGCGGAGGTCCGACCGCAGCCGGCAAATTGACCCGGATACCCTTCATGTGGGTTTGGCTCAGGCTCACCATCATGAAGCTGGCAAGCAGAAAGAACATGATGTCGATCAATGGAATGATTTCGATGCGCGCTCGTTTATGCGGAACTGGCGAAGAGATTCTCATATCTAGAAACTCTAGTACGAAGCCCCCGTCATGGTGAAGGTGATGGGAATCGTGACCTTGGAAACTGACCCCGGCCTAAATCTCCACCGCCTAAAGGTGCTGACGGCGGCGTCATCCAGTATGGAACTCCCAGTACTTTGCGCGACAGAAGCATCAGTTACGTTGCCGGATGCTGCGTCAACGGTCGCGATGATCTTTCCGCTGCCCGTGATCCTCTTTGAACGCGCTTCGTACGGGTAAGGCGGGCGCGGCGAGTTAATGGCGAGGGCTTTTGCTTGGGACATCGACATCGCGGAAGCCTTAATCGGCGTGAACTTTGGCTGTTGTGCCGCTGGCGGTGGCCGCGGTGGCGGTGTTCGTTCCTCGACGAACTCTGGCTTGATGTCGGGCGGAGGAGGAGGCTCCGGCAACGGAATATCTTCCGGCGGTGGCGTGGACTCCGGCGGCGCCAAGGTCGCCTCGATCACCTGCGGCGGTTGAGGAGGAAGCTCCACCGCAGCGGCCTCCCGCCTTTGAGAGACTGCTACGGCTGTCACGTGGATTGCTAGTGCGGTGCCCAAAGCGGTCCAGAAATACCAACGCGGCGGAGGCCGGTAAATCAATGGTCTTACTCCTTCTTTTGCCATAACCAGTTACCGGGGTCCCGGCACTCCCTTGAGCGATTCGCTCCTAATTTCGAACGAGACTTTATAGTAGCCCGAGGCGCGAATTATTTCGAGCGCATGGGCAACGTTCAGATGCGCCGACTCCCGATCGCCTCGAAGAAACACCTTCGCGTCAGGGGCTGACCCGTGCACCCTTCGCAGACGATTCAGCAGTTCGTCGTCACCGACTTCGTCCTTGTCGAAGAAGTAATGGCCGTCTTTATCGACCGATACACTGAGGTACTCGCGTTTTGTCTGCGTCTCACCCGAAACGCCAGATGGCAAGTTCACCTTGACCCCTTTCATGTGCACCTGGCTCAAGCTCACCATCATGAAACTGGCGAGCAAAAAGAACATGATGTCGATCAACGGGATGATCTCGATCCGCGCTTTCTTGTGTGGAATGGGTGAGCTTACGTACATTGGAAGCCTTTAGATCGACGAGCCTTTCCCAGCGACCGGGGCTTGCCCCGCGAACTTGATTTCCTCCGCTGCGGTTTGTGCTCCTAACATTACTTCCAGATTGGTGGCTGCCGTCTGTAATTCGAACTCCAAGTTAGCCACTCGGGAAGTGAAAAAGTTAAACGGAATCAGAGCGAAGATGGCAATACCGAGACCGCAGGCTGTGGCGATAAGCGCTTCCGCGATACCACCAGTGACGGCTTGCACTGCCAATTCTTCGTTGCCGAGGAAGCTGAATGAACGGATCAGACCGGTAATGGTGCCCAACAGACCGAGCAACGGCGCCAAAGTTACGAGTGTGTCCATGACGACGAGGAATCGACCGGCGCGTTTGATCTCAATGCCGGCAGCGACCTGCAATGCGCCCTGCAGCGAAGCGTGTTGGTGATTGAGGCCATTCCACATCATGCGCAAAACTGGATCACGCGATCCGCGGGAAAGCCGGGAGGCTTCGGTGGTGTCGCCGTGTTCAATCGCCGTGAACACTTTCTCAATCCGTTTCGGATCACGTCGGAACCAGCGCCCACTCCACCAAAAAATTCGCTCAATCACCACGGTGAGCCCGATGATCGATACAATCAAAATCGGCCACATGATTGGACCGCCCTTGTGGAACTTGTCAATCAACCAATTGCTCCCGAGCACGCCGCCGCTGGGTTGCGCTTCAGCAGCTGGCGACGGGCTTCCGGCTGCGGGACTTAAGGCAGCGGTCGCCGCTGCCGCGGGAGATTGGCCAGGCGGGACATTTTGAGCTGGCGCGCCCGGACTCGTTGCAGCTGCTGCGCCCGGACTTGTCACAGCCGCCGCGCCAGGACTCGTCGCAACTGCTGCGCCGGGACTTGTCACGGCTGCCGCCCCGGGAGCCGCCGCAGCGGGAGCGCCTGCGGCCGGAGATGTTTGTGGCGCAGCGGGAGATTGCGCAAGCAAAGTGAGCGCAATCGCGACTGAGCATAGAAAGATGATAAGTAATGTTTTCATAGTTGAAGCAGGAGTTTGGTGTGACCGGTTCGTTTTCGATAAAGGCAGGTTTTCTCTTATCGCAGACGACTTGCTGGCGAGTCGAGCAAAACTTTTCATTTTTTCCGACAGTGCGTCCCTCCAGAGGTCGCATCTTTAATTCGAAATATCTCTACTGCGAGGACGTAAGGCAAGTCTTTCAGATTGTCCTGATGCCTTCAGGCTTTGCGAATCGGAACGCCACGCTCCGCAATTACAACGTTGTTCCGCAGCCACGGCCAATTGTCGATTGCTGCTTCCAATTGATCTCCGGCACGAATCGGGCCGACGCCGGCGGGCGTTCCGCTTAAAATTACATCGCCCGGCAAAAGTGTAAGCGACTGGCTCGCGAATGAAACAAGCTGCGCAACTGGATAGATCATCCGGCTCGTGCGCGTGCTTTGGCGCAGCTCGCCATTCTGCCGCAGCTCGAGCGAAACATCGCTCACGTTCACATCGGCATAAACGAATGGCCCAATCGGCGTGTAAGTATCAAACGATTTGCACCGGCCAAATTGTTTTTCCTCTTTTTGCAAATCACGGTCGGTGATGTCGAGGCCGATTGTATAACCGAAGACGTGATTGAGCGCCTCGTTCACGGTGACGTTTTTCGTTGGAGCGCCAATCACCACCGCGAGCTCTACTTCGAAATCCGTTCGATGCTCGGGAAACGCAATCTCGATCGCGCTTTCATGCGGCAAAAGCGAGCTCGGTGCCTTAAACCAGATTAACGGCGCACCCACTTCGGTTCGTTTCATCTCGGCGATGTGATCGGAGTAATTGAGACCAACTGCGATCAATTTCGACGGCACGACGGGAAGTTCGATTTTTAGTTCGGCGAGTCTCCTGACTTCCCCAGTCGGATAGATGTCGATCCAATATGGCGGTCCGAGAATGTGCACATCCTCACCGATGACTTCACCGTAGAAAAAATTATCGCCAGAGCTGAACCCGCCAAATGTGCGCATCGGCGAAATTGTAGGGCAACCGCTCCGGTTGCCGAATCAAAAACATGGCAGGCGAAGCGCCTGCCCTACAAATTATTTCGGTACGACAGCCACAAAATCGCGCACCGGTTTTTGCTCGCGAATCGAAAACGCGCTGCCACTCTCGCGCGCGAACCAAAATGCGCTCGAAGATCCGCCATCGAGATTCAGTGCGCGCTGTATTTTCAAATCATCGGCCAATCGCGTTGTGGCAAGAATCGTTGCCAAATCGGCGAGCGAGATTTCGGAGCAAACTCCGAGCAACGCGCGATCATTCATTGCGGTTGCGGCAAAGGTCCGCCGCGCCGCGGTTGAATCGTCCAAACCACGAACCAGCTCGTCATGATCGACAAGAAACGGTCCACATTGAACCGCAGCGCGTATCTTTTCTAGCCGTGAAAATTCGCGGACTCGCAGGATCTGCACTCCGCGTACCGATGCGCTGAGGACGCCAGTGATCAACCGAGCGCGTTGCAACCGGGCAATCATTCTGTCATCGCTAATCAATAAGCCAATCGGCGCGAAATCCGAACTGAAATAGCCGCCGTTTACGCCCGCGGCGCATTTCTTGCGTGGCATCGTGTCGGACAAAGTTTCGCCGGTTGGATTGTCGATTACGCGCAGGGTGCAGGATTTAGCAGAGAACATTGCCAGATCGACAACGGCGCTCTCATTCGCACCCGCATTTTCTAAAACGACGTGCCGATGCGCGATGCCGCCGCGTCCGGGTTCAGAATCAGTCGAGCGAATCGTCCAATCCGCATGAGCCGTGGCTGCAACGGCGAGAAGGAGCAGCGCGGCCTTACGCTTTGCCACTGTATTTAGATAGCAAAGTCTGAAAATTCGGATCGTTTCGCAACGAATCCCAAATCGGATTTATTTTCAAACCCGGCACTGTGACAGCACTCGGCCGCCTTAACAATCCGTCCAGAATTTCAATCGCGCGATCGTTGTCGCCGAGAACAGCGTGAACTTCGGCCACTCCAACCGTAATTTCCGGGCCGCCAAACGCGTCCTTGCTTTCGGGAAGCAATTCGGCTGCGCGCTGTGCCTCGGCCAGTGCGGAGTCTTTTTCGCCGAGGTACGCGAGCACTTTCGCCAGTTGAATGTGGATCTCCGCGGAGTCGGGACTCCGCTTCAGATCCTCCTCGACGGCACTCTTCGCTTTTAGAAAAGCCACTCGCGCGCCGGCCTGGTCCTGCAAAGACTTTCGCGCAAAACCGATATAGTAGTATTTGCCGCCCAAGGCTTCGTGGAAAGCAGCTGCGATCTGGTCGTCCGGCAGGCTTTCCGCTGCCTGCAATCCTTCTTTGTACTTTCGTTCCAAGAGAAAGACGTCGACCTGCCCACCGGCGATCCTTAGTTTCTGCTCGTTGGTCATCGTCATCGATTTCGCGGCCTCAAACGCTTTCTCTGCTACGCTAAAATCGCCTTTCTCAGCAATCGCCAGCTTCGACTTGACCTCGATAGGCCCAAATGCCGTTGGGTCCAAGGCGAGCGCGCGATCAATGGTCTTGTTGGCGTCGTCGAAGTTCCGCAATATCTGGTAATTCTGAGCAAGATTCTGCAGTGACCACGGGTCTTTTGGATTTAGATTGGAAGCCTTCTCGATGTTGGCGGTCGATTCCGCCCATTTGCCCTGCCGGCGCTGGATCGCGCCAATGGCGAGATAAGCATCCGACTCGTTAGGCAATCCGCGCTGCGCGATTTCGAATTCTTCAAGGGCTGCGTCGTAGTTGTTGTCGCCGTAATACTGCGAGTATCCCAGGGCCAGGTGCGCTTCCGGCAGATCAGGCTGCAATTGAAGAGCCCGCGTCGCCAGCGTACGCGCTTTCTCCCGGCGTTGCGTCGTTCGGTCAAATGTGTGCAGGAACCAGCTTTCCAACTGTGAGTAGCGCGCCATAGCGAGAGCAAAGTTCGGATCCAGCTCGATCGCGCGCGCGTAAAGCTGTTCGCCCTGTTTCAGTTTGTCGAAATCCTCAAATGCGCAGGAAAGATTGTGCGCCTGCACGAAAGCGAGATAAGCTTCGCCGTTTTCAGTGGGCTTGTGTTCGAATTGTGCTTTTTCGCTCGGCGACAATTTTGCCCGCAGTTCACTGGCAATTTTCCGTGCCAAATCAGTTTGAATTGCGAACACGTCGGTCAAATCCCGATCGTAATCTTCCGCCCAAAGGTGTTCATCAGTGTCGGTGTTGATTAACTGTACATTCACGCGCACGCGATTCCCGATCCGGCGAACGCTCCCCTCCAAAATCGTTGCCACACCCAGTGTCTTGCCGATTTCACGAACATTCGATGCCTTTCCTCGATATGGCATGACCGATGTGCGCGAAATTACTTTCAGGTCACCGATTTTCGACAAATTGGTGAGCACGTCGTCCTGGATGCCGTCCGCGAAATAGGCGTTTTCTTTTTCGTCGCTCAGATTTTCAAACGGCAACACCGCAATCGATTTGTCGATCTTGCGGGCAAACGCGCGCGGAAGGACAAAGAACCCCACCCCGGCTGAAATGGCTACGCCGGCAGCGATCAACATGGCGATGTTGCGCCGAACTTGTTTCGGCGACGCAACCGTCGGCGTCGTTTTGATTCCCTGCGGCGTCACGTCGAACACCCAAGCAAGAACCAGTGCGACCGGAAAACCGACCAGCATTACCGCGATCACCGCGCGGGTTACCGAGTTCGGAACGTCGAAAACTGGAAGGACTTGGGCAAGGCCTTGCGCCAGTGCCCAGCTCGCAATCACGTAAGCGATGGCCACGCGGTAAACTTTTCGCCGCTTCACTTCCTCGAAGAAGCTGCTCATGGCTACAGATTTCGGTTGGTCTGGGTTATAGCTCAAGGGCAAATGTTAGACACAAACATGCCGCTCCTCGTTCACTTCACGCCCGTCGCAAATACGGTTTGAAAATGCGGGCTCTGCTTTTCGCGAGAAACGACGCTGACGTCAATGTCTCGGAAACCGCCTTTTTCCAGGAACTGATGCAACTGCACTTCGCTGAATCCGAGCCAGTGATCTGCATACAATTCGCGAGCGCGCTCGAACCGGTGACTCAAAAGATCGAGAACCACCAATCGACCGCCGCGTTTCAAAATCCGACGGGCAGCCGCGACGGCTCGCTCGGGATGGATAGCGTGATGCAAGGCCTGACTGAGGATCGCAAGATCGATACTGTTTTTCGCGATGGGCGGATCTTCAATGTCGCCGAGCCGGTATTCGAGACTCTTAAATCCATGTTTCTTCGCAAGCTGAGCGCCGAACTCGACCATTTTTGGCGAATTGTCGATGGCGATCACTTTGCGCGCCTTCTTCGCCAGCAACTGCGAGAGTGTCCCCTCGCCTGCTCCGAGGTCGGCCACCGTCAGTGGAGGCAGAAGAGTAATGAGCGTATGTGCCAGCGCCTTCCACGAGCGGCCCGGCACATAACTTCGCCCAAACTTGCCGGCCAGTTCGTTGAAGTATTTCCGCGCTTTGTCCTGCCGTTTGTGCAGGACGAGCTTGAGACTCGTGCGATCGCGCGACGTTTCCGGCAATTCGCGCGCGAGCATCCGGGTTATTTCCGCCACGCGCTCTCGCTGTAAATTCCGGCCCTGATGGTTTGCGCCATAATAGACATTTTTCCCGACGCGGCGATCGAAGACTACGCCGGCACGTTTCAATTGCGCCAGATGACTGGAAATCCGCGATTGGCCCATGCCCAGAATTCGCTGGAGCTCTGCCACCGAAAGCTCTTCCTGTTCGAGAAGAAGCAACAGCCGCAGCCGCGTCGGGTCTGCGAGCAAGCGCAACAAATTTATGGTTGACGCCATAATGCGAGCCAACGATATATCCACGCATCATGATTGGTCAATATGTCGCTGGCGCGATGGTTAATTTTTTACAACGGGATTGGCGATCGAGCGTCCCAATCATTTGATTTAGCTTTGTAATTCTTTTAACAAATCACTTCCCGAAAAAGCCATGGCTCGTCGTTACATTTTTTCCTCCGAATCGGTCGGTGAAGGACACCCCGATAAAGTATGCGACACGATTTCTGACGCCGTCTTGGACGCCTGTATCCGACACGATAAACACAGTCGGGTCGCCTGCGAAACCTATGCGAAGTGCAACATTGTAATTGTTGGCGGCGAGATCACGATTCCGAATTTGCCCGAGGAAAAACCGCTCGAAAGCGCCATTCCCATTTCGCAGATCGTCCGCAAAACGGTGCGCGAGATCGGTTACGTCAACGACGATGACGTCTTTCACGCAGACAAAATTGCGATCCAAAACATCCTTACCAAACAGTCCCCCGACATCGCCCAAGGCGTGGACGCGCGCGCGGCCGATGGAAAGGAAACGGCCGAACAAGGCGCGGGCGATCAGGGCCTGATGTTTGGTTATGCCTGTGACGAAACACCGGAGCTAATGCCGTCCCCGATCATGTACGCGCATCGACTCGGTCGCGAGCTCACCCGCATTCGCAAAGATGGGAAGATCGGCTGGCTGCGGCCCGACGCGAAATCGCAAGTCTCGGTCGTCTATGAGAGCGGGAAACCGATCGGCATTTCTTGCGTTGTTGTTTCAACGCAGCACACGCGCGACGTAAAACATTCCGAGATTCGCAGCTTCGTCATCGAGGAAGTAGTCAAAAAAGTTTTGCCCAAAGAAATGTTGAGCGAGGACACGCAGTTTCTCATAAATCCAACCGGCAATTTCGTCATCGGCGGACCACAAGGCGATACAGGTTTGACCGGGCGCAAGATCATTGTGGATTCGTATGGCGGCATGGGACGCCACGGTGGCGGCGCGTTTTCCGGAAAGGACCCAAGCAAGGTCGATCGAAGCGCGGCTTATATGGGCCGCTGGGTCGCGAAAAATGTGGTTGCGGCCGGACTGGCAAGGAAATGCGAGCTGCAGTTCGCGTATGCGATCGGCCATCCGAAACCCCTGAGCGTCCACATCGACACCTTTGATACACACAGTGTGGATGAGGAAGCGATTGAGCGCGCAGTCCTGCGGACGTTCAGTTTCAAACCAGCTGACATCATCGAGCAGCTCGATCTGCTCCGACCGATTTACGGTAAGACTACCAACTATGGTCACTTCGGGAAAGTCGACGACTCAGACATCACTTGGGAATCCAGCAACAAAGCAGCCGAATTAAAAAAGGCGGCAAAATAAATTTATGAGCACGACAACGGAACAAACGAAAACAAAGGACGATTACAAAGTCGCCGACATTTCACTCGCCGATTTCGGAAGAAAAGAAATTTCCATCGCCGAAAAGGAAATGCCGGGGCTGATGGCGATCCGGGAAAAGTATGCGCCGCAAAAGCCGCTGACGGGCGTGCGCCTCACCGGCTCGCTGCACATGACGATTCAGACCGCGGTGCTGATTGAGACATTGGTCGATCTCGGCGCCAGCGTTCGGTGGGCAAGCTGCAACATTTTTTCCACCCAAGATCATGCCGCAGCGGCAATCGCGAAGAGAGACATCTCGGTGTTCGCGTGGAAAGGCGAATCGCTGGAGGATTACTGGTGGTGCACGTATCGGGCGATTTCACATCCGGATGGCAAAGGGCCTCAGCTCGTTGTCGATGACGGCGGCGACGCTACTTTGCTCATTCACAAAGGCTACGAATTGGAGGAAGGCAGCGATTGGGCAAAATCCAAGTCCGCGAATAAAGAGGAGCAAGTCATCAAGGATTTGCTTCTGGAGATACATCGCGAAAATCCCTATCGCTGGCACGAGATCGCGAAGGATTGGCGCGGCGTGTCGGAGGAAACGACAACCGGCGTGCGTCGTCTCTACAAAATGCATCAGGAGGGACGGTTGCTGGTTCCTGCTATCAACGTCAACGATTCTGTCACCAAATCGAAGTTCGACAATCTTTACGGCTGCCGGCACTCGCTGGTTGATGGATTGAATCGGGCGCTTGATGTGATGCTTTCCGGAAAAATCGCCGTTATCTGCGGTTACGGGGATGTCGGCAAAGGCTGCGCGCAATCACTACGCGGGCAAGGTGCGCGTATCGTCATCGCGGAGATTGACCCCATCAACGCGTTGCAGGCGGCGATGGAAGGCTACGAAGTCACCACGCTCGAAGACACGCTCGGCCGCGGCGACATCTATATCACCGCCAGCGGCAACATCGACGTGATCACGCTTGAACACATGCAGCGGATGAAAGATCAGGCCATCGTCGCGAACATCGGCCATTTCGATAACGAAATTCAGGTCGATGCGCTCAACGCGGCCAAAGGCGTGAAGAAAACCAACATTAAACCGCAGGTGGACAAGTACACCTTCCCGGATGGTCACGAGATTTTTCTGCTCGCCGAAGGGCGGCTGGTGAATCTCGGTTGCGCTACCGGCCACCCAAGCTTTGTCATGTCGAATTCATTTTCCAATCAAGTTCTCGCGCAGCTCGATCTCTGGAAAAATCGCGACGCGTACCAGGTTGGCGTTTACGTTTTGCCGAAGAAGCTCGACGAAGAAGTCGCGCGCCTGCATCTGGAAAAAATCGGCGTCAAGCTCACCAAGCTTTCCCAAAAACAATCGGACTACCTCGGTGTGCCCATCGACGGCCCGTTCAAATCAGAACATTATCGGTATTGATGGTAGGGACATCGCGCTGCGGTCGCCGCGGCGACACATCGCAGCGCAATGTCCCTACCTCTGAGGGGCCGGTGGCGGCGTGACCATCGAGTCGGTGACGTTCAAACGAGTTACTCTTAGTTCCCCGATTTCGAGGCGTTTGATTTTCGCGCGCCCAATTACCAGCCGGCCAATCGCGACTACCCCGAGCGTCACGGCGCCAATGGCGAGCGCGCCTGCGGCTATCGCGCCGATGGATTGCGCGCATATCGCCAGTGCGCGAATTGCGACGGGGCCGAATTTCTTCGGCGCTTCTTCAAGTTGGTCTGATTTCATCTGGTCAATTCCGCACTCGTAACTTCAACGTAGGTGCACTTCGATTCTCCGCCATGCCGCCACTTCCCCGAGATGTGAACACGCAGATTTTTGTTCGCGGCATCGGTAAGAATTTTTGTTTCACGCATCGGCGCCCCGAGCCACACGGTTGACCCTACGCCCTCAAAGTCGAACATGATTTGCGGGGTGCACGGCTCACCCGCAAACAGCGTAACCCGCCCGACTTGATCGAAATGCAACCCGGTCGGCATCGCCCTGACCTGCGGTGCCGGTTTCTCTGGCTGGGCACAACCTGCCATCCCGGCCAGAACGGCGCCTGCGACTAGGAAACTGAATAAGAAATTCTTCATATCAACAATCAGTGCCGCTCGCGTGCAAGCCACGTTGGAATGATCAAAATACCGACGTCCGATCGCAAAGCACGAACGCACGGTGCACGTTGAAGAACGTTGCGGCAACACCGAGCACGTAGGCAATCGCCCCGATAAAAGACTTGCGCGTGTACGCGCTCCTCACTTGCGGACAAGATTGTCTGCATCACATAATGCGCGGATGACTGTTCGGGAACGCGTTGGCAAGCTGGTGAAAGCCTGGCCGAAGATTTATCCCGATGCACATTGCGAACTGGATTTTCGTAATCCGCTCGAGCTGTTGGTGGCGACCATTCTCTCGGCGCAATGCACCGACAAACGCGTCAACATGGTCACGCCGACCTTGTTCAAGAAATATCGGACCGCGAAAGATTACGCGAATGCGCCGCAAACCGAGTTCGAGAATGCCATCAGATCGACAGGATTTTTTCGCAGCAAGACGAAGAGCATCCGCGGCGCGATGCGCGCTATCGCAGAGGAACACGGCGGCAAAGTCCCGGACACACTGGAGGAGTTATGCGCCTTGCCAGGCGTTGGCCGTAAGACCGCGAACGTTATTCTCGGCAACGCGTTTCACAGGGACGAAGGCATCGTGGTGGACACGCACGTGATCCGCCTGTCACAGCGGCTCGGCTTGACGAAGCACAAGGACGCAGAAAAAATTGAGCGCGACTTGATGAAGCTCGTGCCGCGTGAGCATTGGACAGACTGG
>QHRD01000215.1 GCA_003220005.1 Verrucomicrobiota bacterium | reverse complement strand
GGACTTACTTTTCTTAAGCCATGGAAAACTCTGCCGTTATCAAGCTCGATGAATCCAATTTTGACCGCGAACTCACGCAAGACGATAAACCCGTGATCGTCGATTTCTGGACAGAATGGTGCGGACCTTGCAAAATGATCGCACCGCTGCTGGACGAGATTGCACGTGAAAAAGCGGGCGCTGTCAAAGTAGCGAAAGTGAACGTGGACGAAAGTCAGAGTCTCTCGTTGAAGTACAACATTCGCGCCATTCCGGCTCTTCTCTTTTACAAGAACGGCCAATTGCGCGATCAAGTGACTGGAGTCACGAGCAAGAAAGATCTGTTGAATCGGCTTGACGCGCTGGTCTAGGAAATTTTCGCTGCGCGAAAATTTCCAGTGACGAGTGATGAGTGACAAGTGACGAGTCACCCGGCCGATATCCTCTTGTCACTCGCCACTAGTCACTCGTCACTGGCGAAGCCTTGCGCCCGGCGGGGGTCGAACCCACAACCTTTGGCTCCGGAGGCCAACGCTCTATCCAGTTGAGCTACGAGCGCGAGCGAACCCGACGATAGCCCAATTTAGTGATTTAGCGATTCGGTGGCCTCACTTACGCCGTCGCCAATGCTGCTGCGCCTTCTTGAATCAGGGAGTCAAGCTTGTTCAAGTCAATCGGTTTTACCAGGTGATGCTGGAATCCCGCCTCGTAGCTTTTACGAATATCGTTTTCCATCCCGAAACCGGTGAGGGCGATCGCCAGAAGCGGTTTCGAAGTGAGCTTCTGCATCAGATGGATTCCATTGCCATCGGGCAAAGCCAGATCGCTGATCAGCACGTCAAATTGCTCCTTCGTGCCGAGATTGATGGCAGATTGAAGATTGAGCGCCGACTGCACATGATAGCCGCGCCGACGAAGCAAATTCGTAAGCGAGCGATTTGTATCTTCGTGATCCTCAACAAGGAGAATTCGCAGCGGCTGCCGCTCCGACTGCGTTGGTAAAACCGCCGGGGTAATTTGCGCTTCAGCTTTTTCGCATGTCGGAAAAACCAATGTAAACGTTGAGCCCTTATTTCGGCCGGCGCTTTGCGCGGTAATCGTTCCCTTATGCGCTTGCACAAGCGTCTTGCTGATGGCGAGTCCGAGACCCAGTCCTCCCAATTGAGTGCGTCCGCCTTGTTCGAACGCATCGAAAATTTTCGGCATCGCTTCGGCCTCGATCCCGAGACCTGTATCAGCGATTTCAACGTGCAGTTGTCCCTTGGAATCGTTGCTGGTGGTAATGATAATTTGCCCGTTCCTCGGAGTGAATTTCACCGCGTTATTGATCAGGTTCCAAAAGATCTGCTGCAATCGCGCGGAGTCCGCTCGCATATGCACCTTTCGTGCGCCGAGGTTGAGCGTGCGCGCCAGATTCTTGCGATCGATTTCCGCCTGACAAATATCGAGGGCGTTTTCCAGCAACGTGTGCGCATCAACGACTTCAAAATTCAGCTGGACCTTGCCACGATCGATCCGTGTCAGATCGAGCAAGTCATCAATCAGCCGGGCCTCTAACTCCACGTTGCGACGAATCATTTGCAGTGATTCCTGAATGTCCTTCGGCAACCCCGGCTCGCTCTCCAGCGCCAGGGCGGAGGCGAGTACCGGCGTAAGCGGCGTCCGCAATTCGTGGCTGAGCATGGCGAGAAATTGATCTTTCGCCAGATTCGAGCGGGCCTTTTCTTCCAGCTCCAGGTTTGTCTTCTGCAACTCCGCGGCGAGCGATTGGGATTGTTTGAGGAGGTTTTCCGTTCGCGTGCTCGCTTCGATCGTGTTCAGCACAATGCCGATGCTTTCGGTTAATTGATCGAGAAACGCCTGGTGCGTCGGACTGAATCGCTCAACAGACGAAAGTTCCATGACCGCTTTTACCTCCCCTTCAAAAAGAATCGGCAGGACCACGATGTTCGTCGGATGAAATTCGCCCAAACCGGAACTCACCTTGGCGTAGTTGTTCGGTATATCGCTCACAAGAATGCGCCGTTTCTCCAACGCCGCTTGTCCGACGAGACTCTCACCCATTTTGAAGCGGCTCTTTGCGCCATCTTCTTCATGGAAAGCGTAGCTCGCCAGCAGCTTAAGCTCCGATTCTCCGTTGGAATTATCGATCATGTAGAAAGCGCCTTGCTGCGCTGAAAGCAGCGGAGCGACCTCGGATAGAATCAATTTGCCCACCGTCAGAAAGTCGCGTTGTCCTTGCAACATCCGGGTGAAGTTGGCGAGGTTCGTCTTGAGCCAGTCCTGCTCGTCATTGCGCAGCGTGGTGTCCCTCAAATTGCGGATCATTTCGTTGATGTTGTCTTTGGCGAAGGCGACCTCGCCTTGCGCTTCCACTTGGATCGAACGGGTGAGATCGCCTTTGGTCACCGCCGTCGCAACGTCGGCGATGGCACGGAGCTGCGTGGTCAGATTTGCGGCCAGCCGATTGACATTGTCCGTCAAATCCCGCCATGTGCCTGCGGCGCCGGGAACGTTCGCCTGACCGCCCAGCTTTCCTTCCACTCCCACTTCGCGCGCTACGGTCGTCACCTGATCGCCGAATGTCGCGAGCGTGTCGATCATGTTATTGATTGTGTCTGCGAGCTCAGCAATTTCGCCCTTTGCTTCGAGGTAAAGTTTCCGTTTCAAATCGCCGTTTGCGACTGCCGTCACCACCTTGGCAATGCCGCGCACCTGATCAGTCAGGTTCGCAGCCATGACATTGACGTTGTCAGTGAGATCTTTCCACGTTCCCGAAACGCCTTTCACCATCGCCTGGCCACCGAGTTTGCCTCCCATGCCTACTTCGCGCGCTACGCGAGTGACTTCATCCGCGAATGACGACAGTTGATCCACCATCGTATTGACCGTGTTTTTCAATTCGAGAATCTCGCCTTTAACATCGACCGTGATCTTCTTTGTGAGATCGCCTGTGGCAACGGCAGTGGTCACGGCGGCGATGTTGCGCACTTGTGTCGTGAGGTTGGAGGCCATGAAATTGACATTGTCTCCAAGATCCTTCCATACGCCTGCCAGACCGCGCACATCGGCTTGTCCGCCCAGCTTGCCTTCCGTACCGACTTCGCGTGCCACACGGGTGACTTCGGATCCGAACGAACGGAGTTGGTCCACCATAGTGTTGATCGTGTCCTTCAATTCAAGAATCTCACCCTTGACATCGACAGTGATTTTTTTGGACAAGTCGCCCATGGCCACCGCAGTAGTCACCGCCGCGATATTGCGGACTTGTGCCGTAAGATTGGACGCCATTGAGTTCACAGAATCGGTCAGGTCTTTCCACGTGCCCGCGACACCGCGCACATCTGCCTGGCCGCCAAGTTTTCCGTCGGTGCCCACTTCGCGGGCGACGCGCGTCACTTCCGCGGCGAACGACGAGAGTTGGCCCACCATGGTGTTGATGGTGTTCTTCAGCTCGAGAATCTCACCTTTCACGTCCACCGTGATCTTTTTGGTGAGATCGCCCGTAGCAACCGCCGTGGTCACGGCGGCAATGTTGCGGACTTGAGCAGTCAGATTCGACGCCATGAAATTCACCGAGTCGGTCAAGTCCTTCCACGTGCCGGCAACGCCTTTCACATCTGCCTGTCCCCCGAGCTTGCCTTCCGTACCCACCTCCCGGGCCACGCGCGTCACTTCCGCTGCAAAGGACGAAAGCTGATCCACCATAGTGTTGATCGTGTCCTTCAATTCCAGAATCTCGCCTTTGACATCGACTGTGATTTTCTTCGACAAGTTGCCCTTCGCGACGGCTGTGGTCACGGCAGCGATATTGCGAACCTGCGCGGTGAGATTGGAAGCCATGGAGTTCACCGAATCGGTCAAGTCTTTCCACGTGCCGGCAACGCCTTTGACGGTCGCCTGACCGCCGAGTTTTCCTTCCGTGCCGACTTCACGTGCCACGCGCGTCACCTCCGACGCAAAGGAGCGCAGCTGGTCCACCATGGTATTGATGGTGTCTTTGAGCTGAAGAATTTCCCCCTGCACATCAACAGTGATCTTTTTCGACAGGTCGCCGCTCGCTACCGCCGTCGTCACGTCTGCAATGTTGCGCACTTGCGCTGTAAGATTGGAGGCCATGGAGTTTACCGAATCGGTCAAATCCTTCCAAGTGCCGCCCACGCCAGGTACCTGTGCCTGGCCGCCGAGTTTTCCTTCCGTTCCCACCTCGCGCGCCACACGTGTGACCTCCGCCGCAAATGAACGGAGTTGATCCACCATGGTGTTGATGGTGTCTTTGAGCTCGAGGATTTCGCCGCGCACATCGACCGTGATTTTCTTGGACAAATCACCCCTGGCCACTGCGGTGGTGACATCGGCAATGTTGCGGACTTGTGACGTGAGGTTCGAAGCCATCGAGTTGACCGAATCCGTCAAGTCTTTCCATGTCCCCGAAACACCTTCGACCTTGGCCTGACCACCGAGTATACCTTCGGTTCCGACTTCGCGCGCCACACGTGTCACCTCCGCAGCAAATGAACGGAGCTGGTCCACCATTTTGTTGATGGTGTCCTTCAATTCGAGGAATTCGCCCCGAACGTCCACGGTGATTTTCTTGGCCAGATAGCCATTCGCGACGGACGTCGTCACTGCCGCGATGTTGCGCACCTGCGACGTGAGGTTCGACGCCATCAGGTTCACATTGTCCGTCAAATCTTTCCAGGTCCCGGCGACGCCTTTGACCTTCGCCTGGCCACCAAGCTTTCCTTCAGTTCCCACCTCGCGCGCCACTCGCGTTACTTCGGAGGCGAAAGCGCCAAGCTGGCCGACCATTGCGTTAACGGTCTTGGCGGTATGCAAAAACTCTCCCTTTAGTGGACGCCCCTCAATCTCCTTCGCCATTGTTTGGGACAAATCGCCTTTCGCGACAGCGCCGATCACCCGCGCCATTTCACTGGTTGGACGGGCGAGATCGCCTATCAAAACGTTGATGCATTGAATGGCATCGGCCCAGGAGCCGGACACCTCCCCAATCGATGCCCGCTGGCTAATCCGGCCTTGCTTTCCGACTGCGTGTACAATGCGTTCCAGTTCCCGAGTCGTGCGCTGATTCGTTTCGATGACCGTATTAAACGTGTCAGCGATTTTGCCCGGCACTCCAGTCCAAATCTCCGGGAGGCGGGCGGAAAAGTCACCGCGCTTGAACGCCATTAATGCCGCAAGCAATTGCTCGGCGTTGAATTCATTTCCGTTAGTCTGCGCGGCCTGTCGCGGTCGCGCCTTGGTAATACGGGGGGCCTTCTTCATGGAGTGGATGTTTGGGAGGGCAGGCGTTCCTTCGCCTTCGCGAGTTCGACGCGTAAGATCGGAATGGCCATATTCCAGCGCCGTAAAGTAATCGCCACATCAATCGCATTAGGACGCATTTTCTTCAACAAACTGTTGCCTGCCGGGTTTCGTCGCGGAAAAAAAAGCGTGCTGGCGAAGAAATTCCGTGAATAAGAGCTGCAAAATAATGCACCCGGTGAGCTTGTTTGCTGGCGAGCAAGATCAAAAATAAGCAAAGGCGTGTGTTGATTAGGGTGCGGCAAATGTTGGCAAGCTGCGCAAGCGGAATCCCAAAATGATCCCCAGAATTCCGAACACGATCGCGTACCACCCAATGAGCCACACGAGCGCGAGAGCACCGGGGAGTGGATTCCACAAAAGCGTGACCGCAAAGGCAATTGAAATGAGGCCCATAAGGATGAGGAACCATTCGCCTTTGATTTCCCGGCGCAGCTTGATTGCATACGCGATCTCCGTTGCACCAATCATCAGCGCCCAGGCGGCGATATAAATGATCAGCGCCAGAGCTGTGATCCTGGGCGCATGGAATGTCAGCAGCCCGATGAGTATCCCGAGAATTCCAATGATGAGATGCCAGCCCCACTCTGGATCGGAAGCATGATGCCCAATGGCCCCGATGACGCGAAAGATGCCGTCAACCAACACCCATGCTCCGAAAAATATCACCAGCGTGGCAACCGTTAAGCCAGGATATGCCAGCGCAATGATCCCGAAAATAATTGCAACGATACCCCTTATCACCGGAACCCACCAATGACGCTTTAAGGTTTCGATTAGCATGACCCGGTTTTAGAGATCGGGCTTCACGAAAGCAAGCGAGATTTCGGTTGTGGAGGGGATAGGGACGGCGCGCTGCGGGTCGCCGCGGCGACTCAACGCAACGCCGTGACCCTACCAAGCGCCTACAAGCCGCACTTTGCGTCAGCCTCTGAAATGCTGGAACGAGTCCGAATGAGAGACGCTAAATAGCTATCCACATAAGGCGCACTGTTGACTCGCGCCAGATTGGCCGGCGTCTGGAGACGGGAAAAAATGGCGTACGCGATCTTGCTTCGAGGGACGCTCTTCTCGCCGTAGCCGGACGGAATATTACTCGACCAGTAGCGGACGTATTGGCCGTCCGGGCGATTCTCTACACCAAGAAAAATTGTCGAGTGTCCATGCTCATTTCTACCCACCTGGCGCGACCAGAAAATTTTCATGAAATCGCCCGGCTTCGCCTGATCGAAGTTGTCGAAGTTCTGGCCCAGCGCCAGCTCGTGAAAAAGGCGCGCTGTGCCGGGTCCATTAGCGTTCCAGCGGCCCCAGATTCCTTCGCCATCGTGTTGATCCCGAATGATGAGCTGCTCCAGGGTGGAATAATCGAGATGAAGGTCGCCTCGCGTGCGCAAAGCCTCGATTGCTCTGATGAACACCAGATACGTTGCGCCCGAACAGAAACTTGGCCCGGATGGAGCAATGAAAAATTTCCCGGACTCAAAATGCGCCGAAGATTGAAGGCGGATCTTGGCGAAATGCGAAACAGAATAGTGACCACCTTGCGGCATCTTTTTGATCTGATCGAGAATCACATCGTTGTAATCGGCAGCGAAGGAGATTTGTATTGTGAGGCCAAGGAGAACCATCACAATCCAGACGCCCGATTTTTTCACGGCGGATAAGTAAACACCGAAATGTCGTCTGGCAACGCGCTCCTGTCATTCCGAGCCCTTCGACTTCGCTCAGGACAGGCTTCGTCGAGGAATCTCTAATCTTCGTGGGCAATCAGCGACTTCGCTCGACATGACAAGAAGCAGGGCTGCCGTTACAGTCAGCATCATGCTGCGCTTCACGAAAATGAACGGCGCGGGAAACGATTTCATCCTGATCGATAACAGGGCAGGGGACGTTCATTTGGATCGCACCCAAGTTGCGCATCTGTGCGATCGCCATCGCGGCATCGGTGCGGACGGAATTTTGCTGCTCGAAAAAACAGCGAACCATGCCGACTTCCGCATGCGCTATTTTAATGCCGACGGAGGAGAAGCAGAGATGTGCGGCAATGGCGCGCGCTGCTTTGCCCGTTTTGCAAACAAAGTTGCCGGAGCGCAGGCAAAAATTTCTTTTGAAACGCCGGCAGGTGTAATTTCAGCGCAATTGGTGGGTAATCTCGTCACGCTGCAGATGACCGAGCCGACTGATTTACGTCTGGATCTTGAGCTCGATGTGGAAGCGGCGCCTCGCCGCCCTTCTTGGGAGCAGAGCGCGACGGGGGCGTCGCGGCTACTTCAGTTCATAAACAGCGGCGTGCCGCACGTAGTCATCCCCGTGCCACGGGTCGACGATGTCGATGTGCGGCGAGAAGGTTCAGCAATTCGTTATCACAAAATGTTTTCGCCCAAGGGCGCGAATGTGAATTTCATTGAGAAGCGCGGACCGAAGAAAATCGCTGTCCGCACGTATGAGCGCGGTGTGGAAGACGAAACGCTGGCGTGCGGCACCGGGATTGTCGCAAGCGCCCTCATTTTCGCCGCCACCCAAAACACCAATGGGCCAATCGCTGTAATCGCGCGCGGCGGCGACGAACTTCAGGTTGGCTTTGAAAAGATCGGCAAGCAGTTTCGCAACGTCACACTTACTGGTCCGGCCGAATTTGTCTTCGAAGGGGCGATCGAGGTTTAAAACCGATCATGTTTCGCCACAGATGAACACAGATTTTCACAGATTATGAAACTGAGTCTTTCCCCATCTGTGTTTCATCTGCGTAAATCTGTGGCTTAAAAAAATGTTTCGCGGCACCTTTACGGCATTAGTCACGCCATTTCGCGATGGCGGCATTGACGATTCGGCTTTCAAAAAACTGATCGAAACGCAAATCGCCGCAGGAATCAGCGGGGTCGTCGCGATCGGAACCACAGGTGAATCGCCGACGCTTTCGCACGAAGAACGCGAACATGTAATTCGACTGGCGGTCGCAACGGCGAATAAACGTTGCCTCGTTTTAGCGGGAACAGGTTCAAACGCCACGCAACATGCCGTGGCCGACACCACAATGGCTGAGAAACTCGGCGTTGACGGCGCACTGCTCGTCGCGCCGTATTACAATAAGCCAAGTCAGGAAGGCCTGTTTCGCCATTTCAAAACGATTGCCGACGCCACGTCGCTGCCGATCATGCTCTACAATATTCCCGGGCGTTGCAGCGTGGACATCCTGCCGGAAACGGTGGTGCGTCTGGCCAAAGAATGTCGGAACATTGTCTCGATTAAAGAAGCGAGCGGCAGCGTGGAGCGCGTCAGCGAATTGCGGCGACGCTTGTCCGAACCATTTTCAATTCTGAGCGGGGACGACTCGTTGACACTGCCGTTCATGGCCGTAGGTGCGGCTGGCGTGGTGAGCGTGGCCTCGAATCTATTCCCCTCTGATGTCTGTGCGTTGGTCCGCGCCTGCGAATCAGGCGATCTGAAATCGGCGGCCAAATTGCACCGGAAATTGCTGCCGTTGTTTAAAGATTTATTCATCGAGCCAAACCCGGTTCCGGTGAAGACAGCGCTCGGCTGGCGCGGCGCCATGTCAGAGGAAGTTCGCTTGCCGTTGTGCGAGATGAGCGAAGCGAACCAAATGCGCTTACGCAAAACGCTCGCAGACTTCGAGCAAAATACATGAGTTCGCCCGTGCGCGTATTGCTCGTCGGCGCGGCTGGGCGCATGGGAAAAACCGTCCTCCATCTCGCCAGCAACGATCCGAAGATCGAGCTCGGCGCGCAATGCGATCTTGGCGACCAAATCGAGCCGGCCATTAAAAATTGCGATGTAGCGATCGATTTCAGCCACGCCGACGCAATCGAAGAAATCTGCCGCGCCGCATTACAGCACGGTAAATCGCTCGTCATCGGGACGACTGGTCATTCTCAGGAACAACGACGAACAATCGAAGAGGCCGCGCGGTCTTTGCCGATTGTTTTCGCGTCTAATTTCAGCGTCGGCGTAAACGTGCTTTTCTGGCTGACCCGCAAAACGTCCGAATTACTTGGACAAGATTTCAATCCCGAAATCATTGAAACGCACCACAAAATGAAAAAAGATGCGCCCAGCGGCACGGCCAAAACCCTCGCTGATGTGTTGAAAACGACACAGAAACTTCAGAGCGAAATATCGATTCAATCCATTCGCGAAGGCGAGGTAGTCGGTGAGCACGCCGTAATTTTCATGGGACCTGGCGAGCGCCTCGAGCTCACGCATCGGGCAGCGAGTCGTGAAATTTTTGCTCGAGGAGCGTTGCGGGCAGCGCATTGGATCATGGGAAAGCCGCCGGGCCTCTACTCTATGCAAGATGTGCTCGGGCTGTAGGAAAATGAGAACCGCAGTTGCGCTTGGATCGAATCTTGGTGATCGCCTGGAAAATATACGCGCCGCACGAAGTGCAATTCTCCGTCTCTCGAACGTCAAGCCGCCGATGCTTTCCTCGGCAATTTACGAAACCGAGCCGGTCGATTGTGAACCGGAAGCAACCAAATTTTTAAACGCGGTCGTTGAATTTGATTACGAAGGCGATCCGGCGCGCTTGCTCGATGACCTGATTCGAATCGAAGAAGCGTTAGGCCGGGGCCGCGATCATCCAAAAAATGTCTCGCGCACGGTCGACATCGACCTGCTCTACTGCGGCGCCCGCAAGATTGAAGGCCAGGCGTTGCAACTGCCGCATCCGAGGTTGCACCTGAGAAAGTTTGTCCTGCAGCCGCTGGCCGATATCCGGCGCGGCTTGGTCTTGCCAAGGCAGGCGAAAACCGTCGGTCAACTCCTGGAGAAACTGAAAGAATCCACCGCGGTAGTTCGCTTTATGGTCAATTGGTAAGCGGCGACAGCGTCTTACTAGCGCGCGAAAGAGCAGGGCAGGGTATCGCTTTTCCTTGAGGCGTACGCGAACGAAGGACGCCTGACTTCCGATTCCCGAAAATCAGCGCTTGCCATATTGACTCGGTTGTTGATATAACGCGTCTCCCCTAAGAACATGTCAGACGTCCCCCGACATCAGAAATCAGAACGCGTAAGACCGGTTTATGCACAAGCTCTACGTACGCTCTATTGGACATCTGATCGCCGGCTGTTGATCTGCTTGGAGTACGGCCCCGAAAGAGTTCGAGGACTCAGTCGCCCCCGCCTGCTCGCGAAAGCTTTCGGAGTACTCCCGCGACTGTGGGACGAAGGCGGATTTACGCTGCTCGAACTGCTTATCGTCATCGGCGTCATTGCCATTCTGCTGGTGTTAGTCGGTCCTGCGTTAACGACTATAACAAACGGGACCGGCGTCAGCAGCGCCATTTATGGAGTAAAGGAAGTGCTCGAGAACGCACGAGCGTACGCAAAGGCAAACCGTACCTATGTTTTTGTTGGTTTAGCTGAGGTGGATTCTTCGGTTGATCCCTCCGTTAGTCCGCAGATTACAACTGGCGATAAACCGTACGGCAGAGTCGCGGTAGCGGTGGTCGCGTCGAAAGACGGCACTTCACAATACCAATACGCCACCAGCGATCAGGGCAACGACTGGAGAGCTAACTACACCAATGGCGCTCATCTCGTTGCGGTCGGAAAATTACAGACCTACGAGAATCTACATTTTATGCCGGTTGATTTTGGATCGTGGAGTCCCACTGCGCATCCGAACTCCAAAATGGCAAGATATCAACCAACCGGTCCACCGTACACGTTGGGCCATGCGCTCTCTAGCTCGGTGACACCATTTACGTGGCCATTGGGATCACCGCTGGATTCCAGCTATCAGTATCGATTTGATCGCGTGATAACTTTCGATCCCACAGGCATCGCGCGGATCGCCACCTCGACCAACGGAGACGCGATTGCCCATGTTATCGAAATCGATTTTCAGCCAACCCATGGAAAAGTCTTCCAGCCGCTGCCTGACGGCTTCAACCAGGACGTAGGTAACCATGCAGTAATACAACTCGGAACTACGAGCGGCGCAGTCCGGCTCTATCGGCCATGAGGATTAGCGGTTTCAGAAAGCTGCAGTGTGCTGTACCGGCGCTTTGCCTGCCACGCCGAAACTGCGCGAAGGCGGCTGAGAGGCCGCGGGAGCGCAAGTTTGATTGGCTGGCCGTCGCGTCTGTGTTTAGCGCCAAAGGCGCTGTTCTCAGGTCAGCCTGGGGCAGCGCCCCAGGGATCATGGATCAAGGAGATCTCAGCGCTGAAGGCGCGTTTCATGAGCACCATGAGTCGCGCCTTCAGTGCTCACCCACAATTTCAATCCAATTTCCTGGGGCGGTATCCCAGGCTCGGATTGAATCAGCGCTTTCAGCGCTAAACAGATCGTCGGCCATAGATCGGCGCTACAAGTCTTATGCAACCACTTCGAACTCCAATGCTACCGCATTTTCTCTGGTTGAAGTCGTGCTAGCCCTGGGCGTCGCGTCGTTTTGCCTGATCGCCATTCTCGGTTTGATGCCGGTCGGCGTGCAGACAAATCGCAACGCGACTTCACAGACTGCCGCCACCAACGTCATGGCTGCTATCGTGGCCGATTTGCGAACGACGCCAGCAGCGGCCACGACCTCCCCACAGTTCGGCATAACTTTCGGGACCGATCAAACATTATATTTTGACGCTTCAGGTCAGGCCTCGACATCGCTCAGCCCAGACTCTCGCTATCGACTGAACGTAACGTGGAATTCTGCTCCTACAGGATTGCAGTATGCAGTTCTAAAGGTGACCTGGCCGGCGCCAGTTGATCCCGCGAGAGCCAGTCCAAGCGGCATCGTGAAAATATTCGCCGCCTTCGACAGGAACTAGGGCCATGTCACAGAAATCGGAGGCCCGAAGTCATATGTCAGATGCGGCAATGGACTCGCTTCGTTCTGGGGAGCACAAGCTGCTAGCTTGTCGCCTTCGGCAGCTTGCCGAAAGGTGGGACCACGGCTTCACCCTCGCCGAGCTCCTCGTCAGTGTGGGGGTGTTAGTGCTGCTTACTTTGCTAGCTACTCAGCTCCTTCACAGCGCGGCGACAATCATGACGCTCGGTCACAGGCAAATGGATGCCGACGCACAAGCCCGTGAATTGTTCGACCGCATGGCTATCGACTTTGCGCAGATGATCAGGAGAGCCGACGTCGATTACTACCTTAAATCCTCTACTACCGCGAATGACTGCCGGCTCTGTACCAGGCAAAGGGGGAATGATCAGATAGCGTTCTACAGCAATGTCCCGGGTTGGTCGGC
>QHRD01000214.1:928-4582 GCA_003220005.1 Verrucomicrobiota bacterium | reverse complement strand
GTAGCGAGTAGCCACCGCATCAAACCAGCCGCAGCGCCTTTTGCGCCCCGTTGTGGCGCCAAATTCGCGTCCGAGGTTATGAAGCCTTTGCGCGAATTGTTCATCCTCGGTGGGCAACGCTCCCTCACCTACGCGCGTGGAGTACGCCTTCATAACACCTACCACGCGATCCATCCGATGCGGCGGCACTCCCGTGCCTGTGCACGCGCCGCCCGCCGTCGTATTGGAGGAGGTCACATAAGGATAGGTGCCGTGGTCGATATCAAGGAATGTTCCCTGCGCGCCTTCGAACAGGATTTGTTTGCCGCGCTCCATCGCGCGATGGAGATACACGACTGTGTTTGCTACGAACGGGCGCAGTTTTTTTGCAGCGGCCAGGTAAGTTTCGTTGACCTCCCGAAAACTGATCGGCTTGGCGCCAATGGCCTGAAGGATTCTGTTGTTCTCAATCACCTTGGCTTGCAGCTTTTTCGAGAACACAATTAAGCCGGGCCGATCCCGCGCTTGGTCGTTCCAATTCGGCCTCGGCGCAGCTCGCGTTGCTCGTCGAGTATGCGGTGGTAAGGCAGCACGAGGTGCGCGCAATCGCTGATGAGGAGGTTCTTGTCGATTTTGATTCCTAATTTGCGCAGACCGTCAATCTCTACGACCAGCGCTAGCGGATCGACGACAACGCCGTTCCCAATCACGCAAACTTTGCTGCGTCGCAAAATTCCAGATGGGATCAGGTGCAGAATATATTTGACGCCGCGATGAATGACGGTGTGCCCAGCATTGTTGCCGCCCTGGCTGCGGACAACGATATGGGCTCGGGAAGTAAGCACGTCGATTATCTTGCCCTTCCCCTCGTCGCCCCACTGCATCCCAATTAAAATTGTGTTCGCCATGGAAATCAGAAATGGGCAAAAAATTTCCCAGCACTTTGCTAGCAAGGTGCTGGGCTTGCCTACGAATAATATGTTGGCCCTATCTGCGCGCAACAAATTTTGCACGCTGCATCGCGCTTACTCTCGCTTTTGAGTGTTCTCCTGTAGAGGAAGCTGTCAGCTTCCCCTACAACTACACGTTCGATTTACGGCGCGGGCGCTTGCTCGCCACGTTGCTGTTTTGGCAAGGGAGTAGCGCTGGGCTGTTCTCTTCCGGATTCAATCATGGTCGGCCGAACCGGGCCGACCGCCTCCAGCGTTGAACCTCGCGGCGAGGACGGACGCGGTGTGCTCTTTTGTTGAATGCGCGCTTCTCTTTTCATCGGCGTGGCGCTCGGCGAGACAGCTGCGCTTGACGCTGCCGCCGTTTCCGAGCGAGACCCGCGCGTTCTGGTCGGTTGCGGAACGGATTGGTCACTTCGCCCTTCGGCAGCAAGCGCTCCTGACGCGCGCATTTGCTCAAGCGTAGGCGCTGCGGATTTCTTCTCGCGCGGCTTGCGTTTGACCGGTGCCGGCGTGGCTGATTCCGACGGGGTTTGCTCAGATTCAGAAGGCGGCGCGGCCTGCTCGGGAGCCTCCGGTTTTGTTTCACGAGGAACGACTACTTCCTGCGCCTGCATCTGCCCGACAAGGGCAAGGCTGCAGAGTAGCGGCCGGAAAAATCCCCTTAGCACAAAGCGCCCTGATAAATAAATCCGACCCGTTGGCAAGGCCTCGCTCACAAGAGCTCGCCGAGCTTAGCCGGGTGGGCGCGTGACTTGGGTGACTTGAATCACCGGCAACGGAAAGCGAAGGCGCAATTCGTTCTCCAGATAAATTTCCACGTGATGCATCCCGTACTGCTGAAACTGCACGCCGCCGAAATAATGCACGTTCGTTGCGTGGCCCTCCATCTCCTTCAACACAAACTCGACCTCCGCCTGCGCAATGACCTGCTGCTCATCCACACCGACGATGCGGGATCTTTGCCGAAACTTTCCTGCGCCACTGCACCAGCGCGTCCAAATGCACAGGCGAATATAATTGATCGGCAGTGCCGGCGCCGGGATCACGCTGAGCACCCCCACGAGTGTCTGCATCCCATTGATTTCGCAGCGGGCGTCCTCGCAAAGCACCGCGCTTTGCAGGTCGGGAAGAATCACATCGGTTTCCATTGGCAATCGATCACAACACACCGCGCACCAGTAGCATCAATAATCCAATGCTGAGTACAATCCGGTAAAGAGCAAACGGCACAAAGCCGCGCGTGCGCACCCAGTTCATAAACCACGCGACCACCGCCAGCGCCACAAAAAATGAAACTACAAATCCGATGGCGAGCACGATCCATTCATGCGAATTCATCGTCAACGGCGCAATATTCACTTCGCGATGATGCGGCATAACGGTCTTCAGAAAATCATATCCAGTGGCCACGATCATCGTCGGCATCGATAAGAAAAACGAAAATTCGAGCGCAGCCGGACGCGACATTCCGGCGACTTGCCCCGCAGCGATGGTGGACATCGAGCGTGAGGTACCGGGAAAAACAGCAGAAAGAATTTGCGCCGCGCCAATCCATACCGCCTGCGGCAAAGTCATTTCTTCCATGTGCAGCGTGCGCGGCCGCGTAAAAACCGTGTCAACGATCCACATGATGATTCCCCCGATAAGAAGCGCGAAGGCCATCACCCAGAGACTTTCCAGGTTTTTGCCGATCTGTTTCGTCAGGGCCCAGGCCGGAACTGCGGTCACAACAAATGCAATGAGGGTCAGACTCAACGGGTGTGTAAAGATGGTGCGATTGCCGCGTTCGCCCCGCGGGAACGTGCGAACAAACTGCAAGAGGCGTTGCCAAAAATAGACCGGCAAGGCCAGAATGGCGCCCAGCTGGATAACGATCGTGTACATTTTCCAGAACCCATCATGAAGATCGATGTTCAGCAGCGCTTCACAGATGCGCAAATGCGCCGTCGAGCTTACCGGAAGAAATTCCGTTAGTCCTTCGACGACTCCGAGAAAGAGCGACAGCAAATAATCGTGCATGGTTAGCGTTAAATCTCAGCGTTCAATGTCATTCTGAGCGAAGCGAAGAATCTCTGATTGACGGACCGGCCCACAACCGAAATAGACCGAGATGTTTCGCTTCACTCAACATGACAGTACTTGACGTTACGAGCGCACCCGCGCTCATAACGTCTCCATTCCCCGTTCACCCGTCCGAATGCGGACTGCTTCTTCCACTTCAGTTAGAAAGATTTTGCCGTCACCAATTTTCCCAGTCTTGGCCGCTCCCAGAATAGCTTCCACGGCTCGCTGAGCGCGATCGTCCGCAATCACTATTTCGAATTTTATTTTGGGGAGAAAATCCACGGTGTACTCGGTGCCGCGATAAATTTCACTGTGCCCTTTCTGGCGGCCAAATCCTTTTACCTCGCTCAGAGTCATTCCTTCTATACCGGCTGCCATGAGCGCCTCTTTAACCGGCTCAGTTTTGAACGGTTTAACAATGGCCTCGATTTTCTTCACCGCGCGAAATTAAACCTGTCCACTTCCCAAATGGCAAGCCATGCGTGACGCAGGAATCTCGCCTGCACCTCTGGGCGCAGACAAGATTGTGTGCGTCACGGCAGCATCAGACTTTCCGTCCGAATTTTTTTTCTAACTCGGCCAGCGAAATTTGAACCATGGTTGGCCGTCCATGCGGACAGCAGTAAGGCAGATCGCACTCGAGCAGATCGCGAATCAG
>QHRD01000214.1:0-848 GCA_003220005.1 Verrucomicrobiota bacterium | reverse complement strand
CGCTGTTGCCGGCGCTCTTGAGATCATCAATCACTTTGCGCATGAATTGCGCCGGATCTGAGACATCCAGAAAACTGGGGAGACTGTCGATTTTGAACGTGCCCGGCCCGAAACTCTCAATGCCAATTCCCATTCTTTGCAGGATGGATAGGTTGCGCTCGATCCAATCGGCGTCGCGCGGCGGCGTATCGAACGTCTGTGGCAGGAGCAGTTTTTGCGTTGGGACCCCCTGCTCTTCCAGTCTGCGCCGCAATTCTTCAAAAAGGATACGTTCATGCGCTGCGTGCTGATCGACCAGGACAAGGCCATCCGCATTTTCCATCAGGACATAAAGCTTGCTTAGCACTCCGATGATCTGGAACTGCTGCTGATTACTGTCGCCTTTAGCTGGAGCGGGAGAAGGAGGCTCATAAGACCTCATAACCCGACCGGGGTCGGCGACCCCGGCTACAGGTGCGCTCAAGTGCGGTAGCTCGCGATGAGATTCCTCTGGAACAGAAACTTCGGGCCGCAACCTCAACTCAGAAGCTACTTTTCCGGCAACAGCGGCTGGCAGGCTAACCGGTGCGCGAAATTTTTCCTGCCAGGCTGCGCGGCCGGTCTCGAGTGTTTGTTGAATGTATTGAACGATCGCTTCCCGAATTCCGGTTGGATCACGAAAACGCACTTCGCGTTTCGCCGGGTGAACATTTACATCGACACTCGCCGGATCGAGCTCGAGAAAGAGGAACGTCACCGGGTACTGGCCTTTCATGAGAGCCGTATGATAGCCTTCACGGATCGCGCCAGTAATAAGGCTGCTTTCAATCGCGCGGCCATTTACAAAAACGAGCTGTTGCGTTCGGGTT
>QHRD01000213.1 GCA_003220005.1 Verrucomicrobiota bacterium | reverse complement strand
GGGGCCTCACCGCCATCGCGGACAACGTCGAGCTTGCCGCCGTTAACGATGATTTCCGTCCCTGCGACTGCGCGAGCCTCGCGTGTAGTCAGGCGAAATCGCGACACGCTGGCGATGCTTGGCAGCGCCTCGCCGCGAAATCCCAGTGTAGCTACCGCTTCAAGATCGGTCGCAGTCCGAATCTTGCTGGTGGCATGTCGTTCCAGCGAAAGCAGCGCATCATCGCGGTCCATGCCGCAGCCGTCATCGATTACGCGAAC
>QHRD01000052.1 GCA_003220005.1 Verrucomicrobiota bacterium | reverse complement strand
GTGGCGCGTCAGTGAATGGCGCTGGTGCGCTGCGGATCCCGAATACATCGAGTTTGTCTTTCGAAGGAATCGAATCGTCTGCAGCGCTGCTGCTGCTGGATCGACATGGTATTTGTTGCTCGGCTGGTTCGGCCTGCCGAACAGGTTCGCAGGAGGCTTCGCACGTGTTGCGCGCAATGAATCCCAATGGCGATGGTGCCCGGCGCAGCCTGCGCTTTTCATTTGGCCGGTTTAACACCGAAGCGGAAATCGATCGCGCGATTGAAACCGTTCCCAGAGTAATCGAGAAACTGCGTGCTACCGCGGCGCCGAGAGCAATCGCCGCGGCAACCTGATTTCGCAATCGCTGATGGAGACGCGACAAGACCCTGCGGCTTTACTTTACGAGCACGTCGGAAAAGGTCTACGCCGGAGCGATCTCGATCCCGACCCGATCAAGCAATTTGCAAACTGGTTCACTGCCGCGATCGAAGCGGGCGTTCGCGATGTTAACGCCATGAGCCTGGCAACGGCTGGTCGCGACGCCAGACCGTTAGTGCGGATTGTGTTGATAAAAGGATTCGAGCAGGATGGGTTCGTCTTTTTTACCAATTACAAAAGCGAAAAAGGGAAGCAGCTCGAGGCCAATCCGTACGCGGCACTGGCGTTTTACTGGATTGAACTGGACCGACAGATTCGCATCAGCGGGAAAGTGAAAAAAACCTCCCGCAAAGAATCGCAAACATATTTTCATTCGCGCCCGATTGGTAGCCAACTGAGCGCCTGGGCGTCACGCCAAAGCGAGGTGATCGACGCACGTCGCGTGCTCGACGCACGGCTGGCCGAGATGACTGAGCGCTTCGCACGTAAGCCTGTTCCGTTGCCGCCGCACTGGGGCGGTTACCGGCTTAAACCGGATACGATGGAATTCTGGCAAGGTCGTCCTAACCGGTTGCACGATCGGTTTCGTTACACGCGACAGCAGGACGGCTCGTGGCGAATCGATCGCCTGGCACCTTAAATCGCGCGATAACAGCGGCCTTAACCGCCGCTCGGCCCCTGAAAAAGTGAAATCGATCGACATTGTCCGCGGCGACATCACGAAGCTCGAGGTCGATGCGATCGTGAACGCGGCTAATACGACGCTTCTCGGCGGAGGAGGAGTGGACGGCGCGATTCACCACGCTGCTGGACCCGAATTGCTCGCCGTATGTCGAACGCTAGGCGGTTGTGAGCCCGGGGAAGCGAAAATCACTCGCGGATATCGTTTGCCAGTCCGCTTCGTCATTCACACCGTCGGACCGATCTGGCGCGGCGGCAAAAATGGTGAACCTGAGATTCTGGCAAATTGCCACCGGAATTCGTTGCAGCTTGCAACGGAAAACGGAATCAAAACAATAGCGTTTCCGGCAATCAGCTGCGGCGCCTACGGCTACCCGATCGAAACAGCAGCGCACATCGCGCTGAAAACCACTCGGGAATTCCTCGCATCCGAGGACAAGATCGACAAAGTCATTTTCGTTCTCTGGGGCGAAGATGTTTACGAAGCATTCGCCTCGTCGTTAGATCGTTAAATCGAATACGTTGCAGCAACGTAACGTTCCAACGAATGCCGATTCTCTGCGTCGAGAGACGCAACCGGCCTCCGGCATACGATTTCATTTTGTATGATTAATCCGAACGAAAAAGATCTTACGAGGGACGAACCGCAGCTTCAGCCGGGCGAAGAAGAATCTGGCTCAACTGGGCGTGAGCAGTTTCGTCGAGCAACAAGGAAATTTTCCACGGCAATGAGTCAGACGTGGGATGGAACAAAAGAGAAAGCCGGTCGCGCCCGAGACCGCACCGAATATTTCTTGCGCGAAAATCCGGTGCCAACCATCCTCGGCGCATTGGGGCTCGGTATCGCCATCGGCCTGGCGATCCGCTACGCCTCTGCCAGCGAGCGAAAAACAGAAATCGAAGTGAAATCGCCCCTCGGCAACGTGAACTGGAGCATGCTTTCACTGCCTTTCCTCTGGCCTTTGTTCAAATCGGCCAGGGAAAAATATGACAGATCGGCGGATGCGGTGGCGGATGCAATGAAAGACGGCGTCAAGCGGTTGAAAAAGATTGATGTGGACCGTTACGCAAAGCCGATCCGCAAACGCTGGAAAGCGTGGAAGCGCTGAGCTGTAGCCGGGATCGGTGATCCCGGCCGGGACCGAATTGAGGCGTCGATCCGATCAAGCTGCGAGGAAGCAATTGATCAGATCGGCAAGTGGACGTGGATACTGGGCCATGAAAGCATGGCCGCCTCTAGGAAATTGCGCCAACCATGCGCAGGGAAGCGCGTTAACGAGTTTCAACGCATTAGAAGGCGGGATCACAACGTCTTCACTGCCGGTGGCGATTAGTACTGGCGCAGTCATCTCTCGGAGCCGGTCGCCAACAGCAGTGCGGTGCCACGCGTCCATTGCGGCAGCCTGACGCTTGACCAGCTCAGGAGACAATCGCGCGCGCACAGCGCCCACGATGTCGCCGTATTCGCGGTAGAAGGGGTCCGCGACATCGCTTGGAAAAAGCAATGACAACAACCGACGCGCCTGCTCATGAGGCGTGCCCGATATGTCGATGAGTTGAGACCATACGGCCGTCGAGGCGACATCTGCGTCAGTGCCTCCCGGATCCGTCGATAACAAGACGAGCTTGTTAATGCGATCCGGATGCTGCACAGCGAGCGTCTGGGCGATGAATCCGCCCATCGACCATCCCAATACGCTTGTACGCTCGAAGCCCAGCGCTTCAATTACATGCGCGGCGTCGTCCGCAAGCCGAGCGATGTCGAATGGCTTTCCGTCATCGGTAGAGTTCCCGATTCCGCGATGATCCAGGAGGACGAGTTCGTTGGAAGACGCGAGTCTATCAAGGAATGCAGGGTCCCAGTCTCCGCTCGTTGCAGCGAACCCATTCAGGACGATTAGCGGCGGGCCATTCCCAACTTGGCGATAACCAATTTGCGCGCCATCGACTTGAATCTTGGCTAACGACTCAGCTGCCATCGGGCAGCGTCGCGTCATCTCGTTGAAAGTGTCAATGGCCGATCTTAGATTGCAGGGCGTCCGCCGCGGCGGACGCCATTAACGTTTTGATGAGGGGTTGAATCTTGAGCCCATCAATTGAACGTTTCCGTTTCACATGGGACCAAAAAAGGGACCTCAATTGTTAGCACTCGTTTGCTTCACCGCCGTTTTGGCTGGGTGCGCATCGCATCCGAAGCCGGATCGAGTATCTGTGGCTGAGCAATCCGGATTGCGCGGAACCAGATGGGGCTACTACAACGGCGAGCCGGTGACGAAATGGAATTCGGACGGGCGGACAATGACGCTGCTAACTGAATTGCGTTACACCGATCCACAGGGCGAAGTCTGGGTCGCCCCGATCGGATCGGTTGTCGATGGCGCCTCCATCCCGCGGTACCTCTGGTCTGTCATGGGCGGACCGTTCGAAGGAAAATATCGGAATGCGTCCGTGTTGCACGACGTCGCGTACACCGAACACAACCGGCCATGGTGGGATTGCGACCGCATGTTCTACAACGCCATGCGTTGCAGCGGCGTCAGCGCCGGCGAAGCCAAGACGATGTATTACGCGCTCTACAAATTCGGGCATCACTGGAAGTTTCCAATCAAACGCGGCAAACCGGTGAAGTATAAGGGTGAACTGGTAACAAGAGGGGAGCAGATTCCGCGAGCGATCCCGGTAAATCCAGAGCAAATCAACGAAGCACGCGATTGGATCAGCAACACTGACCCCAGTCTCGAGCAGATCGAACAACGCGCGAACACTGAGGCGCATTGATGGAAAGACGATGCGAAGACGCATGGCACTCCCAAAGCGCTTCGTGCGAAATCCACAAATAACCTGTTCTGGGTTTCGCGGTAGCTTTACGAGTGCGCACGCGTCCTCGCGTCGCTTTTAGGGAAATCGGTCTGAATGACGCTTCGCTAGCTCCATAGACGACTAAATTTCTTTAGCCATGATGTCCAAGCCGAATTCAGCGGTTTCGAAAGATGAAACCTTAACAGGAGGACTTTTATGCTAGGCGAGAAAATTGGGGAAATATCGGGCAAGGTTACCATGCAGCGCGTACTGCCGAACCTGGGCGGAGCTCCAAAAATGGAAACCTCGTTTCAGGCAAACGGCTCGTTGCTGGGCACAAACGTAAAGGACACCGGCACCTATTGGACCGTGGTTCGTCCGGACGGGACACACTACGGCGAAGGGCAAGGGGTGATGGTCACTAAAGACGGAAAAATGGCCACCTGGGCGCGCTTTATTTTCAAACTATGCCGCCAAAATGGTCTCGACTGAACAAGGTCGCGGTGCTATTCGAATACGCGGTGGACGCAGAGGGGAACATGCACTCCGACTACTGGGAATGGAAGTAGGTGGGAGCTTGCGTTCGGCCACGCAGGAGTCCACGCTTTGGACGTCGTGAAAACGCAATTCCTGATGATCGCGGCCGTCGGTCAGTTGCTGGCGGCCTGTAACCGGCAGGCGCCGATGCCGAAGACGGACTTGGACAGACTGCAGGGCACTTGGAATCTCGTCGCAGCTTTCCAGGATGGAAAGCCCTTGCCCGCAGACAAGGTGAAACAGACGACGATCGTCTTTAAGGGGGACACGTTCCGCTTCCCCGGATCGGCGGAGTACGCCACCAGCAAGGAGGGAACGATCAAGCTCGACGAAAACAAAACACCAAAGGAGATGGACGCCATCTCCACCGAGAAAGAGGTCATGCTCGGCATCTACAGGGTCGAAGAGAATGGTTACAAGGTGTGCTTCGCCCCGGCCGGCAAGCCGCGCCCCACCGAATTCAGTTCCACAGCCGGGAGCGGCTACATTCTCCAATCCTGGCAGCGGCAGAACACGCAGTAACCAAGCTGCAACCGCGAGCTTTCGCTCCGAATTTTGGAAATGAAAGTAGTCATGTTGCGTTAGACGAAAAAATGTTCGCCTTTTATTACGAATATTCGTCTAATTCTCGTTAGGCAAAAGAAAAAATTTCCATGAACAACCTCGATGAAATTCCAAAAGCCCGGCGTCCGTTTCGCACAATAGTCGGCAATGCGTGTATCTGGATCGTCGCTCTCGCGCTCGCGACCAGTGTTGGGGGCAATGTTTTCCAGATGGTCGTCGTCGATCCAGTTTGGAGTGCGTCACCGCCCGCGTCCGTGCAATACTACTTCGGTGATCTCAGTCGATACGAGGCGCTGCGCAGATTCCACGTCAACCCGGTTTTCATGTTCGCTCAAGTTTGCCTGGTCGCGGCGGTCATCCTCCATTGGAGAGAGGGTTCGCTCCGACGATGGCTTCTGGCCGCACTCGTTATGTCGCTAGTGATTAGCATTGGCACTACTCTCTACGTCTATCCGATTAACGATGTCCTTATGGTCCATGCCGCTCGGGAGGTAAGCGCTGCTTCCGCCGCAGAGCTCACCCGCCACTGGCTTGTCGCCGACCGGCTGCGTCTCGTCCTGAAATTTGCAGTGCTCGTTTCGGTGTTCCGCGCCTTGCAGCTCTCGGGAGTTCCCAGCCGTGCTCGCACTAACGCCTAACCAGACGCTGCAGCCAACCGCTGACCGCCCCGCAATTTCGCACACCATGATTAAAACATTTAACTCCGCTGCACAGCTCGGTCTCGTCAGCGGTGGCTGAGCTCTGTCTCGTTAGGCGACTCTACTTATGCGCAAAGTCAATACAACAAAGATGGCAGAGCTCACATGGTCTTCACCGAAGGGAAAGTTCATCGGTGCGGGCAAAGAGATTTCAGAAGCGTTGGGACGCAAGCCCGAGTCCACCGACCTCAACGAGCGGCAGATTCTTACGTTTCGAGTGACGGACCAGTCCGGTGTTAGTTGTCTCGGCGGCTGGAAGGACGTTTGGCGGAAGTTCGTCGTAGTCGAGGGCCATGTCCCCTCCGGGCCACCGATTTATCAGGTAGAGGGCCGAGCCTTGCAGATCAACCTCAGTGGAGACATGTGCGATGCCTATGACATCATCGATGGAGTTCTCACTGGTACGGAATTCCGGAGAGAGCGCAGAATCTTTGGATTGGGCGGTGGCGAGGTGGTGGGCACGGTTCGGGGGTCTCTGTGCAGCGATGAACGCATCTAACCATGCGATGGAGCGGACGGCGGACCGCTGTGCGTCCACATTTGAGATGACTTCCACACCTCCACTCCGAGCGGCGCGCGCCCTCGTCCGCCGTCGCTCATCTTGTTCTCGTTGATATGGCTGTTGATTTGTCAATGGGCAAAAGTTCCCCGTGGCGAGGGTAGGATCGCAGTAACTCGGGTGGGTGGCAGCGGATTTGCGGCGGCCAGGGGTCAGTCGGGGTGAGTTAGTTTTCCCGGCGGTTGGTTAGGCTGATATTCGCGGGCTATCCCTTGCGGGACCTTTCCGGCATTCTTTTTATTCACCGCAGTCCTACTCCGACACTCTAGGTGACGCGTGCTCAGCGGGAACCGGGGTTCCGACCCAACGCTAACGAGACGTCGTGGATTGGCTACCGTGACCCTGCCGCCTCAGGATCCATTGCCTCAGGTGTTTGTGATGGATGCTCGTGTTATTTCGGTTGTGGCCTTCTTTGGTTGGAGCTGTTCTGAAGCGGACGGAGCGCCGTTTTTCTCCAGCGCTACGGCCAGAACTTCGTCCACGTTTTCGACGGGGACGAATTTGAGTTTTTGTTTCGCTTCCTCCGGAACATCGACCAGATCTTTTTCGTTGAGCTTGGGAATGATGACTGTGGTAACTCCGGCGCGCATCGCCGCCAGGCTTTTTTCTTTCAGGCCGCCGATCGGCAGAACAAGCCCGCGCAAGGTGATTTCGCCAGTCATAGCCACATCGGGAGACAGTGGCTGCTTGCGAGGCGTTGCTACGCCAGCTAATGTGCGGACACGATGCCGAACTGGCGAGATTTATTTGTTCATGATCCGCAAATCTGTCACGGGCAGTTGTGCGCCAAAGGGACCCGCGTTCTGGTGGTCAATATTTTAGATAGTCTCGCTGAAGGCGCAACGGACGAAGAAATTCTGCGCAGTTATCCCTCTATCAAACCCGAACATATCAGGGCCGCCATCACATACGCCGCCGAGCTCGCGCACGAAGAGTCTCTTCTGCCGGTTGCTGGGATGTGAAATTCAAAATCGACGAGAATCTGCCCGTCGAAGTGGCTGACGAGATTCGCGGACGCGGTCACGAGGCAGACACCGTCTTTGACGAACGATTGTCAGGCTGTCCCGACCCGGAGGTTTTCGCTGCAGCGGCAAAGGGCAAAAGCGTTTTGCTGACGATGGACAAGGGAATCGCAGACGTGCGCCGTCATCCGCCGGCTGACCTTCGAGGGATTGTGCTTTTGAGGCCGAAGCGGACAGGGCGTTTGGCTACGGTCCAATTCATTCGTCGCCATCTTCCGACACTGCTTGAAACGGAACTTGCCGGGCGATTTGTAGTCGTTTCGGAGGCGGGCATCCGGATTCGATAGAACGACTCGCAATCAGCCTGCTTTCGAGTCTGATGCGGTCGGAGCGCCGTTTTTCTCTAGCGCGACGGACAAAACTTCATCGACGTTTTCGACGGGGACGAATTTGAGTTTTTGTTTCGCTTCCTCCGGAACATCGACCAGATCTTTTTCGTTGAGCTTGGGAATGATGACCGTGGAAATCCCGGCGCGCATCGCCGCCAGACTTTTTTCTTTCAGTCCGCCGATCGGCAGAACAAGCCCGCGCAAGGTGATTTCGCCGGTCATAGCCACATCGGGACGGACAGGCTTGTTGCTGAAGAGTGATGCGAGCGCGGTGAACATGGCGATGCCGGCGGACGGCCCGTCTTTCGGCACCGCGCCGGCCGGCACGTGCACGTGGATGTCGATCTTGCGAAAATCTTCCGCGTTCGCGCCCAGTTGGCCGTCGCGGCTGCGCACGAGACTGAGCGCGGCCTGGACTGATTCTTTCATCACTTCGCCAATGTGTCCGGTGAGCGTGACATTCCCTTTGCCTGGGTAACGTGTCGCTTCGATGTGCAATATTTCGCCGCCGGCCGGCGTGTAAGCCAAACCTGTAACCACACCGGGTTTGCTGGTCTTGAGCTTTGTCTCGCGAACGTATTTCGCAGGGCCAAGCATTTCCGCTACGAGTTCCGGTGTGACCGTTACATGCTCGGTTTTTCCGCGCGCGACCTGCGATGCAATTCCACGGCAGACGGATGCAATCTGGCGCTCCAGCTCGCGCACGCCGGCTTCGTGTGTGTAATCGTTAATGATTCGGCGGAGCGCTTCCTCCTGCCATTCGATTTGCTCGGGCTTGAGTCCGTTTTCTTCCAACTGCCGCTTCACGAGGTATCGCTTGGCGATCTCGAGTTTCTCGCGCTCAGTATAACCGGGCAGTGAAATCACTTCGATTCGGTCGCGCAACGGTTCGGGCACGCCGTCGATGTAATTCGCCGTGCCGATGAAAATCACCTGGGAAAGATCAAACGGCACGTCGAGATACCGATCGACAAACGTGTTGTTTTGCCGGGGATCGAGCACTTCGAGCAACGCGCTGGCCGGGTCGCCGCGAAAATCCGCGCCGATCTTGTCGATCTCATCGAGCATGAAAACCGGATTGCGCGTGCCGCAACGGCGCAATTCCTGAATGATGCGTCCCGGCATCGAGCCGATGTACGTGCGCCGATGACCGCGTATCTCCGCTTCGTCGCGCATCCCGCCAAGACTGATCCGGACAAATTTGCGGCCGAGCGCATCTGCAATCGATTGACCGAGACTCGTCTTGCCCACGCCGGGCGGGCCGAGAAAACAGAGGATTGCGCCGTGCCCCTGCGGATTGAGTTTGCGCACGGCCAGATATTCGATCAGCCGTTTTTTAACTTTTTCCAAGTCGTAGTGATCGCGATCCAGGATTTGTTGCGCCTGATCGAGATCGAGGTTGTCCTCGCTCAGCTTATTCCACGGCAAATCGGCGATAATCTCGATGTAACTCACAATCACCGAAAATTCCGGACTGGCGGATGGAATAAAATCGAGCCGCTTCAATTCGCGCTCGGCCTGCTTCATCACCGCCTCCGGCGGCTTGGCTTCCTCGAGGCGCTTGCGCAATTGCTGCGCCTGTTCTTCGCTGCCACCCTCGGCCTCGCCCAGTTCGTGCTGGATCGCCTTGATCTGCGAACGGAGATACGCGCGTCGTTGCGCATCGGAAAATTGCGAGGCGACATCCTTTTGCAGTCGCTCTTGAATCTCGGCGATCTCCAACTGCCCTGAGATTTGCTTCTGCACAGCACGAACCCGCTTTTCCACATCGAGCTCTTCGAGAATCGCCTGTTTTTGCGCAACATCGACGTTCAGGTTCGGCGCCAGAAAATCAGCGAGCTGCTCGGCATTTTCGATATTGAAGACCATCAAACGCGCCTGCTCAGGCGCGTCCGGCGTCAATTCAAACAATCTCGCAGCCGAATCGCGCAGGTTTCGGAATGTCGCTTCCCATTCCTTGCTTTCTGGCGGCTGGATGGACTGGGGCAAATCGACTTCGGCGCGTAGAAACGGCAAAGCCGCGACGATTTTGCGAAGAGAAAAACGGCGCAGTCCCTGTGCGATGACCAGCACATGGTCATCCGCCTGTCGTATGAGCTTGAGCACAAGCACGGCTGTGCCGACTGAATAGAGTTCTTGTGGCGTTGGGTCTTCCTTCGTTTCATCACGCTGCGTCAGCAACCCGATCACCTTTGTGCGCGGCAACGTGTCATCGAGCAGTTTCAGCGACGCCGCGCGCTGGATATTGAGTGGCACAACCGTCCCCGGAAAAACGACGAACCCGCGCACCGGCAGCATCGATAATTCTTCCGGAATCCGCGGCATCTGGCTCTCGGCCGTTCCCGCCGCAATCGTGCTCTGCGTTCCCGGTTTCGATCCGGCGTCGGATTGCAACACGATGAGTTCTTCCTTGCTCATGATTCCTTTAGCGGCAGCGAAATCCAGAGCAACCCATTGCGTTGTTCTGCGTGGGCTTTGTCGATTTCCACTTCGGCGGGCAATGATACTTCGCGTATGAAGGGTCCGTAATCGATCTCCATTGCCAGTAATTGCACGGCGTTGCCCTCCTCGTGAGTCGGCTCTGGCAGCTCGCGCGTGCCGCGCATCACCACGCGCCGCGGCTCAACGGTGAGATCGATAAGCGATCGCTCGACGCCTGCCAGATCAACGCAGATGCGAATGCACGTTTCGCAGCGGTACGCGTTGATAGCCGGCTCCCAGGCGTGCGGCGCAAACCTGGAAAATTGCGAGCGCGACAGCTCGTAGGGGACGTCCTGCAAGGCACCGTGCAGCCAACGCAACTTGATGTTCCTGATTGGGTCCATTGAGGAAATGAAACTTCTACCCCGTGCGCTTGGTTTTCAACTGAAGCGGAATCATCACTTGCCTGTAGGGGAAGCAGCTTGCTTCCCTTGGGACGCCAACGGCGTCCCCTACAGTCCAACTGCGAACTGTTTGCTTTAACTGACGGGAATTTTCTTTCGGCTTGGGAAGAGTTAATCGTAAAACGCCTTTTTTGAACTCGGCTTTCGCTTTCGATTCGTCCACTTCCGCAGGCAACTCGATGGCGCGCTCAAACGAGCCGTAGCTGCGCTCCATCCGATACTGCCCTTTCTCCTTTTCTTCCCGCTCGTATTTTTTCTCGCCTTTGATGGTGAGCATGCCGTCCTCGACGCTTACATCGATGTCTTTGGATTCTACGCCTGGAATCTCCGCAGATACTTTGATTTCCTTGTCCGTCTCGGTCACGTCCACCTGCGGCCAGAAACCGGCAACCATTTCGCGGCTCGGGGCCAACGACGGTTCGCCCCAGAAATCGTCAAACACGCGGTTGACCTGATTTCGCAAGTAACTAAACGGGTCGGGCGTGCGCTCGGCCAGCGAGCGCTCCTCACTTCTTTTCCGTGGAACAATTGCCATAACTTAAGCTCCTTTCTAACTGATATCAGGTTACTTGTACTTACGCGGCAGAGGTGGAGTTCGCGTGTCTCTTTTCATAAGCTAGTGCGTGCGTCCTCGCTTGCGCTGCGCAAGCCGGAGGCATGCGCTACTTCGTTTTGCCCGGTCCCCACAAGGCGCGTCCGGGTTCCGCGCCGGTGTGCTCTCCGTTTTTGATAACTTGCACGCCGTTCACGAAAACGTGCTTCACGCCGGTCGCGTATTGATGCGGTTTTTCAAAGGTGGCGTGATCGGTGATTGTCGCCGGATCAAACACGACCACATCGGCGAACATTCCGTCTTTGAGAAATCCGCGATGATCGAGGCCGAGATTGGTAGCAGGCAATCCGCTCAGGCGATGGATCGCGTCGCTCATGGGAAGAACTTTTTCGTCGCGCACGTATTTGCCAAGCACGCGCGCGAAATTTCCGTAGGCGCGCGGATGCGGATTCGATTTCAGGAAGAGGCCTTCGGGCGCCTGTGACGCCTCGTCCGAGCCGAACGAAATCCACGGCTTGGTGAGCTCTTTCTTGATGTTGTTTTCGGAGATCATGAAATAAATCGTTCCAATCCGCGATCCGTCCTCGGCGATCAAATCCATTGCCGTATCGATCGGATCTTTGGCGCGCATCTTCGCGACTTCGGCGAGCGTTTTGCCAGTGAGCGGCTTTAATTTTTCTGATTTGAACTGGCTGAGAAGAATGTGTTCCGGGCCGCCCGCAGCGAGATACATGTTTTCCCACTCGTCGCTTGGCGTTTGCACCTGCGCTTTGATTTTCTGTCGCGTCGCTGGATCACGCAGTCGCTTAAACAATGCCGGGTATCCGCCGTCCTCAGTCCAAGGCGGAAGACACGCGTCGAGCCCGGTCCCGCCCGCCGTATAAGTGTACATGTCTGCGGTAATTTTCAGTCCTTCCTTCTGCGCTGCTTCAATTTGCGAAAGAAAATCATCGATCTTGCCCCAGTTCGGTTGGCCGGCCGCTTTGATGTGATAAACCTCGGCCGGAATTCCTGCCTCCCGGCTGATCCGGATGAGTTCGTCCACCGCTTCAAGCAATCGATTCCCTTCGCTGCGCATGTGCGAGATGTATTTGCCCTGGTATTTTACGGCGACTTTGCATAATTCGATTAACTCTTCCGTCTTCGCGTAAAACGCAGGCGGATAAATCAGCGAGGTGCCAATCCCCAGCGCGCCCGCCTCCATCGCTTTGCGAACCAGCTCGCGCATTTGATCGAGTTGTTGCGGCGTGGGCTGTTTATCTTCGAAACCGATCACGTTCTCGCGGATCGTGGTCGCTCCGATGAACGATGCGACATTGCAGGAGACGCCATGGGTCTCCAGGTAACGTAGATATTCCGCAAGCGTGTTCCATTTGATGTCGTATTTGATGTCGCTCTGCTCGCGTAGCATGTGTTCGCGCACGCGATCATTCACCGGGCCCATCGATTCGCCTTCACCCATGATCTCCGTGGTAACGCCCTGCCGAATTTCGCTTTGGGAACGACCATCCTGAATTAGCGACTCGGTTGACCAGGAAAGCATGTTGATGAATCCCGGCGCTACGGCAAGCCCCTTTGCATCGATGATTGTTTTCGCCTTTGCGCTCTTGAAATCGCCGACGCCTGCAATCCGGTCGCCGCGAATCGCAACATCGACATGTCGCGGTTCAGCGCCCGTTCCGTCGTAAACTGTGCCGCCCCTGATAATGATGTCGACGTTCGGCGGCTCCAGCCCGAACACCGGCAAAAGAATTGCGAAAAAAACAGCAAAAACAGCTCTCGTCATCACGCGGTGCAAAATGAGCGTCCCACGCGGCGCGTCAAGAACCGAAAAACGGGAAACTCAGATTCACTGAAACGGATTCGCTGAAAGGGTGTTATATTACCTGATGAACAGAACAACGAAATGCGAAAGCAAAAGCTGCTGGCGAGGGGCGTTGCTGTCGTTGCTTTGCGCGGGCGTCACCGCCGTCCTTATCACGGGTTGCGCGGAAGCGCCTCCAGTGACCGCGTATGACGCTGGCTATTGGAATCCGAGCGGTAATTACTGGCGCGACTACGACGGTTACTACCAAGCCTATCCGTTCTCGGAGAACCCTAATGGCCCACGCTACCGCATCATTGACGGCCAGCGCGTTTACGAGCCGTACTACTACGGCGGCGCATACGCGACGGTGGGCGTTCCACCCGGATACGCGACGGTTGGCGTTCCAGCCGATTAACAATTGCTAAAGACGCGCAACACGATTGCGTTTCCGCAGCACAGCAGTAATCAGTGATCTGCGCTGATGCGACACGGCGGTCGCGCCGTTTGCAGGTAGTCGCTGTTGACTCCAGTCTTTTTCTCATGAAGGCTTTCGAAATTGGAGTGCCGTGTGTCCCGCGTCGTTTTCGGAAACAATATCTCGCGGGAGAGAGGACCGCCAGAATTCATACGGCCTCTCTGAGATGATGTTACCCCGCGCACACAGCCGATCAGGCAGCGCGGCGCGAATTGTACAGTAAAGGTTGAGTTGATAAAGACTGTCGTTGCACCTGACGGACCAACAGGCGAGCAAGAGTCGCATGTGCGGCTCCACGACAAAAAAGGGGAAATTCAGGATTCAAGAAAGGGGAATATCTGATGAAAACGACAATGAAATCCAAGGGTCACAGTCGAGCATTGCTACTGTCGATCCTTTGCGCAGGCGTCGTCGCAACTTTTCTGGGCGGATGTGCAGAGGGGCCTTACGTGACTGCGTACGACAGTGGTTATACTTATCCAACGACGTATTATACGCCGTCCTCATATGGCTATTACTACGGTTATCCGTCTTCGTACTATTACGGGGACGGGCCAATGTATCAGCGAACGTACGTAAATTACGGCTCAGGCTACAGCAGCTACTACTACGGCTACTGATTTGTGACGCGCGCTTGGTCGACGCATCGGTGTCGTCTGGCAATTGCCGGATGCGCCGATGCGTTTTTATTTTGGCCCCTGTTTGTTTTCTTTGAGGCGTAAGACCACTCCGTAAGCTGTCACTACCCGAAGTGACAGAAGCGTTACTTTTGTGGCGAAACGCGAGCACTCAAACGGTTGTCTACGTTGACATGAACACGGAAACCACAAACTCCATACGCGTTCGCGCTTCTCGTTTCTTCACTGATCGATATGCTTACAGGGCACAGCCGACTTACTTATCTGAGCTGGTGGCCTTCGGCATAGTTGTCTTCCTCGCTGTCTGGCCAATCATTTTCTTGGCTATCGCGATGGCAGTGGCACCCAGATAAGCGCAAACGAATCAAGGGTCATGCTCCAGCAAGTCCAGAGCTACGCAGATCTGCGGAAGCAGATTCATGATGACCTGCGGCTCCAACATCCCGAATGGATCCCAGCCCAATGGCAAGTCTCCGACCTGCGATTCTTACGAGGCGCGCCTGTTGGCATTGCTGGACGGCTTAACAGAAAGGGAGCCGAAGAAATCTCCTGGCGATCCATCGCGATCGGCTGATAGGATGACAGTTTGCATCAAACAGCAAACGATCGAACGCGGGATGGAAGCGAAATTCTCAAAGCTGCCGACTAAAGGTCTGGGGCGATGATGTGCCGGGTTTACTGACTCGGTTCGGTTTCTTTCAGTAGCTTCACTAACTCATCTTTCCACAACACCGCGACAGTATGACTGCCGTGGCCGCGGGTTTTGTCGCTCAAGGGGATCACGCTGGCGCGCCCGTGCGGTACGCGCTTGATCTCGCGCTCGAGGATCCCCAGCTCGGGCGGATTAATCAGGTCGTCGGCAGAATTGATCCCCAGAAGCGGCGCGCGAATTTTTTCCAAATTCGGGCCCGGATCGTAATCGTGTGAAGCTTCGAGCGCGTAGAGCACGTCATTCGCATCATCGGTTTTGACGATTTGCCCGACAAACTTGTCCAAAACTTCATCCGTTTTCGCGAGCGTTGGCGCCTCTTTCTGTCGCAGCACCGGATTGCCGCTCATGAACCAGAGCGTCTCCGCGGCGGTGCGCAGACTGGGCGGCTCAGTTTTGTACTCGCCACCGTTCCATGCCGGGTCATTGCGGATCGCGTCGATAATCACGCGGCGCCAAGCGCGGTTGCGTCCGGAGATTTGCGTTGGCAAACTCGCCAGCGGCATCAGCGCGTCCATGAAATCGGGATGCAGCTCGCCCCAGAGCCAGGTGTGCATTCCACCCATTGATGTTCCCATGACGAGGCGGGCGTGGTTGACGCCGAGCCCTTCGGTAAGCAAACGATACTGCGCTTCCACCATGTCGAGGTAGCCGTAGCGCGGGAATTTTGCATGCAGCCCGTCGCTGGGCTTGCTCGATTTGCCGTGACCGATTCCGTCCGGAAGAATGATGAAAAACTTCGTCGCGTCGAGCGGCTGACCTTTCCCAAACAGCTCATCCGCAAATTCCGGTCGGGGGACGAACTGCGCGCCGCTGCCAGTCGTCCCGTGCATGATGAGGACTGCATTCGTCGTTTTGCCCTGTGCGTCCTTCTGTTGTTTTCCAATAGTCCGATAGTGGAGACGCAGCTCCGGCAAGGTCTCACCGGAAGTGAACTTGACGTCGTGAACGATATAATCGCCTTCCGTCGGCGCGGGATAATCAGCGCCGAACATATCGCTCGCGGCAATGATCAATAAGAGAGAGGCAAAAGTCCGGGCGACTGGATTCATATGACTAGAACTCAACTTATAAATGGCGTGTCATGTTGAGCGAAGCGAAACATCTCAGATCTATTGATATAAAGAATCGGCGCAGAAATAATCCGAGACTCTTCGCTTCGCTCAGAATGACATTTGTAAAAAGGATCTAATGGTTTCGTTTCCGTTCGGCTTGGATTTGTTTGAGCAGCTCGGTGTGGGTTCGTTC
>QHRD01000054.1 GCA_003220005.1 Verrucomicrobiota bacterium | reverse complement strand
TTTCATTTTCCGCGCGCCGGACTGTGTCCGATCGTCGAATCCGTGCAGGTGTAAAAGGCCATGGACGACGTACAGCTGAAGCTCGCGCATCAGCGAGTTTCCAAAAACGCGAGCGTGTCGTCTCGCCGTCTCGACGCTGATAAAGATTTCGCCGTGTTGAAACGTCAGCACGTCGGTCGGCCCCGTTTCGCCAAGAAATTGCCGATGTAGCTGGGACATCCGGCGATCGGAGATGAGCCAAACGAACACGTGGCGCAATTTGCTCAAATCGGTTTGCTTCCGATTTCGCACTTGCAAACATTGGCGGACGGCCTTCGTGGCGAACTTTTCGAGCGCGGCTGCGTTAATCGGGATTTTCCTCTGACAATTGCGAATAGCGATCTGGGGCGTTGACGGATTTCCAATTTCCAATTGCCAATTGCCAATTAGGGCTTCCGCGTTATGAGCACCTTTGAAATATTTCATCTATGAATCCTGAAGAATTGAAAGATCGAACGAAGAAGTTCGCTCTCCGCGTACTGAATTTGGTAGACAAGCTTCCCCGGGGCGTAAAAGGCAGAGTGCTGTCGGACCAGATTGCGCGCGCCGGCACGTCTACTGCTGCGAATTACAGAACAGCGTGCAAGGCTCGTTCGCGCGCGGAATTTGTTGCGAAAATCGGAGTGGCTGAAGAGGAAGCTGATGAAGTCCAGTTTTGGTTGGAGCTCATCGGTGAGGATAATCTTGTGCCTGCGAATCGGCTTGGCGATCTGCAACAGGAAGCGCGGGAGCTGACGGCGATCTTTGCAGCATCGCGGAAGTCGGCGGCGCGCAGCGGCAAGTAATTGGCAATTGGCAATTGGCAATTGGCAATTCACTACACCGGCGGCCTTTGCTCCGCTTGGAAGTTGCGCGTGATGAGTCGCGCGCCTTTGTCGAAGGTGAGATACGCCCACGCCCATTGAACAAGCACAAGCAACCGATTGCGGAAGCCGACCAGGAAAACGATGTGCACAAATAACCACGCCAGCCACGCGGGCAGACCACTGAGATGGACGAACTTTAGATCAGCGACCGCTTTGTTTCGACCGATCGTCGCCATGGTTCCCTTGTCCCAGTAACGGAATCGTTGCGGTTTACGACCTTGTATCATCGCCATTACGTTGCGTGCGGCATGACGTCCTTGTTGCATCGCCACCGGCGAGATGCCTGGCAAAGGCTGTCCGGTCTGGTGCGGAAAATTCGCCAGATCGCCAATCACCTGGACTTCCGGGTGCCCGGGAATCGTAAGGTCGTCGTTCACAATGACGCGACCGGCCCTGTCAGATGGCACGCCGAGAGTTTTCCCAACGAACGACGCATTGTTGCCGGCCGCCCAAATCTTCACGCGGCAAGGAATGAATTCATCGCCAATCTGCACGCCAGCGTCAGTGAGATTTGTTGCCCGTGTGCTTGTGCGCACTTCAACGCCGAGGTCGGCAAGCTGTTTGCGCGCGCTCTCCGATAAATCCGGCGGATAAGCGGCGAGGAGACGCGGCTCGCCTTCGATGAGAATGACACGCGCCTCCGACGGATTGATGTGGCGAAAGTCTCTGGCCATTGTGTAGCGGGAGATTTCCGCGATGCTCTGCGCGCTGCTTCATCTGGAGTTTTTTCGGCATATTCGAACGCCAAGAGAATCCGTCGGCGCAGCTCGATCGCGTCCTCAAGACTTTTCAATCCGGGAGCAAGTTTCTCCCACTCGTTATGCCCAAAGTAGGAATGTCGGGCGCCGGTGGCGAGAATCAGATAGTCGTAATCGATTTCCAGATCGACCGTTTTGACCTTTTTCGCCTCGACATCCACGGACTGCACTTCCGCGAGGATCACTTCCACGTTTCTGCATCTGCTCAACACTGCGCGCACCGGCGCAGCAATATCGGCAGGCGAGAGTGCGGCTGTCGCGACCTGATAGAGCAGAGGTTGGAAGAGATGGTAATTGGTGCGATCGATGACAGTGACGCGCACATCTTCGCACGCCAATTTTTTCGCCGCCTCCAGCCCGCCAAAGCCCGCGCCGACAATGATGACATGCGGTTTCGAGTTCATTTAACGGCTAAATGATTTAATGATTTAGCGATTCAAGCCAATCGTTAAATCTCTAATTCGCTAAATCTCTAATTGTGCTATCTTTCGCGCCTTATGCCGAAGCCAATCGCGCGAAGCAAAACACGTAAAGCTGTAGCCAAGCGTTTTAAAATCACGGCGCGGGGCAAGGTATTGCGAGCGCGCTCTTCGCGACGTCATTTGTTGGCGTCGAAGACTGCAAAGCGCAAACGCCGGCTTGGCAAAGCAGCACTTGTGCATACCACCGACGTAGCACGTATAAAGGCCAATCTCCCATTCGCCTAACGCTATAGACCGCGCGGGGCCGTCCGGGCATCCCAGAAAGGGTTCGCGGTTGCGCATGGAGATTCTTGCGAGAAGATTTGCTTTCCGTCAGGGGCTATGGATTGAGGACTTACAAATCCCGCCAGGGCAGGAATGCAGCAACGGTAGTCTGATCCTTATTGCCGTAGTTCTCTGGCGGACTTTTCGCTTTGGTAGGGCGCAACCGAAGCCCGCTCGCCGTGGCGAGGGCGCGCCGCGGACGGCTCGGCGAGCCGTCCCTACCATCTCAGTCTCTACCATCGCAATGAAGCTCCTGAAGGTCAAAACGACGCGCTTCGCGCAGGTGGTCGAAGATTGCGGTAAGCCGCAGGTTTACACGCTCTGGCGAAAACCTTCGACCGATCGGCACCTGCAATCGCAGCTAAAGAACAACCGGGCCATGACAATCCTGAAGAGTCCAAGTGGCACAGATTTTGGCATCGTCGGTTTCAATGAGAGGAAGGATGCGAGATATCTGATTTTTCCCAAGTCGCTGAAACGCTTCGCCGACAAGCGGATCGTCGGGATCGACTGGGCGCTTGTTCGTGAGTAGCGGGCCGCTGTAGCGTCCGCTGTCCTCAGCGGAGTTTTGTTTGCCGCTCCGGAACCAATGCGCTGAGGACAGCGCACTCTACAGCTTATCCTGGTGGCCAGGCGAGGGCGCGTTTGCCCAGCAAATGAACATGCAGATGCGGCACACTTTCACCTGCGTCTGGGCCGCAGTTGATCACAACACGATACCCGCCCGACAATTCGAGTTTTTTTGCCATGTCGCGTGCGACCAGAAGTAATTTACCCAGCAGCGCGCGGTCATCGTCGGTGGCATCCGTCAACCGCGGAACGACCTTTTTTGGCACGATCAGGACATGCACCGGCGCCTGCGGACTAACGTCATGAAAAACGACTGCGTCGTCATCTTCCCAGATGATTTTCGCTGGAATTTGTCTTGCGATGATTTTTTCGAAAATGGTCATGGCCTCAGTAAAAGTTCCCCTTAAGAGCTTCGTAAATCTGCCCAATCTGGCTGTAATTCAACTGCGAAAGCTGTGCGGCGTCGCGTTTTGGTTTTGGAGTGCGCGGACATGTCCGCGCTTTCGAAGCGGTTCCGCAGTCGCGGGATCGCCGCACTCCAAAAATGTTAACGCAGCGAACAATCCAATCGTGAAAAATCAGCCGCGGCCGTTAGTCGTTCGCGCACGAAGCAGACGATTTCCTCGCGCAGCGCATCGCAGGCGCGCGTCCATGTCTTGACGCCCCGAAGCTGTTTCACACAGGATTGAAGCGAACACAGCTGAAGATTATCGGCGCCGATTTCGATCAAGCTGCTGATTCGCTTTTCCAAAAGATCAAAAAACGCGAGCTCGTAACCTGCGCCGGCGTGGTGCGCAATGTCCAGCAACGAGATGGAAATGGGCGGCGGCGAGGGCGCAAAATGCGGCACAATCTCTTTATAACCGATTGCTTTCAGGACGTAACGCACAGTCTGCGAGAGCTGATTGAAAGCGACCACGTTTTCGTCGTTTCGCAGATGAAGATAAAACGCAATGCTTTCGGTCACGTGATCGGTGAGCCACCACCTGGGATAACCCGCTTCATGAGCGGCCCGCGTGATCGCCGCGTGAAGCCAATCGCGATTGAATTCGAAAAGTTGTCCCGTGTCCGTGCGGAGATACGGAAATTCTTCTTTAAACGCGACCATGATGTTTGTTCGTCGAAATTTTGCGTGGTGCTGCCGTGGAACCTGGCGGGGCCTCAGGAGCAAACAATTCCCGCTGAAGCGCATTGGGTTTTACCCGCCGCCCCAGCGTGTGAATAGCATCGACAAATTCATCGACGTCCTGAAATCGCTGATACACCGAGGCGTAACGCAAATAGGCGACTTCATCGATCGCGCGAAGTTTTTCGAGCACTTTGACGCCAATCGCAGACGAAGGAACTTCGCGCCCGCTGGTTTCCAGCTCGTGCACAATCTCTTCGACCATATCCTCCAATGTAAGAAGACTGGTGGAACGTTTTTCAAAAGCTTTTGCAATGCTGCCGGCTAGTTTGCGCCGATCGAATGGCTCATGTGTTCTATCGCGTTTCACCACCCGCAGATCGGACCGCTCGATTTCTTCATAGGTCGTGTAGCGATATTTACATTTCAGACATTCGCGGCGACGACGGATACTGGAACCATCGCGCGACTGACGGGAATCGATGACTTTGTCATCACGAGACCCGCACTTGGGGCAACGCATAGTGTTGAGGCGTTAATTACCGCACCATAAGTTGTGGTGTCAATCCTTCTTTCCGATTTGTTCCCCTTTTTTTGCTTTGGTAGGGTGCGACCGAAGCCTGCTCGCCGTGGCGAGGCCGCGCCGCTTCGTTGTAGAGGCGTTTGTGTCAAACGCCTGATCCGACGCCGCCACGTTGACGCATCGATGCGCCGACGCTACACCCAATTCGATGCAACAGCGCACCGTAAAGAGCACAGCCTACGGCCCGTGGCTGGTCGGTCTTGGCGCAGCGCTCTGGGGCACGGAAAGCGCGTGGCGCATCCCGCTTAATGAATTGTTCGATGCCAAGGTGATCGTTTTTTGGGAACACGTTTTCATCCTCATCATGTTCCTGCCGATTCTGATCTCGCGCATGAAAGAGATTCCTAAAGTCAGCGCGCGCACGTGGGGCTGCATACTCTTCTCCGGGTTCGCTGGGTCTGCGGTGGGCACCATCTTCTTCACGCTGGCGCTGAAATATGGCAATCCAACGGTCGTGAACGTGATCCTGAATATCCAGCCGGTCATTTCGACCATCGGCGCGTTTCTGCTTTTTAGTGACCGGCTTGCCCGACGCTTTTTCTTTTACGCCGGCGTAGCGATCATCGCCGGCATTTTCGTTTCCGTCGCGCATCCGGCCATGATCGGTGTCTCGTTCGAGAGCGCCGGTCTGAACATCGGCACGGGCTACGCTTTGATCTGCGCGCTGTTTTGGGGTCTCTCAACCGTTGCCGGACGCGGCGTCATGATCGGCATGTCGCTGCGACTCGCCTCGAGCATGCGGATCGTCGTCGGACTCACCTGCATGACGCTGATTCTTCTGGCGTATGGAAAACTGAACGGCGCGGCGCTCTGGCCCGCGGCTGCGCAGGCCCACACGTCAAAGGCAATCGTTTTGCTTTTCTTCCTCGCCTCGATCTCAGGCGGGATTCCGCTCTTGATTTATTTTCAAGGGCTGCATCTCACACGCGCATCAACCGGTGTGCATCACATGGGGTTTTTTCCATGCCAGCCTTCATCCGCACCAGGTAATTGCGGCGATCGTTCTGATTGCTGCCGTCGCCATGGTGCATCATGTGCAACAACAGCTCGAGCCTAACAATCTCGAAAGCACCCGGCGATGAACTCCCGCTTGGGAGTGCAAGAGTTTTGGTCCTCCCTGGCTCGCTCCTTTTCCGTTACTCACATAGCTAAATTTCTGCTATTTTCAGCGTTTTCATGCGTTCCCCAGAAGAGCTCGCGCGCGAGAAGATCGACAAACTGCTCGCTGAATGCGGTTGGACGATTCAGACCCGCAGCACGATTAATCTCTCGGCTTCTCGTGGAGTCGCAATTCGCGAAGCGCAGGCGACCTGCCTTCGTCCCGCGCTCGCGGGACTTCGGCATGGCAAGCAGCAGTTGAACTCATGCATCGTAGCCAGCTTACGATAGATGTATAACGAAGCATTCCTCTATGCGTCGTGTTGATCCGCGGTGAGCACGAGCCGTTTGACCGGTTGGCCCTTAACGAGTCCGTCCACAATCTCCGAGACGTCGGCGACCGTGACGCGTCCGTAAAAGAAGTGATCGGGTTCGACTAAAACCGTCACGCCGGTCGCGCATTGATCGAGACAGCTCGATGTGCACACGCGCGCCTCTAGCTTTGCGAGTCCGCGCGCGGCAACCTCCCCTTTCAACACTCTATAGACTTCTTCCGAGTCCTTGGCCGCGCAGCATCCTTTCGGGTTTTCCTCGGCCCGACGATTGATGCAGACAAAGAGATAACGCTTGCGTTGCAAAGAGGTGAGAGTCGAATACATCGAGCCGGAGGTCAAAGGCCAAAGATCAGCCGCCAGATCAGACGCAAACGCTTAACTTCGAACTCTGAAGATTGCATCTGCGCAGAAAATCAGGATGCAAACGGGGTCGCCGCCAAACTCCGAAAGTCTTGCCTAGGCAGCAGAAATCGCTGCCGATCTGAAGCGATAGCGGCATTTCCCGAACTTCGTGTTTGTTCGCATCGCCTGAATCCTATTTAATCCAAAACGATGGAACCAGGTGAAGCCCTGACGACCGCCGCTCAAATCGCGGTGGCGCTGGGAGGATTTGCCGGAGTCGTGATGACGTTTCGCAGCAAGTCGCTGCACGAGTGGTCGCCCAGGGATAAGCTTCGCCTGGGGCTTTTGCTCGGGAATGCCCTGGTTCCCCTGTTCGACTGTTTTTTCGGCATGTTCTTGATGACAATCAAGCCGACACCGCTTTGCATTTGGAACTGGTGCAGCGGGTTCTCGCTACTTTTGGGTTTTACTTTTGGTTTTTTGACCTGGCGACGTTTGTCAGAACTAGGACCGGCGGTAATCAAGAATATGGGGGCTTACCGCTATCTTTTTTATATGCTTGGCATTCTTGGCACAGCAGTTGGTCTCTTGCAGGTTTACAATGCTCTGGTCTCGGGCGTGTTTTCGTTCTTTTATGCCGCCGTCATTTTTCCACTGGCCATCGGCAGTTTGCAATTTGCTCTAATGATTCTTCTACCGCCGCACACGAGCGAGACCTAGGTTCGCCGAATGGAGCCGCAGGGACGCGAGCGACATAGATGCGTTAAGCAGAGAGGCCGAGTGGATCGAGAGAGCGATTCAGAGAGCGGGGTCAAATCTAAAGATTTGACATTTATGGTTGGCATCCTGAGCCAACAGCAGCTCCTCAAATGAGTGCAGCTTAGGGTAGGTCTTCCATGACCGGTCTCCGTAATGGTGGCCCAAATCGGAACTTCCAACGCTTTTGGTTCAGTGGGTGATTTGTTCTTCCAAATCGATTTCCTCTGCCAAAAGATTTGCGTGGAAAATCCCAGTTACCGCGCTTGCGCAGTATCGGGCGGTTTCAGCGCTTACTTGTTCGCCAACAGCAACGGGCATTTTTGAATCTAGATCGTAAACAATAAAGGTTTTCATTTTTAAAAATTCCTTTCCTGTTAGATTTTCATCGTTTCGGGCTCCTCTGGTTTCTACTTATGTACTTCGGAAAATCCGGCGTGACATTGTGAGAAAAATGCAGAAGCGCGCGTGAAGACATGGAAGGCGCAGAAGTTGGGATCAGCGGTGGCAGCTCCCAACGAAGCGCAACTCAGGGTGGGATTACCCAGTAATCAGTTGGATTTTTCGTTCCTTTGTATTTGAGCAGGTGTCGTTGTGCTGCCGGGTAGCCGTCGTGGATCAACCAAAACAAATCCTCCATGACAGGTCGCTCGAGGAAGAGACGGTGCTTCCTGAGAAAATCTTTCTTCGAAAATGAGACATCGACCAGATCAATTTTCCCGGGAAGCTGTTTCTCGTAATAGAGGAACGTCTGGATCTCGTCCAGGTTTGTGTCTGCTGAGAACTGTTCCGGGAGACCGATTGAATCGACGTTGTATAGGAGTTTGCCCAGCAAAAGCACGTTATCATCAGAGGCGACGTAGATCGTCAGCCTGTTGACCAAGGCTTCCAGCTCGGATTTGAAGTTTCGATCGAATTCTTCGCGATCGACGTTGGGGGCGAGGAATACTACCTGGTCCAGTTTCAGATTGGCGGCCTCAGGATCGGCGCGCAACTGTTGCAGCGCGAGACAAACGAGCCGGCAACCGAGACTGTGCGCGACGATGGCAATTTTCTGCGGTTTTACCTCGTTGTTTATCGTCTTCAGCAACTCGACGAGATGTTTTGTCGACTCAGGTAGCTGAAGCACATCCTGCGTATAGCCAAGCACCGATTCGTTGCTGGCCCAATCGAACGTAACAACATTGGCATCGATGTTTAAGTCCCGCGCAATCTGCGCGCAATAAGCTGTGCTGCCGAGAAATGAAAGCCGGTACCCATGAATCCAAATCACCAGGGGTTTTGCAGCTTGATCCTGGAGAAATTTGAGAAACGCCGGATATGGGATTGGTTCGACTTTCCTGATCGCGGTGCTGTCGAGAGGTGAGCCTGCCGGATAGTGCTGCGGTACCTGGACGGTTATTAAACCGTAGGACGGTTGGCCGGAGTATTCGCCAAGGTAGCTGACATTGCCATTCAGAGCGGGCCCCGCTTTTCTATCGGTAACGTACCCGATTGTCTCGCTGAAGTTTCTTTTGACGACAAATGGCCGAATCTTGCCTTGTAACAGCGTGGTCAAAACTGAACCGAGATGTGCAGGAATCGGGAAATAAGACGCTGTAACCAGTCCCAGGATGTAACAGAGGAGTACAAGAAGCAGGACGTGGGCAGTTTTTTTTCGCACGCTGTGCGTTTTTAATTTTCCGCCGCGCTCGTGTGAAGCACAAACTCACACACAACCCGGTTCACGCGCGCGCCGTTTTCTTCGGGAATTCGAAATCGACTCCTCGAGGCTCTGGGCTGTGGCAATCGGCGGCTATTTTTGATACGCACACCTTCTGGCGCGTTTGGGTTCGCCTTTTGTGGTGAGGTAAATTGGATTGGATGGGATTTCCGGGCCTGGGTTCTTTCTAACTCGGGAGTCCACTAGCCGGCCGAAGCGACCGGGGCCCACTCCGCCAGAAATTTGTCCAAAGCGGTCCGCGCGCCCCATTGCATTGTGAGGGCATTCACCGCCGAGATGCGGCGTTCCCTTGTTTGCAGCCTGATTTGGACCGCCAGATAGATGATGGAAGGAATCCCCACCGGAACAGCGGCGAATTGCCCAATAGCACCCCATCATTTGCCCATTCATATCATTTTTCAGAATTCCGCGTGTAAATTACCGCAGAACCTGAGCACAAACCCGCAAAGAAAGAAACCGTTCCGAATCGGGCTGGCAGCAGCAGCTATATTAGCTTTGCATCCAAATTGATCTGCGTGCCGGCGAGAGCGACTGAGACTGGGCATGTCTTTTTGGTGAGTTCGGCCTGCTCTCGAAATTTTCCTTCGTCGATTCCGGGGACGTCAGCCTCGGTCTTCAAATCGATCGTCGTAATCTTTGGACCGCCGCCAACAATCTCAAGTTTCACCGTCGCGGTCGTGCTGATTCGTTTCGCAGGATGTCCCGCTTTTTCCAAATTCGCTGAAAGCGCCATTGAATAGCAGCCTGCTTCAGCAGCGCCGATTAGTTCTTCAGGATTTGTTCCCTTAGCTTCTTCAAAGCGCGATGAAAACGAATACGGGCCTTCGAACGCGCCGCTGCCGAGTTTCATGGTTCCCTTGCCTTGTTTCAAAGTTCCTTCCCAGACCGCCGATCCAGTTCGTGTTGCCATTGTTTTGCCTCCTTTGTTTTTAGTGCTTAATGGCTCGCGCGGAAACAGCGTAAGCGCAACTCAGGCGGGCTCGGGCGCCGCGATGTCGCCGAGCTGCGAGCTTCGATCCTTCTTCTCTTTTGCCTCGGCCAGCTCGCGTTGTTTACGTCCAAGCCAGATGCTAAGTGTGCACCAGATCGCCCCAACCGGAACCGCAACCCAGGAAATGCCGACTAATCCCAGGCCAAACCATCGCATTAACGGTTCGGACCAGGCGCCGACTATGTCGCCCAAACGGTAGCCGAAGGTATCGATGAGGCTCTTGGCTTTGTATTTGTCCTCTCGGCGCAGGACTGTGAAGAGCACTTCGCGAGCCGGGCGAAGTAGCGCGAACCCTGCGGCGCGTCTCAAAACCTGGAAGGTCGCAAGGACGGTCAGGACGGGTGCGAAACCAATCGCTGCAAATCCCAGCGCACTCAAAAGAGGCATGAGCACCAACGTGATTCCGACGCCAAACCATTTCATCAAACGGCCGGTCAGGAAAATTTGTATCACCACGGTGATCGTGTTTACCGCTATGTCGATATTTGCTAAGAATGAGGTGCGGGCAGCCCGACCCTGTAACTGACTTCCCGTGAGCTCGGCCTGCTGAAAATACGCCCACGTATTCGTGATCGTGTAGATTATCAGAAAAACGGCGAGGCCAATTAAGTAGGGGGAACGAGCAATGTGCGTCGCGCCCTCCCAAAATTTCCCTCCGATCGGTTGCTCACTGCGCTCGTCATGCTTGCGAACGTCCGCCGGAAAGAATCGTACACATTGCGCCGCGACTTCGAGCATCGCGGCGGTGATGAGCAAGAAAACTGCAGTACTCAGTTTCCCGGCGAGCGAGCTAGTGACAAACCCCCCGACGATTCCTCCTAAAGATCCTCCAACTGCTACGAATCCGAAAAGCCGCTTACCCTGTTCGGGAGTAAAAGTGTCAGCCATGAACGACCAGAACATGGTTGTGGCGAAAAGATTGAAGACGCTGACCCAGATGAAAAAGATCGGCGCTAGGATCGAGCGTTCCTGCGCGACTGGCATGACGCGCATTAGAACGAAGAAAACGAACAGATTGAGGATGGCGAAGCGATACGCAATAGGAATGAACCTGCGCCGCGACATGCGCGCGACAATGGTGGCATAAAGCGCGTTCGCAATTAACATCCCGATCAACGTGCCCGTGTACATCCACGGCAAATTCTCAACGCCGCGATCGGCGCCGATCTCATCGCGTATTGGCCGGATGACGTAATAACCGCCTAGCACGACGAAGTTGAAGACGAACGCGAGCCAAAGCGCGCGGATTTCCTGCGCTTTTACATCCACGATCTTGGCAAAAAAGTTTTTCATTGTAGCCACGCTCCTGTGGAGCGTTTTGGCCGACGGCCCGTAAGGCCGTGGCTACAGCTTCTTTTTCCAGGCGTCCAGAACTTCACGTTCCCTGTCCAGCGTTAAACCGGCACGCAACTTCGCTTGTCGATCTTGCGGCTGTGATTTGAACCACGCGAGCGTGTCGCGCGCAGTTTCTGCCAGCGGCCGGAATGTCAGGCCCTTGGTCAGCGCGCGGTCGATTTTTGCGCGAGCGAGTCCGCTCTCTTTCCCGGTCCACACCGGCATGTCCGACCACGGCTCCACTTTTTGCGCAGTCAAAAATTCCTCACTGACCCAGGTGAACTTCGCGTCGGACTTCAGCGCAGCTTTGGTTCCGTCGAGCATTTCTCCGATGCCGAGTGGCTTCGCCGGGCCAGTTGCATTGTAAATTCCGGTCTCGCGGTTCTCGACCATCCGGATCGTCCATTCGGCGAGATCGCGGGAATCAATGAATTGCACCGGGTCGTCAGGCGAACCCGGCGCGAGCACTTCGCCGCCGCGATCGATCCGGATCGGCCAGTATGTGAAGCGATCGGTCTCATCGCGCGGCCCGACGATGAGCCCCGGTCGAATAATCAGCGTCTTTCCGGGAAACCATTTCTCGGCTTCTTTTTCGGAAAGCGCTTTCAGCGGGCCGTAGGTTTTGTAACCGCCGGCCTTCATCGCCTCGAGCGTCTCCTTGTATGAATCGGCGCCTTCGTATTTTTCCGTCGGCGCGCTCTCGCCCGGACCCGTCTTCACTTCGCCGTAAACGGAAATCGTCGAGATGAACACGTAGCGCTCGACGTTGCCCTTGAGAATCTGCGCCGCGTCGCGCACCCATGCCGGAAGCGTCGTCGGGTTGTCGATGGCGACGTCCCATTGTCGATTTTTCAGCGCGTCCAACTGGCCGTTGCGATCGCCAATCAATTGCTCGACTTCATTCGGCAATTCGCCCGGATGCGTTTTGCCGCGGTTGAACGTCGTGACCTTGTGTCCGCGGCTAAGCGCGTACCGAACCTGGTATGGTCCGGTGAAGGCAGTGCCGCCAAGAATGAGAATGCGAAGAGGTTTCACGGATTTCTCTGCGAACAGCGTGGTCGATCTCGTTCCGAGCGCAAGTGCGCCGCCAGTAGCAGCCGAAAGTTTGATGAACTGACGCCGCGTCCTTTTCATTTGGTTCGCTAACCTTTCTTGTCATTCCGAGCGAAGTCGAGGAATCTCTAATCGAAAATGAAGAGACGCGAAGCTGTGAAACTGATCGGCGGAACAACCGCTGGATTACTCTTGCCAATCAGTACCTGGGCCGCGAGCGAACCATCGACGATGGTTACGCGTTCGATTCCGTCATCCGGCGAAAAGTTGCCTGTGATCGGGCTTGGAACATGGAGCGTGTTTGATGTCGATCTTACGCCAGCGAACAGACCGCAACTGGGAGAAGTGCTTTCGCTCTTGGTCAAGCACGGCGGACGGGTGGTCGATTCCTCACCTATGTACGGGCGCGCCGAGGGCGTAGTGGGCGAGCTGGCTGCACAATCGCATTTGCTCGA
>QHRD01000212.1 GCA_003220005.1 Verrucomicrobiota bacterium | reverse complement strand
CGCTCGACGATGAGATCGTGAATGCGCTCCACCCCGTCGAGATGGACGTTCCAATACATCCATTTACTCGGCGCGATCACGGGCTTGGCCGGGTCTTTCGGGCCTTTGCGGATTTCAGCGGCATCTTTCTCGCTGAGCAAACCGGCTTTCATTAACTCGTCGATTTTTTGATCGACGAACTCGGAGCGCTTGCCGACCTGCGATGCCATCCAGTCGCGCATTTTCCTGCGCATAAACATGGCGTTGGTGCAGATGTAAACGATCCGGCCCTGATCGAGCAAACCCTTCACCAGCGCTTCGATGTGCGGGTAAATGAGCGGTTCACCGCCGCAGATGGAGACCATGGGTGCGTTGCACTCCGTCGCCGCCCCAAGGCAATCCTCCAGGCTCATCATGTCTTTGAGCGACGTGGAATATTCGCGAATCCGCCCGCAACCGGTACAAGTCAGATTGCAAGTGTGCAACGGCTCCAGCTGCAGCACCGTGGCGAACTTCTTCGTGCCACGTAACTTGTGGCCGATCATGTAAGCCGCAATCTTCGTTGTTAATGCGAGCGGAAATCTCATAGGAGCGAGGATAGTAACAGGGGTCGCCAGCGTGTCAACGATCCCGCGTTATGCTCTCAATTTGCTAATTGATTCGGGGCAGGCCTCCTCGTCGGATTTAACCTGTCGCAAGTTAAAACGTCGCGCGCCAAAGGCAATAAGGGATTAGGCCCCAGCGACATGCCAGCCGCGGCGAATCAAACTCACGGCAATCGCCGCGAGAAGCAGCGCAATTATTTTCGATGCGCCGCGCAGCCCTTGTTTGCCCATCCAGCGCGTAAACTGATCTGCATTGCAGAATGCGATCGTGACCAGTCCAAGATTTATGAGAAGCGAAAACAAAGTGAAAAGCAGGCCGACGGTGTCGACCAAGATCAAGAGAGCGGTTAGCAACGCGGGCCCGGCAATGAGCGGCATGCCCAATGGAACAACTCCGAATTCGTCGCTACCGCCGCGGTCATGCGGCCCCAAGCTGAGCAGTTCGCGCCCCGCCAAGCCGAGTAAAATCAGACCACCCGCGACCTGAAAATCCGCAACTGTAATGCCAAGCGCGGCGAAAATAATTTTCCCGAGAAAAATGAATCCGACGGCAACGCAAAGAGCCGTGAAGATTCCCAGAAACGCCTGCCGTTTTCGCTCCTCGCGCGACGCGCTCGTGCCAAGACCCATGAAGATCGCGACCAGCCCGATCGGATCGATCGCGACAAACACCGGAATGAAGGCGAGGAAAAATTTCTCAATCATGCGATCGGCTCAGGGATTTTCACTTTACGCGATGAACGTTCTACACAATGTTCGCCGTCTTCAGCAATCAAACCTTTCCGAATGAAAACCCTTTGCTTGTCGATCTTGCTTTGTGCGGCCGTCGTCGATCTCTGGGCCGGTGAACTGAAATCCGTGGATGACTTTCGCGCCGCCGCCGCGAAGGCAAACGGCGTGCTGACGATTCCCGATTGGGAACAGACGCCAGAAGCGATCGAGGCATCAATGAAAAATGCGATCGCTAAAGCAAACACCTCGCTCGATCAGATCGGCAGGCAAGACCTGGGCAAGGTTACTTTCAAAAGCACCGTCGTGGCGCTCGACGATCTCACATATCAGGCTGGAATCGCCGCTAACAAGGCCACAATCATTAAGGAGACAAACACGAACCCTGCCATGCGCACCGCGGCTGAGAACGCCGTGAAGGCCTTTCAAGACTGGGCGGTTGGAATCGATTACCGCGAGGACGTTTACAAGGCCATCAAAGCTTTTGCCGATACGCATCCGAAACTCACCGGCGAAGACGAGAAGCTGCTCAAGGAAACCTTGCGCGATTATCGCCGTGCGGGACTTGAGTTGCCGGAGGATCAGCGAAAGGAAGTCGAACAGTTGCGCATGGAATTGTCCAAGCTCGGGACCGATTTCGATACCAACATCGTTAAGGCCACTGCTCCGGTCATGTTTACAAAGGCTGACCTAGAAGGAGTGCCGGAAAGTTTCCTCGCCTCGCCGGGAATAAAGACAGGCGATGACGTTTATACGGTGATGGCAAATGTTACCTGGCAATTCATCACCGTAGAGGAAAACGCAAAAAGCGAAGCCACGCGCAAGCAACTTTATTTTATTCGCAATACCCTCGCGAAAGACAGCAACGTTCCCGTTCTTAATCAAATGCTTGCGCTCCGGAACAAGGTCGCGCTGCGGCTTGGCTACAAATCGTGGGACGATTACCAGACCGAAATCAAAATGGCCAAGACCGGAATGAACGCGGAAAAATACATCAACGATCTGGTCACGGGTATTCAGCCGAAATTCGACAGTGAAGTGTCTGAATTACAAAAATTGAAAGTCGCGGAGACGAACGATGCCAACGCCAAGATCATGAGGTGGGACTGGCGTTATTACAGCAACCAGCGGAACAAACAAAAATACGATGTCGATAAGGAAGCGCTGCGTGCGTATTTCCCGTTCCAAAAAGTGCTCGATGGAATGTTCAATATTTATCAGAACATTTTTGGTCTGAAGTTTGAAAAGATCGCCGCGCCTTACAAATGGATCGACGACCTCCAGCTTTACCTGGTGACCGATGCCGCCAGTGGCGAACCGCTGGGCATGTTTTACCTCGACATGTTCCCGCGCGAAGGAAAATTCAATCACTTCGCGCAGTTCGACATCATTAGTGGCAAACTGTTGCCGGATGGAAAATATCAGCGGCCGACCGTCGCTTTGCTTTGCAACTTTCCGCCGCCGACCGGCGACAAACCGTCCTTGCTCACGCATCAGGATGCGGAAACGCTGTTCCACGAATTCGGCCACTGCCTGCATTCGATTGTTACTCGCGCCAAGTACGGACGGTTCGCCGGAACGCATGTGCCGGGTGATTTTGTCGAAGCGCCGTCGCAGATGCTGCAAAACTGGGTCTGGGACAAGAAAGTGCTCGACACGTTCGCGGCTGATTATCGTGACCCGTCGAAAAAGATTCCCGCCGAAATCGTAAAAAAAATGAACGACGCAAAGCTGGCCAACGCCGGTGTTCTTTATCGCCGCCAGTTCGCGTTCGCATCGCTCGACCTCGCCCTGCACGATCCGCATCCTGAAGACATGCCCTACGATTGCCTCGCCATATCGAATCCGATTTTGGAAAAGGTTTTTCTCCCGATCGATCCGACTACGACGTTCGTCTCCTACTTTGGTCACCTGAACGGATACGACGCCGGTTATTACGGATACGCCTGGGCCGATGCCATCGCCGCTGACTTGGCAACCGTCTTTGAAAAAGCGAAGGACGGCTACCTCGATAAACAAGCCGGCCTGAAGTTGCGCCGCGAAATTTATGAGCCCGGCGATTCACGCGACGTGAACATCTCCGTCGAGAAATTCCTCGGCCGCAAACAAACGATCGAGCCGTTCCTGAAAAGGATCGGCGTCAAAGCTGACAACAAAAAGAAAGCACCGGCCGGGCCTTCGCAGGAAAGCCGCTAACCCGGCTCTGTTCATCGCGCACGAAGTGAGGGACCTCATAAAGTCCGCTGGGCAATCGAGAAAAATTCAACGCGTTGATCCGCTGTTAGTCGCGGCACTGTCGCTTGCGTTCGTTTTTTGTCTGCAGGGCATCACGTGGGGGCGAGTCGAAGACTGGAATCGCAGTCAAATCGCAATGCGTGCTTTGCGCGCCCTGCGTCCGAGCGACTACATGAAGCCGCCGTTTCATACTTACCTGAACCACATTCTCGTAGTGTGGCCAATCACCGGAGCAATGAAAATTGCCCAGGTGCCGGCGGAAAGAATGAAGATCGCCAACCCGGCAAAGCTGATCGGCTCGCGCTTAGTGACGATTGCGCTTTATCTGGGCACAATTACCCTCGCTTATAGCTTTAGCCGCCGCTCGTACGGAAGATTTTCTGCCGCTATCATCGCGCTTGCTTTCGCCACGAGCGCGGGATTTGTTACCCATGCCCATTTCCTCACCGTCGACATGCCGCTCTTGTTTTGGATGCTGGCGGCGCTTTGGGCTGCGCTTCGGCTCGCCTCATCTCCTACCACCCGGAATTACGCCATTGCCGGCTTCTTGACCGGCCTCGCAATCGCAACCAAATACAATGGCTTGGCAGTCGGAATCGCGCTTCTTGTTGCGCATTTCTTCGCGACTAAAGGCGCTGGCCTTCGAAGAATAATTGTAAGCCGCGAATTAGAAATTGGATTGGGAATGGTTTTGCTCGGATTTTACGTCGGGTGCCCGACCGCGCCTTATGAGCCAAAAAAATTCTGGCACGATTTCATCTACAACTACACCGTCGCGCCTCGTTACTCAGGTCAGCCCGATCGCCCCAATTATCTTGGCGCTCTTGGCCAAATTCCGGAAATTGTCGGACTTCCTGGCGCGTTTTTGATCGGTGGTTTCGCAATTCTGAGCTGCATTCTAATCCTGCGACGACGCGATCTCGGCAATCCGGCAACGTGCGGATTTACCCTGAGCAGCGCCGTATTCCTCCTCTACATTTTGAAAATAGGGACGTTCCCGCGAACGGAAACGCGTTATGTTTTGCCCGCAATTCCCTTCCTGATTTTGATGATTGGCCCGGCGTTGCAGACGTTCGAACGGCGAAAGTGGGCTCTTGCGTTCCTCCTGCCAGTTCTGCTTTACAACTGCCTTTGCAGTTATCTGGTTGGCAAGCGTTTCAACGATGATCCGCGGCTGAAGGCACAGCTGTGGATGGCAAAAAATGTGCGGCCGGGTAGCGTTATCGAATCGAGTGGCACGAGTCCACATTGGTCGAGATTGCCAAATTTCGATGGCCACGAAATTAATCTTGGTCAACTCGACGATACCATACCTCCCGCGCAAGACATCACCGATCTGCGTCTGCCTCATATGCCGGGTCGCGTTGAGTTGTTTCGGAAGGTTTTTCCCGAATGGGTTCAACCTCTCGTTGCCGAACGAGAAGGACATGCCGACCAAGCCTTATTCACAGCAGCCGCCTTGAAGAAGCGCAATCCGAATTACATCGCTATTTACTCGCTGGATTATAAAGTGCCCAGTGAAACGGTTCGCAGATACTACGGTGACCTTCGCGCCGGAAACTTCCCTTACGCCATTGCGTTCGATGGCGAGACGCCGCCTGCTCCTTCATGGATTTATCCGCGCACGATCGATTTCCTGCAGGGACGTATCACGATTTTGCAGCGGAAGAGTTGAGAATCCCGTTTACCAATCGCAAAACAAAAGAAGGGCCGGCCCGCGGCGAACGCCTGTCGACAGCGCCTATTCTTACACTCGGCGTTTGACACAAACACCTTGCAACGTCTCGGTATGGAGTGAAAATTGCCTGCTGGTTCGCCGCGATCTTGTTTGCCGCTGCCGCCTCGCTGCTAGCGGCCGATGAGTTGACAGAGCGTTTGCAGCCGGCACTCGAGTCGATTACGCCGGACGGCCTGCTCGCGCACATCAAAGTCCTTGCATCCGATGAATTCGAAGGACGCGCGCCGGGAACGAAAGGCGAAGAGCTTTCGGTTAAATACATCTCAGACCAGTTCAAACAGATTGGATTAAAGCCGGGAAATCCGGACGGGACATACACGCAGGGGGTTCCTCTTGCCGGGATCAAAAGCGAACCACGAATGTCGTTTACGATTGGCGACAAAACCAGCGACCTCAAAAATCCGGATGATTTCGTTGCTTCCTCGGCACGGCTCGAACCAGAAATCAAAATCGACAAGTCAGATATGGTGTTTGTCGGCTACGGTGTAGTCGCGCCGGAATACGGCTGGGACGATTACAAAGACGTCGATGTCCACGGCAAAACGTTGCTGATACTCATTGGCGATCCGCCGGTGCCGGAGCCGAAAGATCCGTCAAAGCTCGACGAGAAAATGTTCAAGGGAAAAGCGATGACGTACTACGGCCGCTGGACTTACAAATACGAAATCGCAGCGCAGAAAGGCGCGGCGGCGGCCATCATCATTCACGAAACCGAGCCGGCGGCTTATCCGTGGCAGGTGGTGAGATCGAGTTGGGGCAAGGAAAATTTCGAGCTCGATAGTCCGAACAAGAACATGGACGCGGTTTCGGCGCGTTCGTGGATCACACGAGATGTTGCGAAAAAATTAATCGCCGATTGCGGCAAGGACTTCGACGCGCTGAAGAGATCGGCGCTAACACAAGGGTTCCGGCCGGTAGCGCTGAATGCCAAAGCCAACCTCGACATCAAACAGCAGATTCGCTCGTTCAAATCGCACAATGTCATTGGCAAACTCGAAGGCGACGATCCGAAACTGCGGGACGAATTCATCATTTATACCGCGCACTGGGACCACCTAGGGCGTCATCCCGAATTGCAAGGCGACCAGATTTTCAACGGGGCGATCGATAATGCGTCGGGTGTAGCTTCCGTTCTTGAGCTTGCGGCTGCGTTCACAAAATTGAATCCGTCGCCGAAACGATCGGTGTTATTCATGGCGACGACTGCTGAAGAAGCGGGATTGCTCGGCGCAAAATTTTACGCGGAACACCCGCTGTATCCGCTCGAGAAAACGCTGGCCGACATCAACATCGACGGCATCAATCCGTGGGGTAAGACGCACGACATCGAAGATCTCACTAATAGCAACTCAACGTTGGACGACTTGTTAGGTCAGGCTGCGGCGCGACAGGAGCGCGTGATGAAGCCGAATAGCGAACCCGAGAAAGGCGGCTTCTATCGGGTGGACAGTTTCGAATTCGCAAAGGCCAGCGTGCCGGTCTTGCACGCTGCGCGCGGCATTGAGGTCATCGGCAAACCACCGGGGTACGGAAAGCAGAAGCGTGACGAATTTGTCGCGAAGCATTACCATCAGCCGTCCGACGAAGTTGATCCCACCTGGGATCTCTCCGGCGCAGTGCAAGACATTCAACTTCTGTTCGAAATCGGATATCAGGTCGCGAACGGCGACAAATTTCCGGAATGGAAAGCTGGAAGCGAATTCAAGGGAAAACGGGACCCGATGCTGAAGAAGTGATTGGATTAGACGGAACTTTTCAGCCTAAAGTGCTGGCCCGCTAGTTCTCGGTGTGCTGTGTCTCGTCGTCTCAGCGTACGCGGGCGTTTGCCTCATCCGCGTGTATGCAGTCGAGGGCGCCCGACAGTTCCGGCCTCGGCTATTTGGTATCCTCATGTTGGCTCTGGCCGTCATCGCCATGATCATTGCATGACTCGCCTACATCTTTTCACACCGATAGCATCGAACCAATCGACGAAGCCAACGGCCTCACCTCGAAATAAGTTCAGCGCCGTCCCGATATCGCAGCGTGATGTCCCTACCAATTGCAGTTGCACTGCAGCGCATTAGGTGGTTGAATCGCACCCTGCGACTCTGAAATCTGAATGGGCTCTCTTAAAAAAAGACGGAAAGCAAAAATTGCCAAGCACAAGCGCCGCAAGCGAATGCGGGCGCATCGGCACAAGAAGCGTTTGCGGTATAAGGTGTAACCTGGAACCGTCCGGCGAGCAGAGAACGTCCAACGTCGAATTTCACTCTGGGGAGCCCACGCGTCTCGCGTGCTGGCGAGCGCGTCCTCGCGATCGCGAACTTTTGTGATATTCTGCCCACCATCTAAGGGAAGCGTCATTGAACAAAGCTTGTTTTGGCGCGACGCCAAAACCAACACGCCGAACGCGTGCGGTCCCCCGGAGCGAGCTGGTTTGCCGAACATCGCGCAAAAAGATAAGATTAACCATGAGGGAGCGCTCGAAGTGCGAAGTTTGCGCCTGCTGGGGAATCATTTTTGCGCTCATTTTTCTTGGGGCGGCGAATGCGCTTGCGGAGCGAACCCCGAAAACTCCCGCGACAAAAACTCCGCGTTCGAGCCAGCCAAAACAGGCCGGTCGCCAGGATGATTTATTCAATCTCAAGCCGGCTGCGGATCTTGCCTTGCATGCTGGCGGTGCGCACAAAGCGGATGCGCTCGGGCATTTTGTGGAAGGAATGGCGTTTGAAGAAAATGGCGAGATGGATCGCGCGCTGGAGGCGTATCGCAAAGTGCTCAACGTCGATCCCGGCCAGGCGCAACTCGCGACGCGTGTGGCCGGTTTGCTGATACAACAGGACGATTTTCCACAGGCGATTGACGTGCTCAAAGACGCGATCAAGGCAAACCCGAATAATGCCGAGCCTTATCAGCAACTCGCATTTATCTACCTCAAGTATCTCAAGAGAACCGATCAGGCCATCGATTATGCCAACCGCGCGATCGCCCTGAATCCGGCAGATGCCGAAGGTTACCAGCGCCTGGTCGAAATCGAAGTTGCAGCCGGCCAGGAAAAAAAAGCGCTCGAAGTTCTGGATCGCGCCGCAAAAGTTCGCAGCAACGATCCCGCTTTCTGGATGCGTCTCGGAAAGCTTTACGTGGCGATTCTGTTTAAGTCCGACTCACAGCCTAAACCGGATGAATTGAAAAAGACCAATGAGATTTTCAAAAGAGCAGCCGAACACGCCGGAGACGATCCCGCGGTCCTAAAGGAAATAGCAGATTATTACGCGGCATCGGAGCAACTGAAGGAAGCGATCCCGCTTTATCTGCGTGTGCTCGAACTGCAACCGGACGACGCAAATGCACGAGAGAAACTTGCGACTGGTTTTATTCTGACAAACCAGCGCGAGAAAGCGGTCGAGATGCTCGAGCAGATCATCAAGGAGCATCCTGAAAAATATCAATCCTACGATTTACTGGCGCAGGTGCTGGATGATGAAGCGCGATCACTGCAACGCGCAAACCGCCTCGAGGAGGCCAAAGCGAAGTTTGCAAAGGTAGCCTCAAATTATGAGCAAAGCCTGCTGATCAATCCAAATCATCCCAGCACTTATTTGCATCTGGCTGAGCTGCTTCTCGGACCTTTAAGAGACGCAGATCGCGCGGTGAAACTGCTGACGGACGCCAGGCGCCGATTCCCCGGCGCGCCGGAGATTGTTTACTATCTGGCGATCGCGCAGCGTGAGGCGAAGCAGAGCCAGCAGGCTGTGGCCACTTTCGAGGAAGCGCTGCACGAAGCGCAACTCGATGAGGACGACGAAGTGATAAACGCCAAGTTTTACTTCAACTACGGGGCCGCGGCCGAGCAAGCCGGTCTCTACGAAAAAGCAGCTGATTTGCTTCGAAAGTCAATTGCGCTCGACCCGGCGAATTCGGCAGAGGCTTACAACTACATTGGTTACATGTGGGCCGATCACAATATGAACCTGGATGAAGCTGAAACCATGATTAAGCGCGCCCTCGAGAGCGAACCAGACAACGCTTCCTATCTGGACAGCTTGGGTTGGGTGGAATTTCGCAAGGGCAAATTCGATCAGGCTTTGAGCGACCTGCTTCGCGCTGCAAAGACTGTGGAGCACGACGATCCGGTCGTGTTTGAACACATTGGCGATACTTATCTAAAATTGAACCGCGTGCGAGAAGCACTGGACGCCTGGCAAAAAGCGTTGGCGCTCGATCCAAAAAACAAAACGCTCGTGGACAAGATCGAGGGCACCAAAAAGACAATTGGCAAGGAGTTGCCCGTAAAAACGAATCCGACGTAGGGACCTTGAGGTCGAGCGCTGAACGTAACATGAAAGGATATCCTACGCCCTGGCAGAGCAAGATGATGTGGGCGGCGCTCACTGCCTGCTTTATACTTCTTCTTGTCGTTGTGCTCGCCGCAGTGATTTGGGCGGCAGCAAACGTCATCACTTTCCTTCAGCCAATCCTGATCCCCGTGGCTATTGCCGTGATTCTCTCTTATCTGCTCGACCCGCTGGTGACGAAAATGTCTCGCGGGACGCTCAGTCGCACCAAGGCCGTGGCTCTTATTTTCGCAATCGGCTTTTTCGCTCTGGGAGGATTGGGCGCATGGCTCGTCCCAACCATCTCGATCCAGAGCGCGAATTTTGCCCGGCAGGTTCCTGCCTACACCGACCGAGCGCGGGATTACGTGGTCGATCTCATCTATCGATTCGACCAAACATTCGGGTTACTAGGCGGTGCGCACAGGAAATCTGCATCCACAAGCTTTACGAACTGGCTCATCGGCCCCGCGCCATCTGCTTCTCCTCAGGAACAAGCAGCAGCAATCCCGACCGCGTCGCCAGCCGCCACCGCGTCTGCGACCGAAGTAATTGCACCAAGCCCGCCAAAGCTGACCACTGCTGAACGCCAGCGCATTCAAGCTTACGTAGAAAAACAAATGCCAAAGTTGGAGCAAGCACTCCCGATCGTGCTGGAAAAGCTCTGGGCCATTTTGGTGAAGAGCATCGGCGGATTACTTGGCATCACAGGTTTTCTGCTCAGTCTCATTCTGGTGCCGATTTATTTGTTTTTCTTGCTGAACGAAAAGCCGCGAATCCAACAGCGATGGAAAGAATACCTCCCGTTGCGCGCGTCGCCCTTCAGAGATGAAGTCGCGGAGGTATTATCGGAAATTAATCGTTACGTAACGGCGTACTTTCGCGGCCAGTTACTAGTGTGTTTGGTGGACGGCATTCTGATCGGCGTTTCGCTGACGATTTTTGGGTTGAACTTTGCGCCAGTGATCGGCGCCATGGTGGTCGTCCTGACAATGATTCCCTACATCGGGATCATCATCTGCTGGATACCAGCCGTGCTGATAGCCGCGTTTCAATGGGGCGACTGGACGCATCCCATTATTGTGACGCTCATTTTCATCGTCATACAAAATCTTGAAGGCGTATTCTACGCTCCGCGAATCGTCGGGAATTACGTCGGCTTGCATCCGATGACGGTGATCGTCTCGATTTTTGCTTGGGGTCTCATCATTGGCGGGATAATCGGTCCACTCCTTGCCGTTCCGCTTACCGCGACACTGAAGGTCCTCCTGGCCCGCTACGTTTGGGGACGACGCCTGAGAGAACAGACCATCAAACAAACGGACGCGGCTCTTGCAGTTCAAGAACCCGAGGTAGTGACTCATCCTTAGCGCAGGAGACAGCATGCGCGGGAGGAAAAGCCGAACTATGCGCTCGAAAACAGGACACGAAACGGCGGAACGAATCAAAGACGCCGCGCGTGGAAGGGATCGCCAGTCATTACGCGATCCAGAGTCTTTCTTCCAAGGGCGGCTCTGGCCAGCGCGCTTCGCTGTCATGGTTACCGCTTTGGTAATCGCGTTTTTGCTTGGCGCACTTTTCGTCAGTTACGGATCAAAATTATATGAGAACTGGCGGCAAAACCGTTTATTGCAGCAGGCCGCTGTATTGCTACAACAGGGAAAGCTCAGCGAAGCATCGCAAACCGCGCGAGAGCTCGCGGCACGACATCCCGATTCTGTACCGGCGCTCTACATTTTGGCGGAGGCAGCGGAGAAACAAAACCTTGAAGAGTCCGTCTGGCGGCGGGAACAAATAGCCCGACTGCTGCCCAAAGACCCCGACAGCCAGCTGAATCTCGCATCGGCAGCCTTGCGTTTTGGAAAGCTCGACCTGGCGCGAGAAGCGCTCGATCGGGTCGCTATCGCTAATCGGGACCGAGCAGCTTTTCACGTCGTTGCAGGTTGGCTGGCCCGCGCCGAAGGGAATCTTGCCGAGCAAGAGCAGGAGTTCGCGGCCGCAGCAAAAAAAGAGCCCAGCAACGATCTTTATCAGTTCAACCTCGCTGCGCTGCGAATTCACTCCGGCGACGCGGGGAAAAGCGCGAAAGCACGCGATACTCTGCAGCGACTCAGCAAGGTGGCCCCTTACCGAACAGGTGCGCTGCGAGCGTTGCTGAATGATGCTGTAGCACACGATGACCTCGCCGCAGCTGATAACCTTGCGCAACAACTCCAGATGTCGACGGAGATCACGTTTGGCGATTATCTCCTCTGCCTGAATTTTTATCGGAAGCTCGATGAGAAAAAGTTCCGGCTGCTTCTGGAAAAAGTGAAACCGTTTGCTGCGCGCAATCTGTCTGATCTGGCATCGCTCATGGAGTGGATGAATCAAAACGGACTCGCGGGGGATGTTGTTAAGTGGATCGACAAATTGCCGGCAGCACAGCTCAGCTCGCCACCGGCATCCATCGCAGTCGCGGACGCATATGCGACGGTAAAAAATTGGTCGCATCTGAAACGCTGGACACGGAGTCCCGTGACCGGGGCATGGGGCGACTCCGAATATCTGCGTCTCGCATATCAGGCAATTGCGACTCGGCAATCACAGCCTCGCAGCGATGGAGCCGCTAACACGGAATTCGAAACGCTGTGGCACTCCGCAGTGCAATTAACAAATAACCAGCCGGAACATGAATTGGCGCTAGCGCGTCTAACCTCCAAATGGGAACTCGAGAAAGAGTCCGAGGAACTCTGGCAGCGCGTCGCTGAAAATCCTCCGATGCGCCGTGAAGCGCTTGAGGCGCTTCGCCGTCTTTATCGCACGAAGAATGAAACAGGGAAGCTTTACGATGTCCTTCAGCGCCTTCATGAGACCTCTCCCACGGAGGCGCCAATCACAGCGGACCTCGCCCGGCTCGGCCTCGACCTTGAACAAAATACAGAACGCTCGTACCAACTGGCCAAAGAAGCGTACGATCGCGCGCCTAATGAGGTCAATTGCGCTGCCACTTACGCGTTTTCTCTTTCTCGCCTCGGCCGAAACTCCGAGGGCGTTGCCATTATAAAGAATTTGCCGCCCGATCAGTTACATGACCAGCATGCAGCCGTCTATGTCGCGCTGTTGCTGACTGGGGCGGGCCAATTCGGTGGCGCACAGGAGTACATTGCGGCAGCCGAAGATGGAAAGATTTACCCGGAAGAGAAGAAATTGCTCGATGAAGCGAAAACCAAGCTCGCTGTTGTTTCTGCAACTTCGTCGCCGGCAATTTCGTCGACCACAGCCAAGCTGAGCCCCACCCCAACGGCATCACAGCGTTGAAGCACTATTGCATAGACAACTCTCTCGTCGCTGTTACTCGCCATGCTTCTACATCGGCACGAGTTCGCGTGGGCGAAATGCAGCGAACAGCTTTAAGTGCATCGAAGATAACTTCCGAAAACGGCATCGTGATCGAACCCGCCAGTTGGCGCCGCGCTGCGGCTGGCATTTTCTTGTAGAGCAAACTCAAGTGCGGTTTGAGCTCGTAGTGGGACGACTCTTGTGCAGCGTCGCGAACGATTTCATTAAGTTGCCGCAGCTTTGTATTCAGTGCGAATTGCACAAAGAGCGTTTGGATGAACTCGCTGGAGTGACCGATCTCAACGGCGTTGAGCTTTAACGGCTGGCGTTCATGCGCCGCTGTTGACAACGCTTTCTCAGTCGCATCGGTATCATTCGCTTCGACGTGAACAGTCACATGTGGTTCAAAAGGAGGCGCGTCGTACCGGCGCGCGAGGTCATTGATCGCTGCTTGAAAAAAGCTGCGAGCCGGCTCGGCTGGAATAAGCCAATAAGCAATGACGGTTCGTCTGGACACAAACGCGCTAACTCCACTTTTGCAGTTCAACGATGTTGCCTTCAGGATCTCGCGCATAGACGACGCGAAGGAGACCGACACCATCCACTTTTTTTGTGGCAATCTTTCCGACTCCACCGCCACCAGCCGCAATCACCGCCTGCAACGCCTGGTCCACATCGTCAACTGCGAATGCGATGTGAGCGAACCCGCACTGGTTCGCCATCGGCATCCCACGTTCAACGAGTTCGTCATAGCTGAAAATCTCGAGAGTCGGCCCATCGTCCCCATTGCCAGGCAAACGCAAGTGTACGCCCGTAAGGTGTGCATTCGGAAGCGAGGTCACACTATCGAGCCACGCGCCGGACATATCGCGTTCGGGGCCTTTGGGTTCGCATCCGAAGACATCGCTGTAAAAGCGAACCAGTCTTTTCCAATCTCTGGCAATAAGATTTGTATGAACGTATTTCGCTCGGATTGGCATTGTTTCCTCCTTTGGTAAAGTTCTTGAAATAGTAACGTCTTATCTCATTTATGCCGACGAATGTTCTGGGAACAGAGCTGAAATGTTGTTGTCGCAACCCGATAACCGGATTCTACCGCGACGGCTTTTGTCGAACAGGTCCGGAAGATGTCGGCCAACACACTGTCTGCGTTGAAGTCACACAGGAGTTTCTGGATTTTTCCGTGCTCGATGGAAACGACCTCGTCACGCCGCATCCGGAATGGGGTTTCCCGGGGCTGAAACCGGGCGACAAATGGTGCGTTTGCGTCACGCGCTGGAAAGACGCACTTGACCATAACCGCGCCGCTCCTGTCGATCTTGAAGCCACCCACGCGTCCGCGCTCGAATTCGTCACACTGGAAGAGCTAAAGGCGCACGCGATGAAATAGGCCAGCACCCACACACGGTTGAATCCCAGTGAGTTTACCGCCACGCTATCGCCAAATTGAAGCTTCCATTTAGTCTTTTCCTAGCGCTGCGGTACCTCAAACCGAAGCGGACTTTTCTGTCGATTATCACACTGATTTCCGTCCTCGGCGTGATGCTCGGCGTGACGGTACTGATTCTTGTGATCTCGGTGATGACCGGCTTCGACCGGGAGCTTCGCCAGAAAGTGATCGATTTCGATGCGCATATTCTCGTGAGCTCCGAAGATGTTTTGCGAGATTGGCGAACGCTCAAGACAAAGATCGACAATACGCCGGGCGTCGTTGCAACTGCCCCGTACATTCAAGGACCAGTGATTGTGGAGTTTCAAAACCAGCGGGTTGCGCCGCTGATTCGCGGTATCGATCCCGCGCAGGAAGAAAAAGTGATTCCGCTGCGAAAATTCATCAAATACGGCAAGCTCGATTTGGAGGGCGAATCGGCCGTCCTCGGGATTGAGCTCGCGCGAAAACTGCAGGTGAGTGTTGGTGACAAGATCACGGTCTATTCGCCCGGCAATCTCGGTCAGATTCTCGATAGCATTAAGAAGCTTGAGAACGCCCAGGGCGAAGAAGAGAAAAAAGCGATCGACGAGTTGCGCGACGTGATTCTCCCGAAGGAATTAACCGTTACCGGCATTTTTGAGACTGGTCATTACCTGCACGATTCCGAGTTTCTTCTCGTGGCAGTTTATGTCGGGCAGGAGTTATACGGCTTGGGTGACGCGCTGCACGGCATCACCGTCAGAACCGATGATCCCTACAGCGCCGAACGAATCAAAGAGGCGATTCAACAATTTCTCGAGCCACCGCAATACGCCCAGACATGGATCGACATGAATCGTCAATACTTCGAAGCGGTGCGGCTTGAGCGCACAGTGATGTTTTTCCTGTTGTTCTTCATCGTGGTCGTCGCGGCCTTCGGGATCATGAGCACCTTGATCACGGTGACCGTGCAAAAGCGACGCGAAATCGGAATCATGAAAGCGCTCGGAGCGAACATCGCACAAATCATCTGGGTTTTCCTTGGCCAGGGGACTGTCGTCGGTCTCTTTGGGACTCTTACGGGTCTGGGACTCGGGATGACCCTGATTCGCTATCGCAACGAATTCAGTCACTGGCTCGCATCGACATTCCACATCGAGATTTTCCCCCGTGAAGTCTATCAGTTTTCGTCCATCCCCGCGGAAGTTATTCCGCGAGACGTCGCTATTATTTGCATCAGCGCATTTTTCATTTGTTCACTTGCCGCGCTGATCCCTGCCTACTTCGCAGCGCGCCTCGATCCGGTCAAAGCGCTGCGCTACGAGTGATTCTATCTCTTACTCCTGCTCGTGCTCCCGCTCGTAATCAACTTCAAGAAGCGATCCAGCACGCGACAGGCGTAGTCGTATCCTTCCGGCCATTCGCTCAGGCGCGGACCAGCGACGTTGAGGATCACGATCCTATGCTTGCGGATGAAATTAGAAATCAGTTTCGCGGCGTCTTCTGTAGAAACCTTTGATGCGTCAATCAACTCGTGTGGCCGTCGTTGCTCGACACAGAAATGGAGTGTTTGCTCAGTGCCGCCGCCAAGTTCCCCTGGGTAAATGATGACTGTTCCATCTGAATCTTGGACGTTCCGGAACGTCCGCTCGGGGAACCCGCCAACTTCCAGCTCTTGGAGTGGATATCGATCCGGGATACTCCCGAATTCGTCGAGCCGTCCAGCAGGACACCAGCCGCCGCACTCAATTCCGTGTTTCAGCGCGACATCGAAGGCCGCACGATCAACGCCTGTTTGCCCACCCGAAACTATTTTCACCCGCCCCACACGGCGCATTCAGTCGCCTGTCGGAACGATGTCCGCGCGCTCGACCATCAAGATCACGGTTCGTTCAGGCGCGCGTGTGCGATGGCGCACGCCTTTGGGCACGACGAAGCCTTGACTCGCCAAAAGCGCAACGGTGCGATCCTCAAGATCGATCAGGAAACGTCCGTCGACGACGAAAAAGAATTCATCAATCTCCTTGTGTTCGTGCCAGTGATAGTCGCCCTGCACCACCGCCATCCTGACGACCGAATCGTTCACCTGGCAAAGTGTCTGGTTGTACCATTTGTCCGTGCAGACATCAGCCAGCTTCTGCACATCAATCAGCTCAAGCGGACCGTGCAGAATGTTGAGGTAAGTCTTGTACGGAAATTCTTTACCAGCGGTGTTTGAGGCCATGGTTCGTCGCTTTAATGGATTTTGTTGAAATTAACTTCTCGCCTTCGCTGTTTTGTCATTCCGACCGAAGTGGAGGAATCTCTCGCTTCTTTTTGTTGCAGGAGAGATGTCTCGACTTGGCTCGACATGAGAATTGCTCATTCTTCACCGTCGAAATAATCCGTTTCCCCACCTTTTATGACGACGCGATTCGTCGCTGATGATTTGTTTACTTTCCACTTCCCGCTCTCGGGATAATAGGCCGATTCGCCTATCGGGTTGTCTGCGATCACATAATAAACGAGGTCTGTCTCGCCAGAGTTAATCAGTTGATGCGGTTCGTCAGGTCCAAAGATGAACGCATCGCCAGCCACGACCTTGGTCGTACCATCTTTATGTCGGACAGTTCCCTCACCCGAAATAATCAAGTAAAGCTCCCATTGCGCCGAGTGTGCGTGGTAAGGAAAATTTGGTTTGCCAGGAGGCACGCGACTCCATTCCAGATCGAAGGGATGACGCTTGGATAAATCGAGCGACGCAGGCTCGCGCCCAAGCGCTTCAGAGATTCCCTTGAAAGAGACGGCATACTTTCCGCCAGGTGACTGCCATGCCTCTTCTTTGATCTCATTGATATTAACCTTTTTCATGACTGTCGATTCACCGTAGACCTCGCTGAGTTCGCAGAGCAAAACCTAAATCTTTATCCGTGTCCTCTTCCCCGGTGAAAAATCATTCTTCGCCATCGAAATAATCGGTCCCAGTTCCTTTCATGATCACTTCTTCTGATCCCTCTTTCGCCACCGCCCATTTGCTACTGTCCGGATAATAACAGGAATCACCGGTTGCGCCGCCGCTCCTCGGATTATCGGCGATCACGTAATAAACAAAATCTTCGTCGCCAGCGTTAGTTAGCTGATGCGCTTCGCCCGGCTGAAAGAAAAACGCATCACCCGGGCCGACTTCAGTTGTCCCATCCTTGTCGCGCACGCTGCCGCGACCAGAGACGACGAGATAAAGCTCCGATTCCGCCGCGTGCGCGTGATAAGGACAAAGCGATTTGCCCTTGGGAATTCGCACGAGGGCGAGATCAAACGGGTGCCGCTTCGATAAATCCAGCGATTCCGGCTCGCGTCCGAGCGCAATCGAAATATTCTTCGACACGCGTCCAAACTTTCCCTTCGGCGATTTTCGTTCCTGCTCAGGGATATCTTTTAAATTTGCTTTCCTCATGTGGCACAGCTTCCAATGCCGTTCGTCTCAATTTAGCGGGAGGAAACTCGCCTTCGGGCTGCGATGGAAAAAACGGCTATCGCTGCCCAGATGAGGTTCACAAAAGTCGACGGATAGGATCCATAAAAGATTGTATTTGCAGCCAACAGAAGACTGCCGCTGATATTGAGGAGTTGGTACGTAGCCGAGTCTCCTTCCAATTTCTTATGGGAAACCATCGCGTACGCTACAAGGAGAGCCGCTGCTCCCACCCATCCAATCGTATCAAACCATACAGCATTATTCATACTCTCGAATCCTAACGAATGGCATCATATCTTCCATTTCTTCGGCAGCTTTTGTTTCATTTCTTCAACCGGCTCGAAGATGTCGCCGAGTTTTTCGACGCGGGCGAGAACTTGGTCGGAGCGGAATTTCAAAAGATCAGCTTTTTTCTTTTTCATGCATTTTTCAACTTCGTCCCAAGTGACCGGAGTGGAAGCGGTCGGTTCTTCTCTGGCGCGGAGTGAATAAACACAAATAGTGGTTTTGTGTTCGTCGTTCTGGCTCCAATCGACGAATACTTTGCCTTTGCGCACCGCCTTGGACATATTCGAGGTCACAAGATCGGCATGTTCGTGCTCCAGATACTGGGCAAGTGCGAGCGACAAGTTCTTCGTCTGATCATAGGCAAGTGCCGTATTCAGCGGCACATAAACTTGGAGGCCTTTCGATCCGCTAGTCTTTGCAAACGATTTCAGTTTCATTTGGCCTAACAAATCGCGAAGCCACAGCCCGACCTGACAGCACTGCACGAGGTCGGCCGGCGCGCCGGGATCGAGATCGAACACCATCATGGTCGGACGCTCAATGTTGTCTTTGCGCGAGAGCGAAGTGTGCAACTCGAGATCGGCCAGGTTCGCGGCCCAGACAAGCGTCGGCAGATCGTTGGCGAGGCAATAGTGCATCGTCCGCTGGTTGCCTTCGCTCCATACTTTTGCTGTCTGCACCCACTTCGGTCGATGCGACGGGCAATTCTTCTCATAGAAGAATTCGCCTTCGACGCCATCCGGATAGCGTTTCATAGTGAGCGGCCGATCCTTCAAATGCGGCAACAGCACAGACGCGATGCGAATGTAGTAATCGATCACCTGGCCTTTGGTAAATCCGACCTTCGGATAAAGAACCTTGTCCAAGTTCGATACCTGAATCTTGCGATC
>QHRD01000053.1 GCA_003220005.1 Verrucomicrobiota bacterium | reverse complement strand
CTTCGTCATGGGCGAATGCGACAGATGAGAGGAATGTCGAACGAACGAATGACGACAGAAATCCAAATGACGAAAGAGGAAGTAACGAAACAGCGTTCTTGCGCGATTTCGTCATTTGTGCTCCGTCATTCCTTCGTCATTCATCGTTCGTCATTCGTCATTTTTGCGGCCGCGCGGTTCGTGCTCGTGCTTCTAATCGCGCTTTGCGTCTCCTGTTCCGGCAAACGCATCACCAGGGCAAACGTAGATCAGGTGACAGATGGCATGTCGAAGAAACAGGTGGAATCGATCCTGGGCCCCCCCACTTCTCTTCGCACTGAAGATTTCGTGATCATGAAAAAAACGACCTACGTCTACCGCCAGGGTAAGGACACGGTTACGATCGTTTTTAAGGACGATAAAGTGCAATCGAAAGACAGCACCTTGTCCGATTAATCGACCACTTTCGTGGACTCGACGAGTATGGCTGTTCCCGCCGAGCTGGAGCGGAAGATGGACCAAGCAATCGCACGCTATCCGAGCGATCACCGACGAAGCGCTGCCATGCCGCTGCTGCACTTGTGGCAGGAACACTTCGGCTTCATCAGTGACGACGCGGTGGTATGGATCGCGGAGAAGCTGGGCTTGCAACCGATCAATATTCTGGAGCTGGTCAGCTTTTATCCAATGTTTCGCCACAAGCCGGCCGCCACAACTCACATCCGCGTCTGCCGCACACTCAGTTGTGCCATGGCCGGCAGTTTCGAGCTGATGGAAAATTTGTGTTCGAAATTGGGAATCCAACGCCCGCCCTGTGGCGAACACAATCCCATTACCGTTAGCGCAGATGGAAACTACAGCGTCGAGTTTGTTGAATGCCTGGCAAGCTGCGGTACCGCCCCCGTGTGCATGATTGGCGAACAGCTGTATGAGCAGGTCAATCCAAATTCGATTGGTGATGTCCTTGGAAATCAAACATCAAACATCAAACATCAAGCATCCCCCCATCCGCTCGAACACCGTTTGATCTACAAAAACATCGGACGCGCGGATTGGACAACCGACATCGATTGTTACCTGCGCGATGGAGGTTACGAGCAGTTGAAGCAAGCGCTGACCATGTCACGCAGTGACATCGTCAATAAAGTCAAAAACTCCGGTCTTCGCGGGCGCGGCGGAGCCGGATTCTCCTGCGGTCTGAAATGGAGCTTCATTAAACTGGACGAAAAGCGGTCGGTCTATCTGATCTGCAACGCCGATGAATCCGAGCCAGGAACCTTCAAGGATCGCTACATCATTCATGAAGATCCACATCAGTTGTTGGAAGGAATCTTGATTTCCTGTTACGCTCTCAACGCGCGCACGGCCTACATCTACATACGAGGCGAATTCCCGGAGGGCGCGAAAATCCTCGAACGCGCCATCGAAGAAGCGCGGCAACACAATTTTCTTGGAAAAAATATTCTCGGCTCCGGATTCGACGTCGACGTCTACATCCATCGCGGGGCGGGCGCATACATTTGCGGGGAAGAAACAGGCTTGATCGAATCGCTGGAAGGCAGGCGCGGTTATCCACGAATCAAGCCGCCGTATTTCCCCGCTGTGCTTGGCCTTTACATGTGCCCGACGATCGTCAACAACGTTGAAACGCTCTGTGCCGTAGCGACGTTCAGCGACCAGGTTACTTCGAGATTGAAGTTGGCGCGGTCACAATCGGTCAGTTGATCTACAAGATGGCTGGCGGCTTGAAACCGGGCCGAAAATTGAAGGCGATCATTCCAGGCGGGAGTTCCGCGAAAGTCTTGCGCGCTGATGAGCGATTGAAACTTAAGGTGAAACAACCCGACGGATCGGTAATCGAACGGGAAATATCGATTAACGATATTCCGATGGATTTTGATTCGCTCGCTGCGGCCGGGTCGATGGCTGGTTCCGGTGGCGTGATCGTGCTGGACGATTCGCGCGACATGGTCTGGGTCCTGAACAACATCAACGAGTTTTACGCGCACGAAAGCTGCGGCCAATGCACACCCTGCCGGGAAGGCTCGCTTTGGATGAAAAAGATCACCGACCGCATGCTGCGCGGCGGAGGTGTGATCGAAGATCCGCACACGCTCAAAACCATTGGCGATAATATTGCCGGGCGCACCATCTGTGCGTTCGGCGAAGCGTGCGCGTGGCCGACGCAAAGTTTTGTCGAAAAGTTTCCGGAAGAATTTGCCGCCCGCGCACAGAAACCGCTTCCCCCAGCCCTCCCGCCCGAATACACGCCGGGGGAATTGATCGACGAAGAGTCAATTTCCACAGTTCCCCTCGCACACGATCCCGGCTGGGAAAAAGCCGGAGCAAAAGGAACGATCTAGCTAAATCTGGAAACCAGGAAGCCAGGAATGGAAATACAGAACAAAGCACTGACGGATCGAATCATCGCAGCCGGCATTCGGGTTCACAAAGAACTCGGTCCTGGATTTCTCGAGTTGATGTACGAAGAGGCTTTGGCTATCGAATTGGCTGCGGCTGATATTAGTTTTGAGCGACAAAAGCTGCTGCCGGTGTTCTATCGTGAGCATCTGATTGGCGAACACCGACTCGATTTTCTCGTCGAGCAGAACCTCATCTTAGAACTTAAAGCAATTAGCGCGCTCGAAGACATCCACTTTGCAATTGTTCGCTCGTACCTAAAGGCAGCGAACTTGAATGACGCGCTGTTGCTAAACTTCGCAAGCGCTCGACTGACTGTAAAGCGCGTCGGCCGCGAATACCATCCAACTAGGAAAGGCGAAAGTGTCATTCTCTAAAATTCCTGGCTTCCTGGGTTCCAGATTCAATCATGCCTAACGAATCATCAGCTCCACTGTTCAACATTCAAATTGATGGCGTGTGGCATCAGGTCCCGAAAGGCACGCGAGTGATCGAGGCGTGCGCGCGGATTGGTGTTTTCGTGCCGCGCTATTGCTACCACAAAAAGCTCAGTTCACCCGGGAATTGCCGAATGTGTTTGATCGAAATGGGCTTTCCGAGGCTCGGCCCGGATCGCAAGCCCGAGCGCGGCTCCGACGGCAAACCGATTATCAATTGGATCCCGCGTCCACAAATTTCCTGCGCCCAGGATGTGTCCGAAGGCATGGCGGTTCGCACCAACTCGCCGCTCGTGAAGGAATGTCAGCGCGGCGTAATGGAATTTCTGCTCATTAATCATCCGCTCGATTGCCCGATATGCGATCAGGCCGGCGAATGTCGCTTGCAGGAATTCAGCGTCGATTTCGGAAACTCCAAATCGCGTTTTCTCGAGAACAAAGTTAAGAAACCAAAGAACGTTGTGCTCGGGCCGCGGGTCACACTCGATGACGAGCGTTGCATCCTCTGCTCGCGCTGCATCCGTTTCTGCCAGGAAATCGCACACGACGACGTCCTTGGGTTCGTCGATCGCGGTAGTTACACCGTGCTGACTGCGCATTCCGGCAAGCGGCTGGAGAACAATTACTCGCTCAATACCGTCGATATCTGTCCTGTAGGCGCACTCACTTCGACCGATTTCCGCTTCAAAATGCGCGTTTGGTTCCTGAAAGAAACGAAGAGCATCTGCACCAGTTGCGCGACTGGCTGCAACACCATCATCGGGACACGCGAAGATGTCATTTACCGGCAGACGCCGCGCGAGAACGATCACGTCAACTCCTGCTGGATGTGCGATTACGGACGGTTGAACTTCAAATTTCTCGAAGCCGAAAACCGTTTGCTCGAACCGCAAATTCGCTCGGACGGAAAGCTGATCGCCGCGGATTGGCCAGCAGCGATCTCAGAAGCATCGCTGCAATTAAAGCAGTTTACCGGCAACGAGATTGCCATCGTCGCTTCTGGTCGTATGACCAACGAAGAGCTTTGGCTTACGTCGCAGCTGGCGAAGTCGTTAGGCGTGCAGTGGATCGATATCGTCCCGCGGCGCGAGCCGGGAGATGACATTCTGCTGAGCGAAGACCGCAACCCGAACACAAACGGTGCACGCTTGATTCTTGGATCAACATCCGAGCCTGGGGCCAAACTTATGGCGATTGCCGAAGCTGTGAAATCCGGGGAAATCAAAGCGTTGGTGATGTTGAAAGAAAACGCGATGCATCTGGGCATGCCCGTCGAACAACTTGCCCAGCTCCCAGTATTCATCGTCATGAATATTTTGGCGTACGAGGCTACGCAAAAAGCGACTGTGGTTCTGCCGGCGTGTGGCTTTGCCGAGAAACGTGGCTCGATGATCAACGGCAAAGGCCGCTTGCAACGATTGAATCGTGCCGCGCGCCCGCCCGGGAACGCGCGCGATGATTGGGAAATCTTGCGTGATCTGCTCCAGGCAGTTGGCGGAGGCGACTCGCTTTCCTCCAGCGATGATGTCTTTCGTCGGATCAGCGAGACGGTGCCGCACTTCGCCGGGTTGAGCGTGAGCAAAATCGGGGACCTCGGCGTGCACATTTTGCGAATGAAAGAACTACCGCCGACCCATCCCAGGGACGAAAAAGCAATCGCGCAAGCGGTCGCGATCCAGGCAAGACGTCGCGCTGTCGGCCGAAAGGTCCATGAGGCTCGTAAAGCTTTGGGCGTTAGAAGAGACTAGGGCCGCAAGGTCAACATGGATTCTTTTTTCATCATCACTTCACTGCTGAAAATTATCGGGATTCTCTTCGTGGTGATTCTGCCAATGGTTTCCTATGCCGTTTACGCGGAGCGACGCGTGAGCGCGTTTATTCAGGACCGGCTGGGACCGAATCGGGTGGGGCCTGCTGGTCTCTTCCAGCCTATCGCTGACATGTTCAAGTTGCTGCTGAAGGAAGACTTCACGCCGCGAGCGGCGAACACATTTTACTACTGGCTGGCGCCATGCCTGGCTGTGATGCCGGCCATCATCACCATCGCGGTGGTCCCGTTTGGCAGCACTCTGTTTGGGGTCCCGATGGTGATCGCCGATGTGAATGTGGGAATCCTGTTCGTGTTCGCTATAGCGTCGCTCGGCGTTTACGGAATCGTCATTGGCGGCTGGGCGTCGAATTCAAAATATCCGTTCCTGGGTGGAATCCGTTCCAGCGCACAAATGCTTTCCTACGAGCTTTCGCTCGGGCTCGCTGTCGTTCCCGTTTTTATGGTCGTCGGAAATTTACAACTGACCAGCGTGGTGCGTTACCAGATTGCACACGGCTGGTTCATCGCGGCGTTCGTCGGTGATTGGATCAACCCCTGGAAATGGTTGCTCGCTGTTCCGATGATCATTTCGTTCTTCGTGTTCATGATTGCGATCTTCGCGGAGACGAACCGGCTGCCGTTCGATCTCCCTGAAGCCGAGCAGGAGCTAGCGGGTGGCTACAACACCGAATTCAGCTCGATGAAGTTTGCGTTATATTTTCTCGGCGAATACGCGGCGATGATCACCGGGTCAGCTGTCGTCGTCACGTTATTCTTCGGTGGCTGGCATTTCCCGGGAATTCCCGACGGCTCACACGGATGGATCTTCGGGTTGATCAACATCGCAGTCTTTTTCACAAAAGTGACCGTCGTGATTTTCTTTTTCATGTGGATCCGCTGGACGTTGCCGCGCTTTCGTTACGATCAGCTCATGCGGCTCGGCTGGCTTTTCTTTTTCGAAATTGCGCTCGTGAATATCTTTCTTGTCGCAGCAATTTTGCCCTTCATTCGACCGTAATCTTCCTCTTCCTCTCCTTCTTAATCTTAATCTCAAGCTTTACCGCCCCATGCCATTTCATCACGAAAAACTGACGGAGCGTTCAGGCGACAGCATCGCCCTCAACATCGCTGAAGGGAATGGTAAGTTCTCGCGGAAAGAGCGCGCTCGCTTCTTCCAGATCGCGCATGGTTCAGCTTTGGAATCAGCAGCATCCCTCGATCTATTAGTCGCACGGCGCTGCTGCCCTGCCGCTGGGATTGCAAAAGGAAAGGCAATCTTGAAAGAAATCGTAAAGATGCTTTTCGCGATGCTCGATCAATTGGGTTGCAGGATCGCGGCAGGTTCAGGCGCATATGGAGAGATAGCAGACGAAGAGGAAGAGGTAGAGGTAGATTAGTAATGGCCATCACTGTTCCACGACCGAAATTGAACTGGCGCGAGCGATTGTATATGCCCGCCATCGTTGCCGGCCTGGCGATCACGTTTAAGCATTTCAAGAACATGCTGCTAGGACGCACCAAGGTCACCATGCAATATCCCGAGCAAAAATGGGACAGCAGCTTGCCGGATCACTACCGCGGCGCGCCGGCGCTCGTGCGAGACGAAGATGGCCGGGTGCGTTGCGTAGCGTGTCAGCTCTGTGAATTCATTTGTCCACCGCGCGCTATCAAGATTGTTTCGGGCGAAATTCCATCGAAAGATCGCTTCGCCAAAGTCGAGAAGTACCCGGAGGCATTCGATATCGACATGATCCGCTGCATTTTCTGCGGCATGTGTGAGGAGGTTTGCCCCGAGCAAGCGATCTTTCTGCGCAAGGACTACGCCATCACGGGCTTTACACGCGCGGACATGGTGCATCACAAGGAGAAACTTCTCGAGATCGGCGGAGTAATGCACGGCGTGGTCTTGAAATGGAACGAGAAGAAATGAGCTCACAAACTCGAAATTCCGAATTCGAAATTCGAAACTAAGCCGATGTCTCCGTTCCTATTCTGGGTGTTTGCATTGCTGACGCTGATCTTCGGCGCCACTGTTGTCGTGAATCGCAATCCGGTCGCCAGCGCGTTGAGCCTTGTCGTTTCGTTCCTTGGGTTGGCCGCGCTGTTCATGTCGCTCGACGCCTTCTTCGTCGGAATCATTCAGGTTTTGGTTTACGCAGGCGCTGTGATGGTGCTTTTCCTTTTCATCATCATGCTTCTTAACCTGCAGGCCGAAGCACGGCGTCAAATCAATTGGCTCGCTGCCGCAGGCGGCACCGGAGTAGCAGTTGTCTTACTGGTCCAGATTTGCTTTGTGATTCGGCACATCCGAGCTGCCCAACAGACTTTTCCGCCGCTCGCGAACCCGACAACGGACGACGTGCGCAACATCGGCGCGGCGCTTTTCAGCAATTACAATCTTCCGTTTCAAATCGTCGGGGTTCTCGTGCTGGTGGCGACTATTGGCGTCGTGCTTTTGAGCAGGCGGGAGCCCCGATAGCATGATCACACTCAGCGATTATCTCTTCGTCAGCGGCATCCTTTTTTCAATTGGGTTTGCCGGAGTGATGTTGCGACGCAATCTCATCATCATCCTCATGTCGCTGGAATTGATGTTGAATGCGGCAAATTTGTCGCTCGTGGCCTTCTCGCGATTCCGCGTCGATCCAAACGGTCTGCCAAATTACAGCGCGCAGGTGTTTGTCTTTTTTATCATCACAGTCGCAGCTGCTGAAATAGCAGTCGGCCTTGCCATTCTTGTCGCACTCTATCGCGCGAGACAAACGACGGACGTCAAAGACATTAGCAGCTTGAAGTTCTGAGCAGGCCAACCATCCCATGAACTCAACCTTACCGTGGATCACTCTGATCGCGCCGCTGATTAGCACTGTAGTCATCACGCTGTTCACCCTGCGATGGAAAAGAGTGAGCAGTTCGATCTCGATCGCCGCAGTGCTTGTAAGCTTCACGTGCAGTTGTTTGATCTTCGCACACTCAACCATCGCCGCGGCTGAGTTCACATGGATTACTATTAGCGGGATCTTCCACGTCCCGCTCGGGCTGACGCTGGATCCGTTGAGCAGGACGATGGCCGTTCTGGTTTCCGGTGTCGGAGCGATCATCCACATCTATTCGCTCGGTTACATGCGAGATGACGAAGGGAAGTCCCGCTACTTCGCGGCGCTGTCGCTCTTCATGTTCGCAATGATCGGGATCGTTCTGGCGAACAATTTTGTCATGCTTTTCATCTTTTGGGAATTGGTCGGGTTCACGTCCTATGTTTTGATTGGGCACTGGTTCTACCGCGATGCAGCTGCGGATGCGGCAAAAAAAGCGTTCATCACTACGCGCATCGGCGATTTCGGATTCATGATTGGAATCCTGATGGTTTGGATGGCAACGGGCTCTGTCGTTTTCGCTGAAATTGCGCCGCGAATGTCAGGTCTGACGAATCATCCAACATTTCTGACAATCGCCGCGCTTTTAGTTTTCTGCGGCGCAGTCGGCAAATCAGCGCAGTTTCCGCTGCACGTCTGGTTGCCGGACGCGATGGAAGGTCCGACGCCGATCTCCGCGTTAATCCACGCGGCGACGATGGTGGCAGCAGGTGTTTACATGCTGGTGCGGGTGGCGTTCGTCATTCAATCGTCGCAAACCGCGCTTTTGGTTATCGCGTGGATCGGAACGATCACCGCAGTGATGGCTGCGCTAATCGCAACACAGCAGAATGATATCAAGCGGATCCTCGCCTACTCCACGATGTCGCAACTTGGTTACATGGTCATGGCGGTCGGTCTCGCGTCCAATGATGCCGCCATGTTTCACCTGTTTACTCACGCGTTTTTTAAGGCGCTTCTCTTCCTCGGAGCCGGCTCAGTCATTGTGATGCTACATCACGAACAAAATATCTGGAAGATGGGAGGGCTGGCTCGCAAACTGCCAATCACATTCGTTACTTTCACCGTTGGCGCGTTGGCGCTGATTGGCTGCCCACCCTTCAGCGGATTTTTCAGCAAGGACGCAATTCTCGCCCTTGCCTACGAACACAACACGGCGATTTTTGCTGTGGCATTAATTACCGCGTTCCTGACAGCCTTCTACGTGATACGCGCGCTAGTGATTGTCTTCTTCGGCAAACCGCGCAGCGAGATTGCGTCCGAAGGCCGCGAATCACCGCCGGTAATGACTGTACCGTTAATCGTGCTCGCGCTCCTGGCAACGCTCGGCGGATTTGCATTTTTTGCGCGAAACTTCCTCACACTCCCATTCGAAAAGGACGTGGCGATCGTTGTTCCCCTGTTTGCGATCGTCGCGTTAATCGCAGGAAGCGGGCTAGCGATCCCTCTTTACCGCAATCGGCCGAGTGAACCACTGGATATCAAGTTACTGCGCCACAAGTTTTATTTCGACGAGTTCTACAGCTGGCTGATTCACTGGACGCAGGAACTACTCGCCCGCATGTCAGCTTTCGTTGATCGCTGGATCATCGACGCCGCCGCGGTGGGCGGAAGCAGTCGTGGAACCTGGGGCATTGGCGCTCTCTTACGACTCATTCAAGTTGGCAATCTTCAAGGTTACGTCTTTCTCTTTGGTTTGGGGATCGTTGCAATCATCTATTTCGCCGTTTTTCGCTGATGGTTCTTTTTATTATTTTCTGCCCGATCGTCGCGGCCATTTTGATCATGGTTGGCGCGCCTGCGCGTAAAATAGCGTTAGGCGCGTCGGTTTTAACGTTCGCGGCTGCATTGTTTCTCTTTGCGTCTTTTGGCTACGGCCAATCGGATTTTCAACACGTCACGTCGTTTACCATATCTCCCGAGTGGCGACTGAGCTTTACCACGGGTATCGATGGCTTGAGTCTGATCATGGTGCTGCTTGCCACCATCGTCACAGTGGCTGCGGTTTGGTTCGCCGGCGGCATCCACCAATATGAAAATGCGTTCTACGCCTGTCTTTTGTTCATTTCCGGGGGCGCAATCGGAGCATTTGCGTCAATCGATTTATTTTTCTTCTACGCATTTCATGAGCTCGCGCTCATTCCCACATTTCTATTGATCGGAATCTGGGGAAGCGGAAATCGCGTCGCTGCAGCTTGGAAAATTACGATCTATCTCGCGATCGGAAGTTTTATTGTGCTGCTGGGTTTGATCTTGCTTTACCAAAGCGTCCCTATCCCATTGCGCAGTTTCGACATTCGCGCATTAACGGCCGCGGCTTCATTGGGCCAAATTGCGGCAGATGCACAACATCACATCTATCTCTTATTGCTTATCGGCTTTGGAATTCTCGTTTCGCTCTTCCCGTTTCACACATGGGCGCCCGAAGCGTATGCGTCAGCTCCCGCGCCGGCGGCAATGTTGCATGCTGGAGTGCTGAAAAAATTTGGCCTCTATGGCCTTTTGCGTTTGGCCATTCCCTTGTTGCCGGAGGGCGCTCGTCACTGGGCCAATCTGCTCGTGGTTCTGCTGCTCGGAAATATTATTTACGTCGGACTCGTTACAATCGCCCAGAAGCGGCTCGATTGGATGCTCGGTTACTCGAGCGTGATGCACATGGGTTACATCTTTCTTGGAATCGCCAGCGCTGGCGTTCTTGGTGTGACCGGAGCGGCTGTTTTGATGTTCGCTCATGGTATTTCAATTGCGCTGCTATTTGGGCTTGCAGGTGAATTACGCCAGCGGACAGGCACGTTGGTTTTCGATGAACTTGGCGGTCTTGCCAGAGT
>QHRD01000210.1 GCA_003220005.1 Verrucomicrobiota bacterium | reverse complement strand
GTTCGCGCGTGAGCAAGGTCGCGGCCAGGATTGGCAGCGAAGAATTCTTCGAGCCGCTGACCTTGATAGAACCAGAAAGCGGATGGCCGCCGTGAATGAGAATCTTATCCATACCTTGCAAAAAGGAATCGCGTCACACCTGAATAATCGTTTTTCGAATAAATGTCGCGGTAATTTTTTTCCGCCAGGGCCGAAAGAAGCGCCTCGCTCTGGCCGATTCCGATCTCCAGGGCCAGCATCCCGCCAGGGCGGAGGCGCATCGGCGCCTGTGCAATGAGATCGCGCACCAACTCATCGCCTCGCGCGCCAGCGAAAACCGCGACACCCGGATCGTGTAGCACTTCGCGGGAAAGCGTGTCGCGGGCTTGGGTCGAGACATACGGAAGATTCGCAACAACGAGATCGAAAGTCCCTTCAACATTTTCAAGGAGATTGCTTTTCAAAAATCGGACCCTAGCGGCCAGACTTAACCTCGCCGCATTTTCTTGCGCGAGTGCGAGTGCATCATTCGAAATGTCGAGGGCGACAATCTGCGCCTCAGGAAATTCCGCAGCAAAACTCAGCGCGATCGCGCCACTGCCGGTTCCCACATCCAGAATCTTGGTTTGCCCGCTCGCCGTAGCCTTGGCGTAGGCGGGCACATTCCGGATTTCGGATTTTAAGAGCTCAACGAGTTCCTCAGTTTCTGGCCGGGGCACCATCGCGCGTTTGTCGCAAAGAAAAACGTGCCCGCAAAATTCGACCGTGCCGAGCAGGTGCTGAAGCGGCTCACCTTCACCGCGGCGTTTCACCAATTCGCGCATCGCCGAAAGTTCCGATTCGGTCAGGCCACGCTCGAATTCGAGGTAAAGCTCTATCCGTTTCCGCCCTAGCAAATGCGCCAGCAAGTGCTCCGCATTCAGTCGCGGATTTTCGACGTTATGTTTCTTGAAATATGCAGTCGTCGCTTGCAGCACTTCAAGCACGGTCATCATTTTCATCGTGTCGAGCGAAGTCGAGACATCTCTAAATTTTTTGTTTCTGCAAAAAAAACTGGGAGATCCCGACTGCGTTCGGAATGACAAAAGGAAAATTACGCGGCTGAGGTTTCTTTTAGTCGCTCGGCCACATTGGCGGCTTGCAGCGCGCTAATTAATTCCCCGAGATCGCCGTCGATCACGCGGTCCAAATTGTAGAGCGTTAAACCAATGCGATGATCGGTCACCCGGTTTTGCGGGAAATTGTATGTACGATTTTTTTCTTCACGGCCACCGGTACCGATCTGGCCCCGGCGTTGCGCGCTGTATTTCTCCGTTTCCTCACGCTGCTTGCGCTCCAGAAGGCGCGCCCGCAGGATCGATAGTGCGCGCTCCTTGTTCTTGATCTGGCTGCGCCCGTCCTGACAGCGCACGATCATGCCGGTGGGAACGTGCATGACCTGCACGGCGGAGTCAGTCGTGTTCACACCCTGCCCACCCGGTCCGCCCGAGCGCGAAACTTCAATTCGCAAATCTTCCTGCTTCAGTTCCACATCGACATCTTCCGCCTCCGGCAATACCGCCACTGTGGCCGTCGATGTATGAATGCGACCTTGCGCCTCGGTCGCGGGCACGCGTTGCACGCGGTGAACGCCACTTTCGTAACGAAGTTTTCGAAAAACAGATTCGCCGGAAACTCGGAAGATCGCTTCCTTGAATCCGCCGAACTCTGACGGACTCGATTCGAGGTCTTCGGTCTTCAGGCCGGCACTTTCCGCATAACGATGATACATGCGGTAAAGATCGGCGGCGAAAATCGCTGCTTCGTTTCCACCGGTTCCGGCACGAATCTCAACAATCGCATCGCGCTCTTCGTTTTCATCGGGTGGCAGCAAGGCGATCTGAACATCGCGCTCAAGATCGTCGACTCGTTTTTCCAAATCCGGAATCTCGTCATCAGCCATCGCAGCGATCTCAACATCGCGCGACATCGCCAGCTCGCGATTGTCGTCCAATTGCTTGCGCGCAGTTTCGAGTTCGCCCCACTTTGCTAGCAGTTCCTTGATATTTGCGTGCTCGCGCATGATCTCGCTCGCGCGCTGGCGATTGGAGAAAAGCGCCGGATCGGCGGTCTCGCGCTCGAGTTGTTCGAAGCGTTCGCGTTTCAGTTTAATAAGGGAATTAAAGTCCATAATTGTAGCCGCGATCGCTGATCGCGGCTCCGGCCGGGGTCACCGCCCCCGGCTACAGAATCCAGCTAAGCTTTCTTCTCAGCTCGCGCGGCTTTGGTGCTGCCGTACCGGCGAGCGAATTTCTCGACGCGCCCGGCAGTATCGACGAACTTTTGTTCACCGGTGAAAAAGGGATGACAAGCAGCACAGATACCGATCTTAATATCATGACGCGTGGAGCGGGTGTGATACACCGCACCGCACGCGCAGACCATGTCGGTCTCGTGATATTCTGGATGAATCCCTGCTTTCATCTTCAAAACGGAGCGTGGAATGTATCCGCGTGGGCGGTTCCCTGCAAGCGATGAAATCCGAAGACCCATTGCTGGCAGCGTGGGACGAGACGTTGTCAAACAAAAACGCTCAGCCTGCCATTCTCAGTTCGACCGGCCAAATCGCGCGGACATTTAGACAGATAGAAGAGCGAGCGCGTCTATTCGAAGCGAAGATCGAGTCTTTCGAAGTGGGCGAGGTCATCGCAGTTCAAATCGGCAATCACGAAGATTGGCCGTCGATTTTAGTCGCCTGCCTGCGGAAACAGCTTGTCGTTGTTCCGGTTGAGCAATCGATCAGCGACGAACAACGTGATGCCGCGCTCCAAATTTGCCGGGCAAGCGCTGTAGCGTCCTTCGGAGCTTTGGCGAAGGAGGATGTCTCCAGCGGAACCTCCCCAAAAATTCTTCGACTGAGGACAATCGACACTACGGCAGAGTGGCATAAGAACCCGCCGAGCCTTTTAAAGCTTACCTCTGGCACAACGGCCGCGCCGCGCGCAATTCGATTTCGCAGTGATCAGCTCCTGGCGGATTGCAATCAGATTTGCGACACGATGGGAATTTCGGATGTCGATCTGAATTTCGGTGTCATCCCGATCTCGCATTCGTACGGGTTCAGCAATCTTCTCACACCGTTGATCGGGCGCGGCGTCCCGCTAGTCCTTAGCCGCGATCGAACGCCGCGCGCCGTACTGGCCGATTTTGCGCGAACTGGCGCTACCGTGTTTCCCGGTATGCCGCTTTTCTACCAGGCATTTTCGGAGATGGACGACATTCCGGCACTTCCGAAACTGCGCCTCTGTATTTCTGCCGGTGCGCCATTGCCGATTAGTGTCGCGAAAAGATTCCGGAAGGAATTCAGGTTAGCGATCCACTCGTTCTACGGCGCATCGGAGTGCGGCGGGATTTGTTACGATTGCGACGCGACGAACGAAGTCGAAGGATTTGTCGGCCAACCGATGAAAGGCGTCGATGTGGAACTTGTCGATCCGGCTGCGTCGTCGAGCCAGATTCGAGTGCGTAGCGCCGCCGCGGGCGACGGTTATTTTCCCGAGCCGGACAAAGAAAAACTCGGCAACGGAATCTTTGTTCCTGACGATCTGCTCGCGCGCGAGGGCGCCGGGTTCAGGATCGTGGGCCGGATTTCGGACGTGATTAACGTCGCAGGAAAAAAAGTGAACCCGGCGGAGGTAGAAGTGCATTTGCTGCGCTTTAGCGGGGTGCGCCAGGCAGTCGTGTTCGGTCGTATGGCGGCTGTCGGAGCATTGCGCAATGAAGAAGTGGTGGCATGCGTAGTGGCATTACCGCAGGTAAGCGAGAGCGATCTCCTGCGGTTTTGCCGCGGTGGATTAAGCCCCTGGCAAGTGCCGAAGCAGATTTTTATCATGGACGCGATCCCAACGAATGAGCGCGGAAAAACCAGCCGGCGCGACCTGGCGCGGCGATTCTCAATGACCGGCGCGACTTCTTGGTTGCGAAGATTGGGTTCTTGATAAAGCCTTGACATGGGATTTCCTTACTAGGACGAGGAATACTATGCCGAAAGCACATGGCCAACCAAAGCCAATAGAAGCCCACGTGGAATCTTCGGAGCGCGGAGAGCGGGAGGAGACCGACAATCCCCCTGTTCCGCAAGAGGACGAACATGGGCCGGAGGCCAGTGCCGATGCGGAGACCTTGCAATCCGACGACTGGTGGAACCCTTCGCAGCCAGCCTCAGATTGGAACGAACCCGGGACGGAGGCTCCCGCTGAAGACGCCATTCCAGCAGAGGAAACTGGGAGTGCTAACGCTTATTTTTGCGGACACACGAGTCTCTTCTCGTTGAACCGCGCGCTGCAAGCGATAGAGAAAGAGAAACTCACCGGCGTGCTACGGTCATCCTGGGATGAAGAGGCAATAGAGCTGTTTGCGCGAGACGGCCAGATCGTTCTTGTCGCGACCCGAGACCCGGATCTTTATTGTACGGAGACTCCGAGCGCGCTCACCGACATCGACCCAGTAGTTGTTGACCGGGCTCGCAACCAACAAAGGGAAACAGGAGCTCCGTTCTTCCTGACTCTTGCTCGCGAAGAATCGATTACTCGCGAGCAGGCAGTGGAATTGATGCAACACTGTGGGCAAGAGCTTTTCTCCAAGCTTTGGACTGCGCCACGCGCATGGATAACGTTTGAAAAGAATGCCGATCTGTTAAGTGACCTGGCGGACGTGCCAGGGGAACCAAACGTGAGCGATTGGGCGCTGGAGACCCTGCGTCTTGTTCAAAAGCCCGATCAGCCTGGAACCTTCGATACGACATCCATTCCCGCTTACACCAAAGACGGCTTCGAGCAGGTGCAGAAGTTGAAACTGACCTCGGACGAGGCGCAATTCGCGTCGCAATTCAATGGCGCCCGGTCGGTGCAACAGATTGCCAAGAATCTGCGGCTCGATTTGAAATCTGCCCGAAAACTGCTGTTCCGTTTTCTCGCCCTCGAAATCGTGGAATGCTGGCCTGCCAGCACGGCGACCAAACCGCAACAAGAGAGCTTCTTCCAGCGTCTTCGTGGATCAGTCCGGCGCGACCGGTAGCTTTTACCCTGGATAGTTCGGGGGCCGGTCGCTCATGAAGAGAAAAATTCTGGTCGTCGATATCGGCGGCACACATGTAAAATTGCTGATGTCGCTCCGAGACGAGCGCGAATTTCCTTCCGGCCCGCAAATGGGTCCGGGACAATTTGTAGCAAGATTCGTGGAGACTGCGCGCGGCTGGAAATTCGACCAGGTATCGATTGGTTTTCCCGCTCCCGTGCGGCAGCGCCGAATTATCGGAAATCCAAAGCACTTGGGGAAGGGTTGGGTCGGTTTCAATTTTAGCCGTGCGCTGCGCACACCGGTGCGGCTGATTAACGACGCGGCCATGCAAGCGCTGGGCAGCTACCGTGAGGGTGGGCGCATGCTCTTCCTGGGACTCGGAACCGGGCTGGGCTCAGCCCTGATTTGGAACAAGACCCTTATGCCGCTTGAGCTCGGCGACCTGCCATATCCGCATGGCAAGATTATCGAAAACTATCTCGGCATTCCAGGGCTTGAATTGTTAGGCAAAAAGAAATGGAAGCGTGAAGTGCTTTACGCAGTCACTCAATTAAGACAATCCTTCATTGCCGATTATGTCGTACTGGGCGGCGGTCTTGTGCACCGGTTTAGTCGACTGCCAAAGGGAATTGAGCGCGGCCGAAATGAAAACGCGTTCCTCGGCGGAATTCGTCTATGGGAAACCAAAAGAAATTCACGCGAGCTAAAATGGCGGCTGCTGTAACTGGACAAGATTAGCGTCGCGTGCCTAACGTTCTGCAAGGGCATCTGAGATTGGCTACGAGGTCGCTAAGCCACGTGACTACCGGTAACCGTTTGATGAACCTGTTATAGACCGCCCTGACTGTGCTCTGGGCCGAACAGCTGGTCTGGACAGCTCGTTCCACCAGGCAGGTTGAATGAACATTTTAGCAACCCAAGCACTCGCGAGGGAAATTCCTCGTATCATTGCTTTCGCTTTTTGCGTGAAGGCGGTGTCTTCCCACCCGGGATTTGAGTACTAATCACGTTCGTCGGACCAGCGACTTGCGGCGTCTGCTTGTATCCGAGCTTTTTGAGCGTTCCTGCAGTTTGAGTAACCAGCCTTTCGAAGCTGCATGATGGGTTACGACGCAAATTCTTGATCATACAGAAAGTGAATGCTCCGTAGGAAGTCACCCCATTGCGATACTCGTACGCTAATTGATCCTCTTCACACGCTTCGAAGATTACCGGCATAAATGGACCTTCGTGGCCCCGTAATTTACGCGTTTGGTCGAACTGACGTTTCGATACTCTGCGGAGACCCATCGCCCGTCCGAGACGGAATGTTGCACCGCTCTCGCCTACATATTTTTCTTGGTTTTCCCTATCGCCACCAATCGCACGCTTACGTGTGGGTAAAGTCCGCTCTGCCCAGGTTTGTTTTGCTGCGTTCCACTCAAGTATTCGATGACGAATATCGTCGGGTGGATTGATCCCACGCACTTTACTGCTGCCGTCGCGAGTCATGCCACCGGCATGGCAACAATCAAATATAGCGAGCAATTGAGTCTTATAAGGCAACTGGCTATACAATTGATAGAATTGCTTGTCGATGATCGCGGTGCGGTCAGACCAATCAAAATCCCAAGGCACAAGGCATTCGTCGAGATGATCTACTTCCATCTTCGAGCCATAAGCGGGAATTTGTGCGCCGTGACCGCTGTAGAAAAGGATTCGCTCGTGTTCGTCTTCTGCTCCATCAAGTAACCAGTGGAGCCGTTCCATGATGGCGTCGTGAGTCGCACGCTCGTTCAATAAGGCACGAATGTTCTGCGGCTGGAAGCCACGTTCCTGCAACGCCGCGCTAACGAGGAAAGCGTCGTTTATGCATCCATCCAGCCGATTCGCGGGATCAGGATACTCATTGATTCCAATAACCAGTGCGCGGCGTGTCGGAGTCGACATGAGATCATGTGCAATGGCAAACCCCCGCGTGATCGCGCGCGCCGGGCTAGCCAGGCTCCGCCAGACGACGTCTGCAGTAGAAGCATGATCAAGATAGCCCACGTGGTGACCATCAACAGTCGGATCGTGGGCGGTTAAATCCAAAAACGAGCCGCCGAACGCTGTGATCGTCTGATGAAAATTGGCAACGCCTGGCAAATCAATCGCCTGTGTCAGGACCGGATCATTTGGATTCCAAAGATGATGCCAGAATCTGGCATTATCGAGTTGCTTGATGCGACCACCCCAGATATCCGCGACTACGGCAGGATGACCAATCTGAGAGCCGAATGAAAGAAAGGTGCGCCCCGCGATTATGTTCGCTCCGTGGTCATTGTTCGTAAAAACATCGTAGCAAATTAGTGACCCATGACTA
>QHRD01000211.1:7740-12615 GCA_003220005.1 Verrucomicrobiota bacterium | reverse complement strand
CTTGTCGAAGTCAGTATCGAAAATGCCCTGATACATGAAGTAGGTCTCCTTGTTGATGTCGAAGAGCACCCAGCGCAGGTAATGCAGCTGCAGCACTTCGAGGGCTTCGGGAAGACCCTTGATCGTTTCTTCAATCTTCTTCCCATACGAGCGGACGGTCTCTTCACGCCCCGGCTTGATCTTCGCGATGATCGTGAAGCCATAGCAGGCCGGAGTCTTCGGGAAGATGGGGCCGTAGCGTCCCTGCTCTACTTTATCTTTGAAAAAGCCGCCCTTTGGGATCGCCATGGCCGCGGGTTTCGTCCAATCGTGTTGCTTCGGAGTGTCTGACATAGCGGTGTGTCTTTCTAGGTTTGCTGGTTACGTTATTGTTTTACTTTGCTGTCCGGAATCCTTGCCTGCTGCGTCCGCCCCGCCGACGCTGACGAATCGACTTGCAACGCGATTCACGGGGCCGCGCAGAATGAGGTAAGGCACGAGAACCAGAAGTGTCACAGTGAATAGCAGCTCCAGCGGATAGATCCACCGGTGAATGATGATCTGGTAGACTACGTCCAGCGTTGTGCCGACGACAATCGGGATGCGCAAATCTTTCAAGCCACCATGCAGAAAAACTTTCCGGTAATCGGAGTTTGTGAAAACCGACCAGAGGTAAGCGGGCCGGCCTGCGTTAGCGTCCTTCAAGCCAGCGCGCAACGCGATAATAGAGGCGAGCGTAGGCTGAATGATAAACCGCAAATTCAGCGGGCCCCTCGGGCGGGAGACGAAGTTCTCCCATCCGCGCGCAACCATGTCGGTTATCGTCGTCATGTTTATAGCCGCTAATAAGCTTACAGCCTTTTGCGCAATCCGATTTGTTGGACTGTAGGCCTACAGACCACAGACGCCAACAAAACATCGGAGGCGTGCGGGTGCTCGTTGCTTCAGCATGTCTAGTTGGCGAAGACCGTCGAATCTACGAGCGGCTTACGAACGGCCGGCTGATCGGTGATAACAACTGTTGTGCCCGGCTCAATCGTATCGGCAAGCTTGATGGCGAACTCAGGATTGAAACGTAGCCGCGATGCAAGCTGATCCGCCTCGGCAGGCCGGCTGTTGTCGTCGCTTTCCACACGCATCCACTTCCGGGCCTCGCGTCCTGGCGCGAGTTGGCTCGGCTTTCCGGTGCTGCCCTCAAGCAAGGTGAAGACATGGCTGCCAAGAGGGCCCCTTCCCGCGACCTCGATTGCACCACGCCCGATCGGGTTGCCATTGCGATAAATGTAGAGGGCACGGTCCGCCGCGCTGACGACAATTGTAATCGGCCCGCTCTCGCTGCGCTCTGGACGCCAGTCATAGTCGTTAGCAGCAATTGGACGGAGCATTTCCGGGGTGAAATCTTTCGGCGCCAACATTAAGCCGGGGTTCGCGGCAAGATGCGGTTGAGGCGTTTTGCCGTCGCCTACTACGACGGTGCCGCCTTTCGCAGTTGCGCTGAAAAGCAATTGCGAGAAATCGAAGGGAAGCCGGATGCAGCCGTGGCTGGCAGGGTAGCCGGGCAACTGGCCTGAGTGCATCGCGATACCAGTCCAGGTGAGCCGTTGCATGTTCGGCATGGGGGCGTTGTTATATTTTTTCGAGTAATGCTGCTGCTTCTTTTCGAGAATCGTGAATACACCTGGAGGTGTGGAACGGCCATTCGCCCCCGTGCTCACGCTGGAGCGACCGATCAGGATTCCGTTGCGATACACATGCATCGTCTGTAGCGGCAGGCTCACAAGGACCACCACTGGACCTTCTGGAGACAATTGCGGATTCCACCAATACTCGCCCGGCTTGAGCGGTCCCGTCGGTTTACTCGTGGGCGTGCCCTTGGTGTGCAACGAGGGTTTTTCCACGGCATACGAGATACTGAGCAACGCAGCGGAAACGACAATTAAAGATGCAAGCTTCATTACGTGATTAAAAAACTGAATTGTGGCGCTAGCACAAGCCAGCTTGAGGCAGAATAAGACTTTCGTCCAACGCAAGCATGTATTCTTGCCGCTTTGTAAAAGCCCGCAATCAACGAGAATCCGCGTCTGCTTCGTCTGGACGCTGTAACATGAACCGGTGACTTCACCTCCAGCGGGCGCCAATGAGATTAATCTTCATCGCTACTTCATGCTCTGCGCATTGAGCCGCATCAGTTCAATGCGAATAATTGGCATTCGGATTTCGCGGCGACGGGCCCGCGACGAGCATCACGCGTTCGGCGGAGATTCCGTTCTCGCGCAGCCAGCGCGCGTCCTCATTCGCGCGATTATTTCAGCCACTTGATTTTGATTTCCTTTTCCAACAGCCTGAATTCCGGATCGCCGGTCACCAGTTCGGCTCTTCTTTCCTTGGCGAGCGCAGCCGCGAAGGCGTCAGCGTACGCGACGCGGTAGCTCGCTTTGTAGATCGCCGCTTGCCGCGTCATTTTGAGATCGTCGCCGACGCCAACAATTTCAATGGGCAACGATGCGATTTCCTTGATACGTGCTTCGGCTTCGCTCTGGGATGTTTCGCGCATTGTGTTGTAATAGATTTCGCCCCAGTTGATCGCGCTCATCAGCAACTTGTGCCGGTCCAACGCGGCGCGATGGATGAGTTCCTCCACCGTATCGGCAACTGGTTCGTCTTCGAAAAAGGCGATGAGCGCCCAGCTATCCAAAACTTTTGTGGCCATGTCACAGTTCGCGCTCGCGCTTGCGGTCTTCGGTCATCGCCTTGAGCACACCTTTGCCTTTCAGCGAACCGCGCAGGCTGCGAATATAAGAGCGCGTGATCGGCTTGAGCAGAATGCCCTCGGGCGTTGCGATGACTGCCGCTTTGGTTCCTTCTTCAATCTCGAACTCTCTGCGGAACTTCCGCGGGATCACTACCTGGCCTTTTACGGTGAACGTGACAGTTTCCGTTTCGAGCAATGCATCCATGATTTAGTTATACGATATCAACAAAGTAAGGCAATAGAATTTTGTAGGATAATTATTCCTGCTCACACTTTTCTGCCGGAAATCCGTAGACCTCCATGCGAAAATGATGGGGCCTCGCTTCGGCGATCAACCTGTCCTAGGCGTCCAGCCGCATGAGCTCGATTCGGTAATTTGCTTTCGGGTTTCGCGGGGATGGTCCGGCCACGAGCATTACGCGTTGGGCGGTGATTCCATTCTCGCGCAGCCAGCGCGCGGCCCATTGGCGCCAGTCGTCAGGTTCCTCCGCGAGATCGACGGGGTACACGCCGTAGGAAAATGCCAGCTTCTGACACACAGCGGGATCGGAGCAGGGTCCAATTATCCAGACCGACGGTTTGCACCGCGAAATGGCGCGCGCCACCGTGCCGCCGCGCGTTGGCACAAGCAACACGTCGCACGGCACAGTTTCCAGTGCGTGCTCGACGACGGACGCCATACGATCGCCGGTGATCGTCGTCATCTTCTCTTGAAGGAAATCGCGTTGCGCTGCGACGCTCCTGCGCGGCCGATGTGTTTCAATGAAGGCGGCAATCTTCGCGAGCATTGTCACGGCTTCCTCAGGAAATTTGCCCATCGCCGATTCAGCGGAGAGCATCACGCAATCGGTGCCGTCAAGGATCGCGTTCGCCACGTCGGTTGCCTCGGCGCGCGTGGGCAGCCGGCTCGCAACCATCGATTCGAGCATTTGCGTCGCGGTAATCACCGGTTTGCCAGCGAGGTTCGCTTTCGCGATGAGTTGCTTTTGCGTGTACGCGATCTCTTCGATTGGCACTTCGACACCGAGATCGCCGCGTGCAACCATGATCCCATCGGCTGTGGCGAGAATTTCGTCGAAGTGTGCCAGCGCGTCCGCCCGCTCGATTTTTGCAACAATGAAGGGGTGCGCGCCCATCGTTGCCGCCGCGCCGCGCACAGCTTCGATGTCGGCAGCGCACTGGACGAATGACTGGCTCACGGCATCTACGCCTGCGCCGAGCGCGAATTCGAGAGCCACGCGATCCTTCTCAGTAAATGCGCTGATGCCCAGTTCGATGCCCGGCAGATTCAAACCCTTGCGCGAACGCAGCTCGCCGCCGACCGCGACCGTGCATTCGACGTCGTTGCCCACGACACGCTCGACCACGAGCTGCACCAGACCGTCGTTGAGAAAGATTCGATTGCCTGGCCTCACCACACGCGGCAGCAGTTCGAAATTCATCGAGACTCGGTGTGCATCGCCGACGATGTCTTGGTTCGTGAGCGTGAAGCGGTCGCCGGGCATGAGCTGCACCGGCTCCGGTTCGATCTTTCCGAGCCGCATCTTCGGTCCCGGCAGATCAGCCATTATCGCCACGCGACGTACGCTAGTCCGCGCTGCGTCGCGAATCCGCTGGATGAGTTCTGCGTGATGCGAAAAGTCGCCGTACGAAAAATTGAGCCGCGCGACGTCCATTCCCGCGCGAATGAGTCGCACGAGCATTTCCGGGGATTCCGACGCCGGGCCGATGGTGGCGACGATTTTTGTTTTGTGTTCGGGAAATGCCGCGGTCATGACGCGAACACCTCAGCGCATTTTCCCGGCGTAGATTGCGTCCTTGCCCAGCTCTTCCTCGATCCGCAGAAGCTGATTGTATTTCGCGACGCGGTCGGTGCGACTGAGCGAACCGGTTTTTATTTGCCCGGCGTTTGTCGCTACCGCGATGTCTGCAATCGTCGTGTCCTCGGTTTCTCCTGAGCGATGACTGATGACGGCCGTGTATTTATTTTCCTTCGCGAGTTCGATGCAATCCAGGGTCTCGGTCAACGTCCCGATCTGATTCACTTTTATGAGAATGGAATTAGCGATCCCGCGATCGATCGCTTTGCGCAAAAACTTAACGTTGGTCACCAGGAGGTCGTCAGCGACGAGCTGCATCTTTGC
>QHRD01000211.1:0-7611 GCA_003220005.1 Verrucomicrobiota bacterium | reverse complement strand
TCCGACGCGGCGACATCAAGCGCGATGAAGATTTCTTCGCCCAGTTTGTAACCGGCTTTCTCTACCGCCTTGACGATTGTGCCCAGAGCGTCGTCCGCGCTCTTGAAGTTCGGCGCGAAACCGCCCTCGTCGCCCACCGCTGTCGAAAGGCCGCGATCTTTCAGCACGCTTTTCAGATGATGGAAAATCTCTGACCCCGCGCGCAGGGCTTCCGAGAAGCTGGGCATTCCTTTCGGCATGATCATGAATTCTTGAAAATCCACGGGCGCATCCGAGTGCGCACCGCCGTTGACGATGTTCATCATTGGGACGGGGAGCACCTTGGCATCGGATCCGCCGAGGTATCTGAAAAGCGGGAGGCCGAGCTGGTTCGCCGCAGCCCGTGCAGTGGCGAGCGAAACAGCCAGGATCGCGTTCGCGCCGAGCTTGCTTTTGTTCGGCGTGCCGTCGAGCGCGATCATTGTTTTGTCCAGGTGCACCTGATCGAGAGCGTCCATGCCGGTGACTTCTTTCGCGATGATTTTTTTCACATTCGCAACGGCCTTGGTGACACCGCGGCCGAGGAAGCGCTCTTTGTCGCCGTCGCGCAGTTCCCATGCCTCGTGTTCTCCGGTGCTCGCGCCGCTCGGGACAATGGCGCTGCCGCTGCCGCCGCCGGCAAGAGTCACTACGGCTTCGACAGTTGGATTACCGCGGGAGTCGAGGACCTGGCGGCCGTGGACTCGGACGATCTTCGTGACAGACATAACAGATATTTTCTTTTGAAGTGGCAATGAGCAGCGAGAACTTCTGTCTTCTCACTGCAATTGTGATTGTGCATTCAACGTCGTCCCGGGAAGAAAAGGCTGACCGGTAGCGAATGCCACAAGATTCGCTACGGTCACGCGCGCAATTTCTGCAACCGCCTCTCGAGTGAGAAATGCCAGGTGCGCGGTGATGAGCACGTTGGGAAACGTAAGCAGACGCGCCAGCTCGTCGTCCTGCAAGATCTGGCCGGACAAATCTTCAAAAAAAACGCCCTCCTCTTCTTCGTAAACGTCGAGTCCCACACCGCCGAGCCGACCGGATTTCAACGCCGCAATCAGCGCCTTGGTGTCGATGAGCGCGCCGCGGCTGACATTGATCAGGATCGTGCCAGGCTTCATCAACTCCAGCGTTTCGCGCCGGATGATGTGGTACGTCTCTGGAGTGAGCGGCGTATGCAGCGAGATCACTTCGCACTCGCGCGCGAGCGTTTGCGCGTCGGTGTATATGACACCGTACTCCTTCGCCCACTCGTGCGAGGGAACCACGTCGAAAGCCAGCACTTTCATCCCGAACCCCCGTAGAATTTGCGCGGCCACACGCCCGATTCTACCTGTGCCGAGAATCCCTGCTGTCTTGCCGTGCAGATCGAAGCCAACCAAACCGTTGAGCGAAAAGTTTAGGTCGTGAACACGATTGCTCGCGCGCGGGATCTTGCGATTGAGTGCAAGGAGCAGCGCGACTGCGTGCTCCGCCACTGCGTAAGGCGAATACGCTGGGACGCGCGTAACCGAAAGCCCAAGCTCGGTCGCGGCCGCGATATCGACGCCGTTGTATCCCGCGCAGCGAAGCGCGATGTGTTTTACATCGAGGGAAGCCAGAGCTTCAAGGCACGCCCGATCAGCGCGGTCATTTACGAAAATGCAAATCGCCTGCGCTCCTTGCGCAGCTGCTGCGGTTTCCGCCGATAGCCGCCAATCCACGAAACGCCATTCAATTTCTCCATTGGAGGCGGCGCGTTGAAGCGATTCGCGGTCATAGGGTTTGGTGTCGAAGACCGCCGTCTGCAGAGTGGTCATGGCGGTTCAGTGTCCGGGCTTAATGTTCCAAACGCGATCGCAGTAATCGCGGATCGAACGGTCGGAAGAAAATTTTCAAATGCGCGCGGCGTCGAGGATCGAGGAACGCGTCCACGCTTTCGGCCTGCTCCAGAGCGCGCTCACGCGCTCCTGCGCGTCGATGTAGGACTGGTAATCGGCAAAAAGAAGGAATGAATCGTGATCCAGGGAATCTTGTGATTTCAGGTTTCATTAAGTGATTTTTTCAGCACTAGATGTGCTGGTACTACGAGATCACATCCATTGTCCGAAACCACCAATGTGGTCCGAACGGGATTGTAGCGGATCGCGAAGAAGACACAAAGAGGACTGGCATCGTCCTGCCACGACGCCCGCTCGCGAAAGCTTTCGGAGTAGCCTCGGCGTAGCCGGATTGCCTTTACCTTTAGTGCACGTCGAACTTCGCTTTTCTACAGATCGTCCTCTTTGAGCCCGGCAATCTTCATGAGCGCGCGAAGCAATCCCTTTTTCAACGGCTGATTTCGGTGGATGGGAATGACGATCCGTTCACGTCGGCCCGCCATGGTAAAAACGTGGTGGCTGCCCTGAATCCGAGCCAATATCCAACCGCGTCGTTGGACAATCTGCGCAAGCTCGCGACCGGAGACTTGCTTCACACCGTCACGTCCAGCACTTGATCGGCCGGGCCTGCCTGGGCTGCGCCATCTTCCGCGAGCAGCCAACCTTCGATCGCCTCACGAATATTCGTGCGGACTTCGTCCATCGTATCGCCCTGTGAGACGCATCCCGGCAGTGCTGGCGCTTCCGCCCAGTAACCGCCTTCTTCGGCCTTATGAATCAGCACCTTTAGTGTCACGAATCGATATTACTGCACCCGCCTGCTCAGCGCAAAATCGATCTTTGCGCGTCTCTCTCAACTCTCAACAATCAACCGCCTTTCCGCTCTCCCAATCCGCATGGAGTTCACCCGCCGTGGAGGGCAATCCGCTTGATTTCCTTCACATCAAACATCAAACCTCGAACAAGAGACATCGCCGCGTCTGCGGCCTTCCTCTTTCTTGATTCATCCTCCTTCTCCGCCGACGGACGGATTCGCCGTGGCGAACTCCCTTACTTCTTCCTTCCTACTTTTCTTCCTTTCTGCTATTCTCCGCGCTTCCGACTGGACCCTTCGCGAAAGCGCGAGAGCCAAAATCAAAGTCTTAGTTAAGCGTATTCTTCGCAAACACGGCTACCCACCGGACCTTCAGGACGAAGCGACAAAGCTCGTGTTACAACAAGCAGAACTCCTCTGCGCAGAATGGGCCGCGTAGATAATCTTTCGAGATGGTGCGCTCGAAAAAACCGAAGTTGGTCACGCAGTACGCGGGCGGATCGGCATTTATGTGCTCTATCGGCGAGGCCGATCTGATCGTGCTCGCGAAGCATCATCACGGTCGGGATTGGCTAGACGCTACTTGCTCAACAACTTCTTTTTCGCTGCGGCGAGTTCTTTAAGTTTTCCTTCGTCCACTTTGGGATACGCCAGGTCGAGTGATGCGAGCGTTTCGATGACTGCCGCCGCTACTACGACACGGGTAAACCATTTGTTGTCCGCCGGCACCACATACCACGGCGCGTCTTTCGTCGCCGTTTCCTGAATCATTTCTTCATACGCTTCCATGTAATCGTCCCAAAAGTCGCGCTCATTGGCGTCATTGGATGAGAACTTCCAGTTTTTAAGCGGGTCATCGATTCGATCGAGAAATCGTTGTTTCTGTTCCTTCTTTGAAATGTGGAGAAAAAATTTTCGCACCACTATGCTGTTCCTCGCCAGATATTGTTCAAAATTGCGGATGTCTTCGAAACGGTGTTCCCAAATCTTCTTGCCTACGAGTTTTGGCGGTAGCTTTTGCTTTGCCAGGAAGTCCGGGTGAACGCGCACGACGAGCACTTGTTCGTAGTAACTGCGATTAAAAATTCCTATGTGCCCACGATTCGGCAGGTGTTTCATGCAGCGCCAAAGATAATCGTGATCCAGATCTTCGGCCGAAGGCGACTTGAAAGAATAGACCTGGCAGCCCTGTGGGTTTACACCAGACATAACATGCTTGATCGCGCCGTCTTTGCCGGCTGCGTCCATTGCTTGAAAAATCAAAAGCACAGCCCACTTGTCCTGGGCGTATAGCTTGTCTTGTAACTCAGCCAAGGCTGTGACGCCCATCGCCAGCGTTTCCTTCGCTCTCGGTTTGTCTGCTTTCTCGGTGAATTCAAGTGTGTCGTCAGGATCGATATCCTTGAGACGGAAATTTTTACCTTTGCTAACCCGGAACGGCTTGGCTAATTCACGGGCTGTTTTGATGATCTTTTTTGTTTTCATTGGCTCTCAATGATTGATAGCGAGCAACCTCCATTGTTGTATCCCAGCTTCGCGCGCGCGATCTCGTTAACGGGCAACCCCATTAGCGAAAATTTAGGACACCCGTTCAATTGTCGCGTGATCTCACACGAACAACATTACACCTTGGTCGCATTCCTGACCGGCGGAGGTACTCCTGCCCTTTGCACTAATTGCACGAGCCCAGCTACTGATGTGACGCCGAGCTTCTGCATCAGCCGGCCAGGGTGCACCTTGACGGTTTTCTCTGCCACGCCGAGCTCACCACCAACCTGTTTATTTAACTTTCCTGTATAGCCCCAAAGTCTTATAGGTACGCGGCCGCGGTCGTGAGAAATTTCTGGTCAATTACGACCGATCCAAGTCAACATGTCCAAAGCCCATGAATCCTAGCCCTCCAAAAACATCTATTCGGCTGCGCCTGGTCGCAGCTGCAACATGCGCTGCGTTTTTCGTTGGCTGTGCAACTGCGCCGCAGACAGCTCGCGGTCCCGAATATGCGCCGACGGCGGACATGATGCGCGAGGCGCGCTCCGCAAGCATTCCAGTTGAGAAACGAGCAGCGGACTATTTGCAGGCCGCTGCCATGACTGCTCCACTGCTGGGCTCCGGCGTTCAGGAAACCCCAGCGCGGGATACTTACAACGCTGCCTGCGGTGAACTTGCCGTCCTGCTTCGCACCAGCGAAGGAGGACAACTATGGAACCACCCGCTGACCCTCGCCAGGAACAATCAGACTTATCATCTACGACTTGAGCCCGCCGCCAACGCGGTCTGGGCGCCGAACTACTTCACCACATTTGAGCTCGAACAGCAGGTCAAAGAGAAACTGATCAAAAAGGAAAACATTCAGCAGGGTGTTGGCGGTGCGCTTGTCGGAGTGCGAATCCTCAATCCACCCGAAAAGTTCGCGCCACCCCGGGGCATCACCGCGGCGGTTACGGCGACGCTTGATTTTCACGGAAAGGACGCCACGCTTGCGCTTCGTCGCCCGGCTAAGCAACCGACGGCAACTGTTGAAGGTAAAACCCGCCCTCTCGCGGTCAATTTTTCAGCGCCAATCAGCTACTACAAGCCGCCGTCAAATCTGGCGCTTCGGGGGTTAATCGGGGGATTCGAAGCCACGCATTACCCGGCAGGGATAGGGCTCTATTTCATGCAGCCGTATGATCCCGAGCGCATTCCGCTGGTTTTCGTCCACGGCCTTTTTTCCACACCATTCACCTGGGTGCAGACGATCAACGGACTCCAGGCTGATCCCGAGATCCGTAAGCATTATCAATTCTGGGTGTTCGCTTATCCGACCGGCTATCCCATTCTGTATTCCGCTCTGCGATTACGACAAGAATTGGCCAAAGCGGATCAAGTTTACCCGAACCATAAGCCATACGTCGTGGTCGGCCACAGCATGGGCGGGATGCTCACTCATGACCAGGTCATTACACTCACTCAGGCGATGTGGGAGAAGCAAATGGGCGAAACGGCGAAAGTCATTTTTGATCAGCAGCCCAAGGACAGCTTGATTGTCCGCGCTACAACATTTCGCGCGAATCCCCGGATCAAACGCGTTGTGTTTATCTGCACTCCACATCGCGGGAGCGATATGGCCAGCGGCGGATTGGGCAAATTTGCCATCAGCCTGATCAATCTCCCGGGGCAGCTCACAGCAGTAATGAAAGACGCGTTCACCAGTACAGAACTTGTTAAGTTGACTGGTTCCAAACGTCTTCCGAACAGCGTCTGGGGATTGAAACCGTCCAACCCAGCGCTGCCTGTAATTAACAATGCGCCAATCAGCGTTCCATAGGCGATCGCGGGAAAGGCAACTCACCAAACAGCAGCGATGGCGTCGTGGCTTATTGGAGCTCGCATCTGGACGGGGCGCAATCCGAGCGCATCGTTCCCGGCCCCCACGGGTCGTGCGAGCTGCCGCAAACGATCGCCGAGCTTGATCGGATTTTGCGTTTGCACCTGGGAATCCGTTCCACCTCAAGAACAGTGGTCGCTCAGGCGGTCCGTTAACCAGTTAGCCGTTCACGGCGCTCCGCTTGGCGGCAAAAGATAGAGCGCAGTGGCAAACATCAGGTAAACCATAATCGCGAGTACGCCTACGAACCAGGCGGAGCGTCCGGACGCGGTCACCAAAGAGGCAGTGAGCGTTGCGAACAGAATCATTGCGACTGCCCCGGGCCAGAAATTCAAATCCATGGGCGTGGGGCCGATCAAATAACTCAGCAGCACCAGAACCGGAGCGACGAACAGCGCAATCTGCGCGGCGCTTCCCAGCGCAATGCTTACGCTTAGATCGAGACGATTCTTGCGCGCGGCGGAAAATGCCGCCGCCATTTCCGCAGCTGCGCCCACCAAAGCCACAACGATGAACCCCACGAAGGCAGGACTCATTCCAAACGCGGTGGCTGCGTACTGAACGGATCCGACAAACACTTCGCTAACCAATGCTACCAAAACCGTAACGCCCGCGAGGGTGGCGAGCGCCAGACCGATCGGCCACGCCGCTTCATGTTCCTCACCCGTACCGGCGAACAATTCGCGATGCGTGTTGAGTGAAAACCAGAGGCCGAGAGCGTATCCCACCAAAAGCAAAAACGAGAGCGCCAGGCTCAAGTCTCGATTCAACCCGGCTTTGCCTAACGCCTCGTGTTCGGCCACGGCGGAGGGAATCAGAAGGGCTATCGTGGCGAGAAAAAGCAAGCCAGCCTGAAATCGCGCGGCGACGCGGTTGAATTCCTGAACGTGATACCGCAGACCGCCGAGCAGGAACGATGCGCCCAACATAAACAACGAATTGGTCACGATCGCGCCGGCGACGGATGCCTTGACCAATGTGTATTGCCCCGCCTGCAACGCCGCGATGGCGATGACAAGCTCGGTTAGATTGCCAAGCGTCGCGTTCAGCAGACCGCCTACCGAATCGCCCGTCTTCGCCGCGACTGATTCCGTGGCATGACTTAGCAGGACAGCCAGCGGCAAAATTGCGAGCACCGAAAGAATGAAATGTAGCGTGTGTGCTTCGTGGTTGAGCTTCTCCGCTGCCAGCGCGATGGGGACAAACACAAGCAGCCAGAGCAGCGGGTTACGACGGATTTCTTGAAGGAGCAGTTTCATGGCAGCGTCATTCAGTTTCCACAAACGCTTACGATCAGGAATAGGACTAAAGTCCAATGAGTCGGTCGGGATGGAGTCAGTTACAAAGAGCAACAGCTCGCCTGGCGAACGATAGTTAACTGAATAAGCTTAATCCCCATGCCGTTCGAACAATTCGATCTTGAGAACCTCGACAAAGAGCGCCGCAAGGCCCTCGCCAAATCGATTCGTACGATCAGCACCGAAGAACTGAAGAAGCTCGGCGGAGAACTGTTCCGTTACGCCGATGATCCATGGCGAGAAACT